>NZ_JBFREQ010000014.1:0-153360 GCF_052114385.1 Variovorax sp. M-6 | reverse complement strand
TCACGGTGAGCCCTTCGCACCGGAGCCCTATGTTTAACCTTGGAGAAACTTGCAATGAAAAAATCTCTAGTTGCCCTGGCTGCTCTGGCTGTTGCCGGTGTTGCCTCGGCTCAGTCGTCCGTCACCCTGTTCGGTGTGGTTGACGCTGCGATCAGCGGCTACTCGAACAAGACCGACGCCACCCTGCAGGTGGGCACGATCAATGGCGTGCCGATCTTCGGCACCCAGAGCATCACGACCAGCAAGACTGCGCTGACCAGCTCGGGCTACAACTCCAGCCGTCTGGGCTTCCGTGGTACGGAAGACCTCGGTGGTGGCCTGGCTGCCAGCTTCTGGCTCGAAGCCGGCATCAACAACGACGACGGCACCGGCACGGCTACCGGCGGTGGTCTGCAATTCAACCGTCGTTCGACCGTCAGCCTGTCCGGCAACTTCGGTGAAGTCCGCCTCGGTCGCGACTACACCCCGACGTTCTGGAACGACACCGTGTTCGATCCGTTCGGCACCAACGGCGTGGGTACCAACCTGATCTCGACCGCCAATGGTTACAGCAGCGCCGGCGCCGCCAGCAGCGGTTTCACGGCCAACAACCAGTACAGCCGCGCCAGCAACTCGGTCGGCTACTTCCTGCCGCCGAACCTGGGTGGTTTCTACGGTCAGGTCATGTACGCCTTCAACGAGAAGACGACCTTCGATCCGGGTGCTTTGACGACGACTCCGGTCCCCGCCATCAACGGTCGTGCCGGCCGCTATGTCGGTGGTCGCGTTGGCTACGCCAATGGCCCGCTCGATGTCGCAGCTGCTTACGGTGTGTCCACCGTGGCCAGCAACTTCTTCGTCGGCAACACGCAAAACCTCGATACGTTCAACCTCGGTGCTTCGTACGACTTCGGCGTTGTGAAGCTGTTCGGTGAGTACTCGAACGCGAAGATCAAGCTGGACCAGTCGGCTCCGCTGACGATCAACGGCGTGTTCGGCGTGTCTGAGCCCAGCGCACAAGGTTGGCTGCTCGGCGCGACCGTGCCGGTCGGTCCTGGCCTGATCCGCTTTGCCTACTCGGCTGTCAAGTACAAGGACACCCTGGGCGCGCGCAACCAGTTCTTCCAGGTGTTCCCGGACCCGAAGGCTGACAAGTTCGCTCTCGGCTACGTGCACAACCTGTCGAAGCGCACGGCTCTGTACGCAACGGTGGCTCGCATCAACAACAAGGACGGCGCTGACCTGACGATGGGTGGCAGCCCGGCCTTCTACACGGCCACGAACGTTCCGACGACCCCGAAGAACTCGACCGGTTACGACCTCGGTATCCGTCACGCTTTCTGATTTGACGCTGGCGTAAGCCAGCATCAATGGGAAGTCTTGAAAGCCACTCGACGAAAGTCGAGTGGCTTTTTTCATTTCGGCAATGCACAGCCGCACCCCCGGGGAACCCCCGCCCGGGCACGCAGATTGCTCTGCTAGCATCGTTGAACACTTCGTCTGCTGAATGATTGCTTTCGTACTGCGCCGCCTGATTCAGGCCGTGATCGTCATGGTCGCGGTTGCCTTCTTCGCCTTCCTGCTTTTCCAGTACGTGGGCGACCCCGTTGTTTTCCTGCTGGGGCAGGACGCAAAGCCCGAACAGATCCGCGAGCTTCGCGCCGCGTTGGGGCTCGACAAGCCCTTCTTCGTTCAGTTCTGGCACTTTCTGGTCAATGCCGCACAAGGCGAATTCGGCCTCAGCCTGCGTCAGGGCGCCAAGGTCTCGCGCCTGATCGGCGAACGCTTCCCGGCGACGCTGGAGCTGTCGCTGGTCGCCGCCGTCCTGGCTCTTGCGATCGGCATTCCGATGGGCGTCTACACCGCACTCCGGCGCGGCAGCTTCATGAGCCAGGTCTTCATGACGCTTTCGTTGCTCGGTGTCTCGCTGCCGACCTTTCTGATCGGCATCCTGATGATCCTGGTGTTCGCCGTGCACCTGGGCTGGTTTCCGAGCTTCGGTCGCGGCGAGACGGTGCAACTGGGCTGGTGGAGCACCGGCCTGCTGAAGTCCGATGGCTGGATGCACATCGTGATGCCGGCGGTCACGCTGGCGATCTTCCAGCTCACGCTGATCATGCGGCTGGTGCGCGCCGAAATGCTCGAGGTGCTGCGCGCCGACTACATCAAGTTCGCGCGTGCGCGCGGCTTGTCGGACCGCGCGATCCACTTCGGCCACGCGCTCAAGAACACGCTGGTGCCGGTGATGACCATCACCGGCCTGCAGCTGGGCGGGCTGATCGCCTTCTCGATCATCACCGAGTCGGTCTTCCAATGGCCGGGCATGGGGCTCTTGTTCATCCAGGCCGTGACCTTCGCCGACATCCCGGTGATGGCCGCCTACCTGTGCCTGATCGCATTGATCTTCGTGATCATCAATCTCGTGGTCGACTTGCTCTACTTCGTGGTCGACCCCCGGTTGCGGATCGGCAACGCGGGAGGTCACTAGATGTGCAGAGAATTTCGAAATGACTGAATCCCGACTCCAGGCGGCCGGCAGGCCTTTCGCGCACATCGCGCGCTTCTATCCGGAGCTGACCGCTTTCCGGCGCGACCTGCATGCGCATCCCGAGCTCGGCTTCGAGGAGATCTACACCGCGGGCCGTGTCCACGAGGCCCTGAAGGCCTGCGGCGTGGACGAGATCCACACAGGCATCGGCAAGACCGGCCTGGTCGGCGTGATCCGCGGCAGCTCCACGGCCAGCGGCCGCATGATCGGCCTCAGGGCCGACATGGATGCCCTGCCGATGTGCGAGGACAACGACTTCGAATGGCGCTCGGCGAAGCACGGCCTGATGCACGGCTGCGGGCATGACGGCCACACCGCGATGCTGGTCGGTGCCGCGCGCTACCTGGCCGAGACCCGCAGCTTCGACGGCACCGCGGTGCTCATCTTCCAGCCCGGCGAGGAGGGCTTCGCCGGTGCCCGCGTGATGATCGAGGATGGTCTGTTCGACCGCTTCCCGGTCGACTCGGTCTACGCCATGCACAACTGGCCCGGCATGCCGGCCGGCACGGTCGGCATCAATCGCGGCGCGATGATGGCGGCCGCCGATCGCATCACGATCGAGGTCGAGGGCAAGGGCGGCCATGGCGCGCATGCCTACCTGACGGTCGATCCGGTGGTGGTCTCGGCCCACATCATCACGGCGGTGCAGAGCATCGTGTCGCGCAACGTGCGGCCGATCGACGCTGCGGTCGTCAGCATCTGCGCCGTGCAGGCCGGCGACCTCGGGGCGATGAGCGTGGTGCCGGGCAAGGCGACGCTGGTCGGGACGGTGCGCACTTTCAGCTCCCGCGTGCAGGAGCAGGTCGAGCGCCGGCTGGCGGAACTGTGCAGCGCGGTGGCCGCGGGCTTCGGCGCCACGGCCCAGGTGAAGTTCGAGCGCATCTATCCGGCCACCATCAACACCGCGCCCGAAGCCGTGTTCGCGGGCGACGTCGCGCAGTCCCTGGTGGGCGCGCACAACGTCGAGCGCAACATGGAGCCGAGCATGGGCGCCGAGGACTTCTCCTTCATGCTGCAGAAAAAGGCCGGCGCCTATCTGCGCATCGGCCAGGACGCCCGGGGCGGCGCCTTCCTGCACAACAGCAAATACGATTTCAACGACGAGATCCTGCCGTTGGGTGCCGCCTTGCACGCGGGCCTGGTCGAGCAGGGCATGCCGCTGGCCGCCAAGGCCGGCAAAACAGAAACCAGGACCGTCTCGTCGACGGCATCCTGAGTCTTTTCAACCCGAGGAGTGCTTCTCATGAGTCTGAAGAAAAATACGGTCGCCGGCGCGATCCTGGCCTTGCTGGCGACCGCGAGCCTGATGGCCGGCGCACAAACCATCCGGATCGCCAACCAGGGCGATGCACTGTCGCTCGACCCGCACTCGCTCAACGAATCGCTGCAGCTCAGCGTGACCGCCAACGTCTACGAGACGCTGACCGGGCGCAACAAGGACCTCAGTCTGGCGCCGCTGCTGGCGACGAGCTGGAAGCAGACCTCGCCGAACGTGTGGCGCTTCGAACTGCGCAAGGGCGTCCAGTTCCACGACGGCACGCCGTTCACGGCCGACGACGTGGTCTTCAGCTTCGCACGCGCCAAGGGCGACGGCTCCGACATGAAGGCCACGCTGAGCGACATCAAGGAAGTGCGCAAGGTCGACAGCCATACGGTCGAGATCGAGACCGCCGGCGCGTTCCCGATCCTGCCCGACGTGATCTCCCTGACCATGATCATGAGCAAGAAGTGGTGCGAGGAGAACGGCGCCGCCAAGCCGGTCGACAAGCGAAAGGGCGTCGAGAACACGGCCTCGTTCAAGGCCAATGGCACCGGGCCGTTCCGCGTGCGCGAACGCCAGCCCGACGTTCGCACGGTGTTCACCCGCAACGCCACCTACTGGGGCAAGATCGAAGGCAACGCGCAGGAAGTCATCTTCACGCCCATTTCCAATCCCGCGACCCGCGTCGCTGCCCTGGTGTCCGGCCAGGTCGACGTGATGGAACCGGTGCCGGTGCAGGACATCGCGCGCATCACGGCGAGCCCGAACGCACGCGTGATCACCGGCCCCGAACTGCGCACGATCTTCCTGGGCATGGACCAGAAGCGCGACGAACTGCAGTACTCCAGCGTCAAGGGCAAGAACCCGTTCAAGGACAAGCGCGTGCGCCAGGCCTTCTACCAGGCCATCGACATCGTCGGCATCCAGAAGACCGTGATGCGCGGCGCCTCGCGTCCCACGGCGCTGCTGGTGGGCCCCGGCGTCAACGGCTGGACCGCCGAGCAGGACAAGCGCCTGCCCTACGACGTCGACGCCGCCAAGAAACTGCTGACCGACGCCGGCTACCCGAACGGCTTCGAGGTCACGATGAACTGTCCGAACGACCGCTACGTGAACGACGGCCAGATCTGCCAGAGCATCGCGTCGAACCTGGCCAAGATCGGCGTCAAGATCAATCTCGCGACCGAGACCAAAGGCACCTACTTCCCGAAGATCCTGCGCCGCGACACCAGCTTCTACATGCTGGGCTGGACCCCGACCACCTACGACGCGCACAACGCGCTGTCCTCGCTGACCGCGTGCCCGGACGACAAGGGCACCGGGCAGTTCAATCTGGGCGCCTACTGCAATCCCAAGCTCGACGAGCTGACCAAGAAGATCCAGTCCGAGAGCGACAAGGGCAAGCGCAACGAACTGATCAAGGAAGCCTTCGCGATCCATGCCGACGACGTCGGCCACCTGCCGCTGCACCAGCAGTCGCTGGCCTGGGGCGTGAGCAAGAAGGTCGAGCTGACCCAGCTGGCCGACAACTTCATGTACTTCAAGTGGATGAGCATCAAGCCTTGAGCCTGGCGTCTGCCTGACCGGGGGCCCGCGTCAGCGGGTCCCTTCTTTCCGCTCCTCGATGAAAAAAACTCTAGCCCGCTGGCTCGACAGCGATGTCGGACACAGTTTCCGCAGTTCGCCGGTCGCAATGCTGGCCGCTGCGATCGCTTTCGCCTGTCTGTTCGCTGCGGTGTTCGCCGGCTGGGTGACGCCGCACAATCCCTTCGATCTCGCGGTCCTCGAGCTCGGTGACGCGCGCCTGCCGCCGGCCTGGAGCGCGGAGGGTACTTCCAAATACCTGCTCGGCACCGACGACCAGGGCCGCGACATTCTTTCGGCCGTGATCTACGGCGCACGCATCTCGCTCATCTTCGGCCTGGTGTCGGTGGTGCTCTCGGTCGTGGTCGGCGTGCTGCTCGGACTGCTGGCCGGCTTCTGGGGCGGCTGGCTCGATGCCTTCCTGATGCGCGTGTGCGACGTCATGCTGTCGTTTCCGCCGATCCTCATCGCCTTGCTGATGGCCGGCGTCGGTCGCGCGCTGTTTCCCGACGCGCCGACCTCGGTGGCCTTCGGCGTGCTGATCGTCGCGATCTCGATGACCGGCTGGGTGCAGTACGCGCGCACCGTGCGCGGCTCGACGCTGGTCGAGCGCAGCAAGGAATACGTGCAGGCGGCGCGCGTGACCGGTGTCTCGCCCTGGCGCATCATGGTGCGCCACGTGCTGCCGAACGTGATGGGTCCGGTGATGGTGCTGGCGACGATCCAGGTCGCGACCGCGATCATCACCGAAGCCACGCTGTCCTTCCTGGGGGTCGGCGTGCCGCCGACCTCGCCGTCGCTGGGCACGCTCATCCGCGTCGGCAACGACTACCTGTTCTCGGGCGAATGGTGGATCACGGTGTTTCCGGGCGCGATGCTGGTGCTCATCGCACTCAGCGTGAACCTGCTCGGCGACTGGCTGCGCGACGCATTGAACCCCCGGCTGCGCTGAAGGTGGGGCACCGCACATGAGTCTTTTGCAAGTCAAGAACCTGGTTGTCGAATTCCCGCACCGCCGCGGCACCCTGCGTGCGCTCGATGACATCTCCTTCGAGATCGCTCCGGGCGAGATCCTCGGCGTGGTGGGCGAGTCGGGCGCGGGCAAGTCGCTCACCGGCGCGGCCATCATCGGCCTGCTCGAGCCGCCGGGCCGCGTGGCGGCGGGCGAGATCCTGCTCGAAGGCCAGCGCATCGACAACCTGGGCCACGAGGCAATGCGCCACATCCGCGGGCGCAAGATCGGCGCGATCTTCCAGGACCCGCTGACATCGCTGAACCCGCTGTACACGATCGGCCGGCAGCTGATCGAAACCATCCGCACGCACCTGCCGGTGAGCGAGGACGAGGCGCGGCGGCGCGCCATCAGCCTCTTGCAGGACACCGGCATTCCGGCGGCGGCCCAGCGCATCGACCACTACCCGCACCAGTTCTCGGGCGGCATGCGCCAGCGCGTGGTGATCGCCCTGGCGCTGGCGGCCGAGCCCAAGCTGATCGTCGCCGACGAGCCGACCACGGCGCTCGACGTCTCGATCCAGGCCCAGATCATCCAGCTGCTCAAGGGCATCTGCAAGGAGCGCGGCGCCGCCGTGATGCTGATCACGCACGACATGGGCGTGATCGCCGAGACCTGCGACCGCGTGGCCGTGATGTATGCGGGCCGGGTGGCCGAGATCGGACCGGTGCACGAAGTGATCCATCAGCCCGCCCATCCCTACACCTCGGGCCTGATGGCCGCCATCCCTGACATGTCGATGGACCGCGAACGGCTGAACCAGATCGACGGCGCGATGCCGCGCCTCAATGCGATCCCGCGCGGCTGCGCCTACAACCCGCGCTGCCCGCGCGTGTTCGACCATTGCCTGGTGGAGCGTCCCGACCTGTTCAACGCCGGCGCGACCCGCGCGGCCTGCTGGCTGCACGAGGCGCACAGCGCCTCGCCTGCTTACGGAGGTGCACCATGACGGCATTGGTGCAGGCCTACGACCTGGCCAAGAGCTTCGATGTCTCGCCGCCCTGGCTCAACCGGGTGCTCGAGCGCAAGCCGCGGGTGCTGCTGAAGGCGGTCGACGGCGTGAGCTTCTCGATCGAGCGCGGCAAGACGCTGGCGCTGGTCGGCGAGTCGGGCTGCGGCAAGAGCACGGTGGCGCGGCTGCTGGTCGGCCTGTACGAGCCCAGCCGCGGCGGCATGAAGTTCGATGGCCAGGACGCGCATGCGGCCTTCAAGGCCGCCGAGGGGCGAGTGCTGCGCCGGCGCATCCAGATGATCTTCCAGGATCCCTATGCGAGCCTCAATCCGCGCTGGATCGTCGAGGACATCGTCGGCGAGCCGCTGCGCGAGCACGGCCTCCTGAAGGAGGGGCCGGCGCTCAAGGCGCGCGTGGGCGAACTGCTGAAGTCGGTCGGCCTGAGCCCGCTCGACATGGTGAAGTACCCGCACCAGTTCTCGGGCGGCCAGCGGCAGCGGATCTCGATCGCGCGGGCGCTGGCGACCCAGCCCGAGTTCCTGGTCTGCGACGAGCCGACCTCGGCGCTCGACGTCAGCGTGCAGGCGCAGGTGCTCAACATCATGAAGGACCTGCAGCGCGAGCAGGGTCTGACTTATCTCTTCATCTCGCACAACCTCGCCGTGGTGCGGCATGTGGCCGACCAGGTCGGCGTGATGTACCTGGGGCGGCTGGTCGAGGTGGCGGACAAGCAGCAGCTCTTCGCCTCGCCGCAGCATCCCTATACGCGGATGCTGCTCGATGCGATCCCGCAGATGAAGCACACCGGCCGCCGGCGCACGCCCGTGCAGGGCGAGGTGCCGAACCCGTTGAACCCGCCCACCGGCTGCACCTTCCATCCGCGCTGCCCTTTGGCCAACGAGCGTTGCAGGACCGAGCGGCCGCCGCTTCAGATGCTGCGCGGCGTGCAGGTCGCCTGCCACGCCGTCGAAGAAGGAAGGGACTGAGCGGGCGGCACGCCGCGCCGTGGCCTGCGAAGCAAGGCCCCTTCGTGAAACACCGCGGAACCGGCTTCGCCGGGCCGCTGGTGTTGCCCCCGGTAGGGGGTGGGCGCCCTGACACGAAGTGCAGGGCAACCTGGGGGCGAGCTACTGTTCTTCGCCCCAGGCGTAGCCGTCCCTGGCGATCATTGCGCTGGAGGCGCTGGGTCCCCAGGTGCCAGCCGCATACGGCCGTGGCGCGCCATCCGAAGCCCAGCTGTCGATCAGCGGCTCGACCCAGCGCCAGGCCTCTTCCTGCTCGTCGCTGCGCACGAACAGGTTCAGCCGGCCGTCGATGACGTCGAGCAGCAGCCGCTCGTAGGCGCCCACGCGCTCGGTGCCGAAGCGCTTGTCGAAGTCGAGGTCGAGCTGCACCGGTGCGAGCTGCGGACCGGCATGCCGGTTGCCGTTGCGCTGGCGATTGTCCTGGGCCTGGGCCAGCATGTGCAACTCGAGCCCGTCCTTGGGCTGCAGGTTGATCACCAGCTTGTTGACCGCGTTCGTGGGGGCGCGGTAGATCGCGTGCGGCGTCTCGCGGAAGTTGACCTCGATGCGCGCATCGCGCGAGGCCAGCCGCTTGCCGGTGCGGATGTAGAGCGGCACGCCGGCCCAGCGCCAGTTGGCGATCTCGGTGCGCAGCGCGACGAAGGTCTCGGTGCGGCTCTCGGGGTCGACGCCGGGCTCGTCGCGGTAGCCGGGCACCCGTTCGCCGTAGGCCGTGCCGGCCACGTACTGGCCGCGGATCGCGTGCAGCCCGATCGACTCGGCGGTCCACGGCTTCAGCGCCCGCAGCACCTTGAGCTTCTCGTCGCGGATCGCGTCGGCGTGGGCGTTGATCGGTGGTTCCATGCCGATCGCGCAGACCAGCTGCAGCGCATGGTTCTGCACCATGTCGCGCAGGGCGCCGGTCTGGTCGTAGAAGGCGCCGCGCTTCTCGACCCCGAGGTCTTCGGCGATCGTGATCTGGACGTTGGCGATGTACTCGCGGCGCCAGATCGGCTCGAACAGCGCATTGCCGAAACGCATCGCGAACAGGTTCTGCACCGAGGGCTTGCCGAGGTAGTGGTCGATGCGGAACACCTGCTGCTCGGACAGCACCTCGCGCACCGCCTTGTTGATTGCGCGGTTCGACGCCAGGTCATGGCCCAGCGGCTTCTCGAGCACCAGCCGGGTCTGCGGGCCGTTGAGTCCGGCGGCGGCGATCTGCTCGACCACCTGCGAGAAGAGCCCCGGCGCGGTGGCCAGGTACATCACGACCGTGCCCGCATTGCGCGCCTTGAGCAGTTCGGCAAGCCGGCCGTAGTCCTCGGGTTTCGACAGGTCCATGCGCAGGAAGTACAGCATCGAGGCGAACTTCTTGAACTCCTCGGGCGTCGGCCGCTTGGCGCCCTCGACCGCGGCGAAGCGCGACTGGATCAGCTCGCGGTAGGCATCGTCGGTGAGGTCGTCGCGCGCCACGCCGATGATGCGTCCGCCCTCGGGCAGGCTGCCGTGGCGGAAGGCCTGGAACAGGGCCGGCATCAGCTTGCGCCAAGCGAGGTCGCCAGTGCCGCCAAAGAGGACGAGGTCGAAACTCATGGATACATCCGTGTGGTTGGGGGAGAGCCGAGCATGAAGCTTGCCAGCGAATGGTACTTGTACCGATCCGGCAGCGACGCGTACGCGCTAAGCTGAAATGTGGCCCGGGGGGCCTTTTTTGTTCCTGAACGAGGTGCTGATGAAGAAACTTTTCGCCATGACGACCATGGCTGCGCTGCTGGGCGCTTCGGGTGCCGTGTCGGCCCAGACCGTCAACGTCATCTGCTCGGTGCAGGCCGAGTGGTGCAACATGATCGCCACGGTGTATGCGCGCACCACGGGCGTCAAGCTCAACATGGCGCTCAAGGGCTCGGGCGAGGCGCTGGCGCAACTGATCGCCGAGCGGGACAACCCCAAGACCGACGTCTGGTTCGGCGGCACCGGCGACCCGCACCTGCAAGCCGCCGAATCGGGCCTGACGCTCGAGTACAAGTCGCCCAGCCTGCCGCAGCTCTACCCATGGGCCCAGCAGCAGGCCCAGCAGTCGGGCTACAAGACGGTCGGCATCTACTCCGGCCCGCTGGGCTTCGGCTACAACACCGAGCTGCTGGCGAAGAAGAAGCTGGCCGTGCCGCGCAGTTGGGCCGACCTGTTGAAGCCCGAGTACAAGGGCGACATCCAGGTGGCGAATCCGGCCTCCAGCGGCACCGCCTACACCATGATCGCGACGCTGGTGCAATTGATGGGCGAGGACAAGGCCTTCGACTATCTCAAGGGGCTGCACCGCAACGTCGGCCAGTACACGCGCTCGGGCACCGGCCCGATCAAGGCGGTGGCGCGCGGCGAGACCGCGGTGTCGATCAGCTTCGTCCACGATGCGCCGCAGGAAAGGATGCAGGGCTTTCCTGTGGAGACGGTGACGCCGTCCGAAGGCACCGGGGCCGAGATCGGATCGATGAGCATCGTGAAGGGCGCGCGCAACCTGGCCGAGGCCAAGAAGTTCTATGAATGGGCGCTGACGCCGCAGGCCCAGACCTTCGGCGCCGCGGCCAAGCAGTTCCAGCTGCCGTCGAACAAGGCGACCCCGGTCGACACCAACGTACCGGACTTCAAGAAGATCAAGATGATCGACTACGACTACGCCAAGTACGGCGCCAGTGCCGAACGCAAGCGGCTGATCGCTCGCTGGGAGAAGGACGTCAACTCGCTGCCGCGCTGAGGTTGCATGCAGTCGCGCCATCCCAACGCCCCGGTCTGGACCTGCATCGCGGCGGGGCTGCTGGGCTATCTTGCGCTGCCCTGGTATGCGATCCAGGACACCGGCTGGTACGAAGCGATCCCGCAGGTCTTCGGGTCCGCCGAGGGCGCCAATGGCGTGATGCAGGCGCTGCTGCAGGGTCGCAGCTGGCTCTGGATCGGTCTCGTCGGCCTCGGGATCTGTGCCCTCGGCGGCCTGTTGCAGGCCGGACGCACCCAGGGCCGGCTGCTGCTCGTGGGCGGCGCCGTGGGGGCCATCGGACTCTCTCTCAGCGGCTTCCTGATCGGCGCCCGCGGCTGGAGCCTTCCCTTCCTCAACGCGCAACTCGGCGAGCTGCCGGTCAACCAGTTCGGCATCGGCGCGGGCGGTTTCATCGCGCTCTCGGCGCTGATCCTGCTGGCCGCCTTCGGGTTGGCGCGGCTGGGCTTCTTCAAGGGCGACCTGTTCGTGTCGGGTGCGGTGATCGGCTGCGGCGTGCTGATGGCGCTGTTCATTGCCTACCCCGTAAGCAAGGCGCTGGGCGGCGCCTTCCTCGACGAGGACGGCCGCGCGTCCGTGGCGGCCTTCCTGGCGCGCATCGGCACCGAGCGCGTCTGGGGCCTGGGCTGCCTGGCGGGCGGCGTGCGCTGCGGCGTGGCCTGGAACACGCTGGTGCTGGCCCTGCTCACCGCCGCCGGCACCACCTTCCTCGGCACCCTGATGGCGTTGATGGCGGAGCGCGGCAGCCGCCGCTGGCAGGGACCGCTGCGGATCCTGGCGCTGCTGCCGATCATCACGCCGCCGTTCGTGGTCGGGCTCGGCCTGATCCTGCTGTTCGGGCGCGCCGGCGTCGTCAACCAGCTGCTGGAGAGCGCCTTCGGCATCGAACCGACGCGCTGGTTCTACGGCATGCCGGGCGTGCTGGTGGCGCAGCTCTTCGCCTTCACGCCGATCGCATTCATGATCATGCGCGGGGTGGTGCAGGGCGTCTCGCCCAGCCTCGAGGAAGCCGCGCAGATGCTGCGCGCCGACCGGCGCCGCACCTTCTTCACGGTCACGCTGCCGCTGATCAAGCCGGGGCTCGCGAATGCCTTCCTGGTCGGCTTCATCGAGAGCATCGCGGACTTCGGCAACCCGGTGGTGGTGGGCGGCCAGTTCTCGGTGCTGTCGACCGACATCTTCTTCGCCATCGTCGGCGCGCAGTACGACCAGGGCCGCGCCGCCTCGCTGGCCTGGGTGCTGACGATCTTCGCGCTCGGCGTCTTCGCGCTCCAGCGCGCGGTGCTCGGCAAGCAGAGCTACACCACGGTCAGCGGCAAGGGCGACGCCGGCATCGCGATGGCGCTGCCCGACGGCGTGCGGCGCACCATCTACTGCATCGCGCTGCCGTGGATCGCATTCACGGTGGTGGTCTACCTGTTCGCCTTCGCGGGCGGCTTCGTCCAGACCTGGGGCCGTGACTACACCTTCACGCTCAACCACTTCAAGACCGCGTTCGCGCTCGAATGGGGGCAGTTCGGGCTGGTGTGGGCGGGAACGGCCTGGAACTCGCTGATCACCACGGTCAAGCTGGCCGGCATCTCGGCCCCGTTGACCGCGGGACTCGGCCTGCTGATCGCCTGGCTGCTGGCGCGCAACGAGTTCAAGGGGCAGGGCGCCTTCGAGTTCGCGGCGCTGCTGGCCTTCGCGATTCCGGGCACCGTGCTGGGCGTGAGCTACATCCTGGCCTTCAACGTGCCGCCGCTGGAACTCACCGGCACCGGTCTCATCATCGTGCTGTGCTTCATGTTCCGGAACCTGCCGGTCGGCGTGCGTGCCGGCACGGCGGCCTTCAAGCAGCTCGACCGCTCGCTCGACGAGGCCTCGCTGATGCTGCGCGCCTCGACCTCGCAGACGCTGTTCAAGGTGGTGCTGCCGCTCCTGAAGCCGGCGCTGGTGGCCGCGCTGGTCTACAGTTTCGTGCGCGCGATGACCACGGTGAGCGCGGTGATCTTTCTGGTCACGGCCGAGAACGAACTGGCCACCACCTACATCATCGGCCGCGTCGGCAACGGCGACTATGGCGTCGCACTGGCCTACTGCACCGTGCTGATGATCCTGATGTCGGTCGCGATCGCGGCGGTGCAGATGCTGGTGGGCGAGCGCAAGCTGGGGCGACGCAGGGCGGGCGTGCCGAGCATTGCGGTGGCGGCGCACTGAAAACAAGGACAAGCACATGAGCGAAGGCATCGAACTGCGCAACGTCACCAAGCGCTACGGCAGCGACGCGCGCGCACCGCTGGCCGTCAAGGGCATCAGCTTCGAGGTCCCCGAAGGGACGCTGACCACCATCCTCGGGCCCTCGGGCTGCGGCAAGACGACCACGCTGCGCATGATCGCCGGGCTCGAGTCGCCGACCTCGGGCGCGATCCTGATGGGCGGCCGCGACGTCACCACGCTGGGGCCGGCCGAGCGCAACGTCAGCATGATGTTCCAGAGCTATGCCCTGTTCCCGCACATGAACGTGATCGAGAACGTGGGCTACGGCCTGAGGATGAGCGGCGTGCGCAAGGCCGAGGCCGCCGCGCGCGCCCGCGAGGCGCTCAGGGGCGTGGGCCTGGTCGACTTCGACGAGCGCCTGCCGAGCGAGCTGTCGGGCGGCCAGCAGCAGCGCGTGGCGCTGGCGCGCGCGCTGGTGCTCGAGCCGGCCGTGCTGCTGTTCGACGAGCCGCTCTCCAACCTCGACGCCCGGCTGCGGCGCGAAATGCGCGAGGAGATCCGCAGCCTGCAGCAGCGCCTGAGGTTGACCGTCGCCTACGTCACGCACGACCAGAGCGAGGCGCTTGCGGTCAGCGACCAGATCATCGTGATGGACCACGGCGTGATTGCGCAGCAGGGCACGCCCGAGCAGCTCTACGGCCACCCGTCGAGCGAATTCGTGGCCGGCTTCATGGGCGAGGCGATGGTGTTCCCGGCCCTCGCTCAGCCCGACGGCCGGGTCGAGCTGGGCCCCTTGACCCTGACGCCGCGCTACGACCTGCCGCCGGGCTTCGTCAAGGTCGCGGTGCGGCCCGAGGCCTGGCTGATCGGCGCCGCCATCGGCCTGCCCGCGACGCTGCGCAAGGCGGCCTACCTCGGCAGTTATTACGAATATGCTTTCGACACCGCGCTGGGCCCGGTGTTCGTGGTGTCGAGCGACCTCGCTCGACCCCTGGCCGCCGGCGCGCAGACCACCCTGTCCCTCGCCAGCCATGGCGTTTCCGTCGTACCCGTGACCGCATGAATGTCGTTTTCGATCTGGGAGCCGTGCTCCTGAGCTGGGAGCCCGTGGCCCTGGTTCAATCCCAACTGCCGCACCACGCCCCCACGGCGGAAGCCGCGCACGCGCTGGCGCGACAGATGTTCCACCACGAGGACTGGCTGGGCTTCGATCGCGGCACCCACAGCCTCGACGACGCCATCGGCCGCATGGCGCTGCGCCTCGCGCTGCCGGCCGACCGGCTCAGCGAGGTGCTGGCGCCGATGGGCGAGCGGCTCGAACCGATCGMGGTCACGGTGGAACTGCTGGCGGGGCTGCGGGCGCGCCGGGATGCTGGCGAGGACCTGCGGCTGTACTACCTGTCGAACATGCCCTCGCCCTATGCGCGCGTGCTGGAGTACCGCCATCCGTTCTTCCAGTGGTTCGACGGTGGCATCTTCTCGGGCGATGTGCGCATGATCAAGCCGCAGCGCGAGATCTACGAGCTGCTCGCGACGCGGTACCGGCTGGCGGCCCCGCAGACCATCTTCATCGACGACTCGCTGGCCAACGTGCTCGCGGCGCGGGAACTCGGCTGGCGGGCGATCCATTGCGAGCGGCCGAGCGCCTTGCCGGGGCAGCTCGCCGCCTACCTGCCGGTCAGTTCGACCTTGTCGACGTCGAAGCCCAGCGTGCGGGCGTAGTCGAGCTCGGCCTGGAGGGTGGCGTCGTCGAGCCGAGGCTCGCGCGAGAGCACCCACAGGTACTGGCGGTTCGGCGTGCCGACCAGCGCCACCTGGTAGTCGCGATCGAGCTTCAGGATCCAGTAGTCGCCCCACACCAGCGGCAGCCAGCCCAGCCACTCGGGCGCGAAGCGCACTTCGAATCGGCCGGCGCCGGGCTGGCCGGCGACCGGCACCACCCGCGCAGACCCCACGGCTTCGTCGAAACGGCCATCCGCCAGGATGCAGCGGTTGCGCACCTCGATGGTGCCGTCGGCGAGCGGGGTGTATTCGGCCGTCACGGGGCCGGTGCAGCGTGCCTGGAATCGGTTGGGCAGGCGTGCCTGCTCGTGCCACAGGCCGGCATAGCGCTTGAGATCGACCGGGGCGACCACCTGAAGCGGCGCGCGCATCAGTGGCGCGCCGTCTGCCGGGCCGGCGATCGTCCCGGCGCGCGCCGTGCGGGCACTGGACAGTGCCAGCAGCGTCAGGGCGCCACCGGCGCAAAAGGCCGCCGCCAGGGTACCGATCGAGGCGCTGCGGGCGCGATCGTCGAAAGCGGCGGGGGGTGGTGCACGGTGGGTGCGAAAAGGCATGGGATTCCTCCGGGAGGTAACCAATCGAAAGGCGAGCCTAGACGCCTGCCGGCCGGCGCCGCGTCAGCCGGGGACCACACGCCACGTAGTGCTGCGGCGGGATAATGGCCGGATGAACCAACTCGATGCCCTCCGCCAATGGACCACCGTGGTCGCAGACACCGGTGATTTCCGCCAGCTCGCCCAGTTCAAGCCACGGGACGCGACCACCAATCCGTCGCTGATCCTGAAGGCGGTCCAGAAGGCCGACTACCGTCCCTTGCTGGACGAGGTGGTGAAGAAGCACCAGGGTGCGCCGATCGACGAGGTGATCGACCGCCTGCTGGTGCGCTTCGGCACCGAGATCCTGTCGATCATCCCGGGCCGGGTGTCGACCGAGGTGGATGCGCGGCTGAGCTTCGACACGCAGGCCACCATCGCCCGCGCCGAGCGCATCGTGGCGCTCTACCGGGCGCAGGACATCGATGTCGGCCGGCGCGTGCTGATCAAGATCGCCTCCACCTGGGAAGGCATCGAGGCGGCTCGCCAGCTCGAGCAGAAGGGCATCCACTGCAACCTGACGCTGTTGTTCTCGTTCGCCCAGGCCGTGGCCTGCGGTGCGGCCGGGGTGCAGCTGATCTCGCCTTTCGTCGGCCGCATCTACGACTGGCACAAGAAGTCGCAGGGCGGCCGGTGGGACGAGGCCGCCAACGCCGGAGCCAACGATCCGGGCGTGAAGTCGGTGCGCCAGATCTTCGACTACTACAAGAAGAACGGCATCGCGACCGAGGTGATGGGGGCCAGCTTCCGCAATGTCGGCCAGATCGCCGCGCTGGCCGGCTGCGACCTGCTGACCATCAGCCCCGAGCTGCTGGCCGAGCTGGCCGCCAGCGAGGCGCCGCTCGTGCATGCGCTCGACGCCGAAGCTGCGAAACGCCTGGAGCTGCCGAAGATCTTGCTCGACGAGGCAGCCTTCCGCTTCGCCCTGAACGAGGACGCGATGGCCACCGAGAAGCTGGCCGAAGGCATCCGGGCCTTCGCCGCCGACGCTGTGAAGCTCGAAAAACTGATGGAGGCGTGATGACCCGCGTTCGCTGCGACCAGACGAAGGCCTGGGGTGCGCTGCAGGCGCACTACGACGAAGCGGGCCGGCGTTTCACGCTGCGCGAGGCTTTCGCCGCCGACCCGAAGCGCTTCGAGGCGCTGAGCCAGTCCGCGCCCTTCGTTTTCGCCGACCTGTCGAAGAACCTCGTCGACGCCCGGACCGAAGCGCTGCTGCTGGCGCTGGCGCGCGAGTGCGGGCTCGAGGCGCACCGGGACGCGATGTTCGAAGGCCGGCACATCAACGCCACCGAAGACCGCGCAGTGCTCCACACACTGCTCCGGAGGCCGGCTTCCGAGCCGGCGACCGGGGCGCTGGCGAGCCCCTTCGGCGACGTGCAGTCCACGCTGGCCGCGATGCTTGCCTATGCCGAGGAGATTCGCGCCGACCACACGATCACCGACGTGGTCAACATCGGCATCGGCGGCTCCGACCTCGGGCCGCAGATGGCGGTGCTGGCGCTCGAGCAGTTCGCGGCGCCGGGCAAGCGCTTCCATTTCGTCTCGAATGTCGACGGCCATGAGCTCGCGGGCATCCTGCGCGGGTTGGCGCCCGAGCACACGCTGTTCCTGATCGCCTCGAAGACCTTCACGACCGCGGAGACGATGACCAACGCGCAGTCGGCCAGGCGCTGGTTCGAGCAGTCGGGCGGCGTCGACGTGGCGCGCCATTTCGCCGCGCTCACGACCAACGTCGAAGCGGCACGGGCCTTCGGCATCGAGACCACCTTCGGCTTCTGGGACTGGGTCGGCGGGCGCTATTCGCTGTGGTCGGCGATCGGGCTGCCGATCGCGTTGGCGATCGGTGCCGAGGGGTTTCGCGGCCTGCTCGCCGGTGCTCACGCGATGGACGAGCACTTCCGCACCGCGCCGCTGGCGCAGAACCTGCCGGTGCGCCTTGGCCTGCTCGATGTCTGGTATCGCAACTTCCACCGGTTCACGAGCCGCAGCATCGCGCCGTACCACAGTGCGCTCAAGCGCCTGCCGGCCTACCTGCAGCAGCTCGAGATGGAAAGCAACGGCAAGCGGGTCGACATGGCCGGCGCGCCGCTGGCCTTCGGCACCTCGCCGGTGCTGTGGGGCGAACCGGGCACCAATGGCCAGCACGCCTACTTCCAGATGCTGCACCAGGGCACCGACGTGACGCCGCTGGAGTTCATTGCGGTGCGCGACGCCGCGCACGACCTGCCGGGCCACCATGCCAAGCTGCTGGCCAATGCGCTGGCGCAGGCACAGGCACTGATGGTCGGCCAGGCCGACGCCGGCGGCCACAAGGATTTCCCGGGCAACCGGCCGAGCACCTTCTTCGTCTTCGAGCAACTGACGCCGGAGTCGCTGGGCGCCTTCCTCGCGCTCTACGAGCACCGCGTGTTCACCAGCGGCGCCCTGTGGGGCATCAACAGCTTCGACCAGTGGGGCGTCGAGCTCGGCAAGGTGCTGGCCAGGGACATCGAGCCGCGCCTGGCCTCGGGCGATGTCGCGGGGCTGGATGCCTCCACGGCCGGCCTGCTGGCGCGACTGCGCCCGCGCGCATAGGGTCATCGAGGAGCGCCATCCTCTGGCTATGATGACCACGGGATTTTCCCGTGGGACCATCAAGAGGAGTTGTTCATGAACTTTCAACAGGCCGTCCAGACCTGCTTTCGCAAGTACACCGACTTTTCAGGCCGGGCGACCCGGCCCGAATACTGGTGGTTCATCCTGGCCTACGTGGCCGCGGCCTTCGTGGCGGGCTTCATCCACGAGTTCGTCTACTACCTCGTGGTGCTGGTCTTCCTGCTGCCGCTGCTCGCGGCCGGCGCGCGCCGCCTGCATGACGTCGGCCGAAGCGCCTGGTTCCTGTTGCTCGGGCTGATCCCGGTGATCGGCACCCTGGTGCTGCTCTATTTCATGGTTCAGCCGGGCCAGCCCGAATCGAACGCCTACGGGCCGCCCGCCGCGCCCGTGCCGGCCAACGTCTGACCCGTCAGGCGCCGGCGCCCACCAGCACCGCCTTCGGGCGGTAGCTGGCCGGAAACACCTTCTTCAGGTTGTCGACCTTCGGCAGATCGTTGATCGCGATGTAGGGGTGGTCGGGGTGGCGGGTCATGAAGTCCTGGTGGTACGCCTCCGCCGGGTAGAAGGCCTTGAGCGGCTCGATGGTGGTCGCGATCGGCTTGCCGAACACCTTGGCGCGGTCGAGCTGCGCGATGTAGCTCCTGGCGATGCGCGCCTGCTCGGGGTTGGCCGCGAAGATCGTCGAGCGGTACTGGGTGCCGGTATCGGGGCCCTGGCGGTTCAGCTGGGTCGGATCGTGGGCGACCGAGAAGTAGATCTGGAGCAGCTGCGCGTAGCTGACCTGCTTCGGGTCGTAGGTGATGCGGACCGATTCGGCATGGCCGGTGCGGCCCGATCCGACCTCGTCATAGGAGGCCGTCGAGGCCTGGCCGCCGGCATAGCCAGAGACCGCGCTGGTGACGCCCTTGACGTGCTGAAAGACGCCTTGAACGCCCCAGAAGCAGCCGCCCGCGATCACTGCGGTCTCCGTACCGGCGCCTGGCGCGGCTGGCGCGTCCTCGGCCGCCGGTGGGATCACCACGGCCGCCTCGGCCGCGAACGAGGGCCCGACGGGCCAAAGCGCCGCGCCCGCGGCGAGTGCCAGCAGGGTCAGGACCGGGCGTCGCGACAGCTTGGAGAACTGCGCGCCGCGTGGGTTCGCGGGTGTCGATGAGAGGGGGTTCATATCGGTGTCGCTCCTTGCAGGAGGCCTGCTGCGGCGGGACGAGCCGCCGGGGGCCGATCGATCGTACTCGCCCGCGTGATCTTCCGTGTCCGAGCGGGCTTGGGTCGAAACGCCGGCGCGGCTACTTCTTCATTTCGTCCTTGGTCATTCCATCCTTGGACATGCCGTCCTTGGCCATCGAATCCTTCTTCATGCCGTCCTTCTTCATGCCGTCCTTCGCCATCGAGTCTTTCGCCATCGAGTCTTTCTTCATGCCGTCCTTGCCCATGGCATCTTTCGACATCGCATCCTTGCTCATGTCGTCGGCGGCGAAGGCCGACGCGGCGCCGACGGCCATGAAAGCGGCGAGGAGTGTTGCGGTGAGCTTGGTCATTTCAGTGTCCTGGTGAGTGGATGAAGTTTCAATGGGCACGGTTCGAGAGAACACGGCCGCGCGCTTTCAACAGCGCCGAGTCGGGATCGACTCAGCTGCCGCCGAACCAGTTGTAGCCCTGGTCTTCCCAGTAGCCGCCGGGGTAGGTGTTGGTGACGAAGATCGCCTGGATGTGCTTCGGGTTCTTGTAGCCCAGCTTGGTGGGCATGCGCAGCTTCATCGGGAAGCCGTATTTCGGCGGCAGCGGCTGGCCGTCGTAGGTCAGCGTGAGCAGGGTCTGCGGGTGCAGCGCCGTGGGCATGTCGATGCTGGTGAAGTAGTCGTCGGCGCACTTGAAGCCGACGTACTTTGCGCTGGTGTCGGCGCCGACCTTGCGCAGGAAATCGGCGAAGGGCACGCCGCCCCATTTGCCGATCGCGCTCCAGCCCTCGACGCAGATGTGGCGCGTGACCTGGTCCCGCTGCGGCATCGCGCGCAAATCAGCCAGGGTCCAGCGGCGCTTGTCGGCGACCAGGCCGGTGACTTCGAGCCTGTAGCCGGCTTCGTCGACTTCGCGGACCTCGTCCTCGCCGTAGTAGGCGTTGAACGGAAACGGCCGCGTGATCATCGACTCGGGATAGGTCGGCGCCAGCCGGTTCGGATCGAACAGCCAGGCTTGCGCAGCATCATTGAAGCGCGAGATGCGGGCCAGCGCCGCCTCGACCGTGGCGTTGTCGCTGATGCTGCAGCCGCCCAGCAGCGACAGGCCGCCCAGCGTCAGCGAGCGCTGCAGGAAGGCCCGCCGCGCGGGTTGCGCGATTCGGCGTCCGACCAGCTTGCGGGCCTCGGCCAGCACCGCGTCGCCGTCCACGTCGAGCAGGGCGGTCGAGGCGGGGCGCTTGAAGATCTTCATGCTGTCTCCTTGCCGTGGCCGCTCAGCATCGTGAGCAGCGTGCGCGGCACCAGCGCGACCATCACGAGGTGCACCGCGACGAAGGCCACCAGCGCGGCCATCGCGAAAAAGTGAATGCGGCGGGCCAGCTCGTAGCCGCCCAGCAGGTCGCGCAGGTTCGCGAACTGGACCGACTTCCAGAGCACCAGGCCGGAGAGGACGAGCACCGTGATGTCGACCATCACGAACAGGTACGCCAGGCGCTGCACGTTGTTGTAGCGGCGCGGGTCGGCGTGCGAGAGCTTGCCGCGCAGGGCCGCAAGCGCATCCTGCCAGACGCCTGCCGGCGAGAGCGGGAAGAACTTGCGCCACAGGCGCCCGCTCGCCACGTTGAGCGCGAGATAGACCAGTCCGTTGATCGCCAGCAGCCACATCGCGGCGAAGTGCCATTGCAGTGCGCCGCCGAGCCAGCCGCCGAGCGTGATCGAGGCCGGTATCTCGAAGCCGAACAGCGGCGATGCGTCGTAGATGCGCCAGCCGCTCGTGACCAGCACCAGCACCGCGAGGGCGTTGAGCCAATGCGTGATGCGCATCCACAGCGGATGGATCGGTGCGTGCTTCGGTGGCGGGATTTCGCGTGGCATGGGGCGGATTGTTGGCCGCACCCGATGGCCGATTCATCACGAAGAGTTCAATTAATCGTGACAAATGCGCCGTCGATATCGCCGCACAATCCGATTCCATGGACTCCGTCAAACGCGTTCTGATCGTCGAGGACGATGCCCACATCGCCGAGCTGATGCGCATGCACCTGCAGGACGAGGGCTACGCCATCACCCATGCGGTCGATGGCGACGCCGGCATGCGCGAGCTCGAGCGCGGCAGCTGGGATGCGCTGATCCTCGATCTGATGCTGCCGGGCGTCGACGGCCTCGAAATATGCCGCCGGGCCCGAGCCATGACGCGCTACACGCCGATCATCATCACCAGCGCCCGCTCCAGCGAGGTGCATCGCATCCTGGGCCTCGAGCTCGGCGCCGACGACTACCTGGCCAAGCCCTTCTCGGTACTGGAACTGGTGGCGCGGGTGCGGGCGCTGCTGCGGCGCAGCGATGCGCTGGCGCGCAACGCGCGGATGGAGGCGGGGCGCCTGGACATCGGCAACCTCGGCATCGATCCGGTCGCGCGCGAGGTGCAGGTCGACGGCAAGCCGGTCGAACTCACGCCTCGCGAATTCGACCTGTTGCATTTCTTCGCCCGCCATCCGGGCCGTGTGTTCTCGCGCCTCGACCTGCTCAACCACGTCTGGGGCTACCAGCACGATGGCTACGAGCACACGGTCAACACCCACATCAACCGGCTGCGCATGAAGATCGAGGCCGATCCGGCGCAGCCGAGCCGCATCCTCACGGTCTGGGGGCGCGGCTACAAGCTGGCCGCGCAGGAAGGTGGGGCATGAGCCTCTTTCGCCGCAGCCTGTCGCGCCGTCTCTCGGTGGTGTTCGCCGTGCTGCTGCTTGCCTGCTGCGGCGCCTCGATCTGGCTTCAGATGCAGGCCACCGGGCGCTACGAGCAGGAGGTGACGCAGCGTCTTTCCAGCGGGCTGGCCGCGCACATCGCGGAGAACTCGACCCTGATGGCGCGCGACGGGCTCAATCAGGCCGCCGTGCGCGACCTGTTCGACAAGCTGATGGCCGTCAATCCGAGCGTCGAGGTCTACCTGCTGGGCCTCGATGGCCGGATCCAGGCGCAGGCCGCGCCGCCCGGGCACCTGAAGCGGGACCGGGTCGACCTGGCGCCGATCCGGCGGCTGCTCGAGGGCGCGCCGTTGCCGGTCGTCGGCGACGATCCGCGCAGCGACGGCGTTCGCAAGGTCTTCAGCGCGGCGCCGCTGCGCATCGATGGCCGCGAGGTCGGCTACGTCTACGTGGTGCTGTCGGGCGAGGAGCGCGATGCGCTGCTGGCCGATGCCGCCGCCAGCAACGTGCTGCGCACGACGCTGTGGTCGGTGGCGCTGGTGGCCCTGCTGGGCCTGATCGCCGGGCTGGCCGCATTTCATCTGATCACGCGGCCGCTGCGCGAGCTCACCGGCGCGGTACGCAAATTCGAGAACGACGGCGTGGCGGCGCTGCACGACGCCGCGCCGGCCTTCGAGCGCGCCAGCCGCGGCAGCGACGAGATCGCCACGCTGGGCCAGGCCTTCGCGCGGATGACGCAGCGCATCGCCGAACAGTGGCGCGAAATTACGCAGCAGGACCAGCAGCGGCGCGAACTGTTCGCCAACATCTCGCACGACCTGCGCACGCCGTTGACCTCGCTGCACGGCTATCTCGAAACGCTGCTGATCAAGGCCGACACGCTGGACCTCGTCGAACGCCGCCGCTATCTGGAGATCGCGCTGGCGCAAAGCCGCAAGGTCTCGCGGCTGTCGCAGGAGCTGTTCGAACTGGCGCGGCTGGAATACGGCGTCGTCAAGCCCGAGAAGGAGAGCTTCGCGCTGGCCGACCTGGTGCAGGACGTGTTCCAGAAGTTCGAGCTGGCGGCCGAGGCGCGGCAGCAGCGGCTGGTGGCCGACATCGCGCCGAACCTGCCGGGCGTGACGGCCGATCTCGGCATGATCGAGCGCGTGCTCACCAACCTGCTGGACAACGCGATCCGCCATACGCCTGCCGGCGGCGAGATCGAGGTGCGGCTGCGGCAGGACAAGGAGGGCGTGCGGGTCGAGATCAGCGATACCGGGCCAGGTATTCCTAACGAGCTGCGCACGGCGCTGTTCACGCGGCCGGTGTTCTCGTCGGCCGGTGGCCGCAGCGGCGGACTCGGGCTGGTCATCGTGCAGCGCATCCTGCAGCTGCACGGCAGCGACATCCGGCTCTTGCCCCGGCCCGAGAAGGGGGCCGTGTTCTCGTTTCTGCTGACATGAAAAAAGCCCCGCAGCTTGCACTGCGGGGCTTTTTGGCTTGGCTGTGGAGCCGGGGCCGGGGGAATTACATCCCCATGCCGCCCATGCCACCCATGCCGCCCATGTCGGGCATGCCGCCGCCGCCAGCACCGGCTTCGTCCTTCGGTGCGTCAGCGACCATGGCTTCGGTCGTCAGCAGCAGCGAGGAGACCGAGGCTGCGTTCTGCAGTGCGGTGCGGGTCACCTTGGTCGGGTCCAGGATGCCCAGCTCGAGCATGTCGCCATAGGTGTCGTTGGCGGCGTTGAAGCCGTAGTTGCCCTTGCCGGCCAACACTTCGTTCACGACCACCGAGGCTTCGCCGCCGGCGTTGTTGACGATCTCGCGCAGGGGCGCTTCGATGGCCTTGAGCACCAGCTTGATGCCGGCGTCCTGGTCGGCGTTGTCGCCCTTGAGCTTGTCGCCCACGGCTTGCTTGGCGCGCAGCAGGGCCACGCCACCACCGGCAACCACGCCTTCTTCCACTGCAGCGCGGGTGGCGTGCAGGGCGTCTTCGACGCGGGCCTTCTTTTCCTTCATTTCGACTTCGGTGGCAGCGCCGACCTTGATCACTGCAACGCCGCCGGCCAGCTTGGCCACGCGTTCCTGCAGCTTTTCGCGGTCGTAGTCGCTGGTCGCTTCTTCGATCTGCACGCGCACTTGCTTGACGCGGGCTTCGATGTCGCCAGCGGCGCCGGCGCCGTCGATGATGATGGTGTTTTCCTTGCCCACTTCGATGCGCTTGGCTTGGCCGAGGTCGGCCAGCGTCACCTTCTCGAGGGTCAGGCCCACTTCTTCAGCGATGACCTTGCCGCCCGTCAGGATGGCGATGTCTTCGAGCATGGCCTTGCGGCGGTCGCCGAAGCCAGGCGCCTTGACGGCCACGACCTTCAGGATGCCGCGGATCGTGTTGACGACCAGGGTCGCCAGGGCTTCGCCTTCGACTTCTTCGGCAATGATCAGCAGCGGACGGCCGGCCTTGGCGACTTGCTCGAGCGTCGGCAGCAGGTCGCGGATGTTGCTGATCTTCTTGTCGAACAGCAGCACGAAGGGGTTGTCCAGCAACGCCGATTGCTTCTCGGGGTTGTTGATGAAGTAGGGCGACAGGTAGCCACGGTCGAACTGCATGCCTTCGACGACGTCGAGTTCGCTGTCCAGCGACTTGCCGTCTTCGACGGTGATCACGCCTTCCTTGCCGACCTTGTCCATCGCGTCAGCGATGAGCTTGCCGATGGTTTCGTCGCTGTTGGCCGAGATCGAGCCGACTTGCGCGATTTCCTTCGAGGTGGTCGTGGGCTTGGAAGCCTTCTTGAGCTCGGCGACCAGGGCGGTGACCGCCTTGTCGATGCCGCGCTTCAGGTCCATCGGGTTCATGCCGGCAGCCACCAGCTTGAAACCTTCGCGAACGATGGCTTGTGCCAGCACGGTCGCGGTGGTGGTGCCGTCGCCGGCGTTGTCCGACGTCTTGGAGGCCACTTCCTTCACGAGCTGGGCGCCCATGTTCTGCAGCTTGTCCTTGAGTTCGATTTCCTTGGCCACGGACACACCGTCCTTGGTCACGGTGGGGGCGCCGAACGAGCGCTCCAGAACCACGTTGCGGCCCTTGGGGCCCAGGGTCACTTTGACTGCGTTGGCGAGGATGTTGACACCTTCGACCATGCGCGCGCGGGCTTCACCGCCGAAGACTACGTCTTTTGCTGCCATGAGATTTCTCCGAGATTCAGTTTGATAGGGGAATGAAGGGGCGAGAAGTTACTTCTCAACCACTGCGAACAGGTCGTCTTCCTTCATGACCAGCAGTTCGTCGCCATCGACCTTGACGGTCTGGCCGCTGTACTTGCCGAACAGGACGCGGTCGCCGACCTTGATGTTCATTGCGATCAGGTCGCCCTTGTCGTTCTTCTTGCCAGGGCCGACGGCCAGAACTTCGCCTTGATCCGGCTTCTCGGCGGCGTTGTCGGGGATCACGATGCCCGAGGCGGTCTTGGTTTCGCTTTCAATGCGCTTGACGATCACGCGATCGTGCAAAGGACGAAGTTTCATTGCATCTCCTGATAGGAACGGGGGTTTGGTCTGGGCGACGGCGTGGTGCCGACGCCACATTCGTTGTGAAGCGGCTGCTGTTAGCACTCAACTCCAACGAGTGCTAATGATAAGGGTGTTTTAGGGCATTTCAAGGCGGGCCGGACTTTTCGCCTGCTGAAGGCTGCGCGGTGCTAGATTGCTTCGATGAACAGACGCCGGGCCCTTCTCGCCGCCCTGTTGGTCGGGGTGGGGCTCAGTGTTGGCGTGGTGTTCCTGGTGACGGAATATCCCCTGCCGACGTCGCACAAGGACCTGCCCTACCTGGACATTCGGGTGGGCGACGTCCCTGCCGGTGTCCCCAAGTTCTTCCTCTGGAACGATGTGCCCTTCGCCCTCGTGCGCACGTCCGGCGAGATGCTCGACGACCTTCAGGCGCAAACGCCCCACACCTGGAGTCAGCACCCGATCCCGGCGGATCGTCCCGCGTTCTTTGTCTATTCCCTGGTGAGTCCGGTCCTTGGGTGCGTGGCCCGGCACGCCCCCAAGGGGGCCTTCCGCTTCGCGCCCGAGCGCCTGTGGCAAGGGGGGTTCTACGACCCTTGCCACTTTGCCGAATGGGACTATGCGGGGCGCGCGATCCGGCAGTACCCGGATCAGGGCGAATGGATGCGGGTGGCCGATCTCGACGTGCCTGCGTTCGAGCTCAGGACGCCGGACACCTTGCGAATCCATCGGTGAGTGCGGCCGGTGCGCCGGTCGAGGCTTGATGCGATGGCGCCGGGTTCCGCCCGGTACGTCCGCCGCCCTCGATGTGGACGAAGACACACCGCCTGTCGGTCGAAATAAGCCTTTCGTCACTTTTCCCACGAAACAGCGGCATAGGAAAAGCTCGATATCTACCAAATGTGATAATTTCACATCCACTTGTACTTTGTGACATTTTGAAATTATTTCCCGCAGCGTGCCTCTGATCCGATCGAAGGGTCGAGGGCCGCGCGATGAAGGATGCAGCCCGATGGTTCAGTCTCTGGAACAGATGCCGATGGGGTCGATGTCGGCAAGCTCGAACGTCCCTTGGGGCGGGCGGGTGCGCGGCTTCACGTTGATCGAGGTGATGATCACCGTCGCGATCGTCGCGATCCTGGCGGCCATCGCATACCCGTCCTATGCGTCGTACATCCGCAAGGGGAAGCGGGCGACCGCGCAGGCGGCCTTGATGGACCTCGTCAGCAAGGAGCAAACCTACCTCCTTGACCGGCGTGTGTACACCAACTCGCAGGCGGATATCGGTTTCACGATGCCTGCCGAAATCCAGGGGGCCTACACGATCGAGGTCGTCTGCTCTCCGGTTGACTGCAAGTCCGGCGGCTTCACGGCAAAGGCCATTCCGGCAGGGAGCCAGAGGGTGTCGAACGAGCAGGAGATCACGATCACCGACACCGGCGTCAAGACGCCGGACGCCTCGGGCTACTGGGGCAAGTGACGCGATGGCAAACCCGGAGGCATTGACCCCAGTTCGGCGCGCCACGCGGCGCGTTCGCCAGGGCGGCTTCACGGCCATCGAGCTGATGATGACCCTGGCAGTCGTCGCCATCCTGGCGGCGCTGGCCGCGCCCTCGTTCCAGCAGCTGATTGCAACGCAGCGCATCAAGTCCATCGCCTCGGCGCTGAATGAGTCGCTGTGGGTCGCTCGCAGCGAGGCACTCAAGCGCAATGACAAGGTGGCATTCAAATTCACGAATTCGGGGGACGACACCGTAGTCGGGGACTGGAAGATCACCCAAAGCAGCGACGGAACGGGTACCGCGCTCCATCAACAGTCGGGCTCCCCCTCCGTGGTGTCCACCACCTCGCCGAGCGGCGACTTGCTGTTCGTCTTCAACTCTTCCGGCCGGCTGACCTCTGGCGGTTCGTCCTCGATCAAGCTCAGCGTCCCGTCTGCCAACGTCAATCGTTGGGTCTGCATTTTTGCCAGTGGCCGGGCCGTCACCCAATCGACACCATGTTCGTTCTAGCTGACCTTCATCGATTCCGTGCCAGAGCGACCGACATGCGCGGCTTCACGCTGATCGAAGTGCTGGTGACGATCGCCGTGATGCTGCTGGGCCTTCTGGGCGTGATCGGAATGCAAGCCAGGTCGGCCGTCATGGAATTCGAGTCTTACCAGCGTGGCGAGGCGCTTTCGCTGGTCCGTGAAATGCAGGGCCGTCTGACCGATTCGCGGGCCATCATCGGCGGCTATCTCGATGCTGCCGTCAGTTCCACCGACGGCAGTGTTTACGTGGGTTCGGGCGCGAATGCCAAGGACTTCAGCACCGGTTCCGTCTGCGTCGGGGGAGCCGGCGTTCCGCTGGCGGAGGCAAAGTTCGACATGTGCCAGTGGGGGCAAGCACTGCAGGGCGCGGCGGCCCTGGAGGGCACCTCGAAGGTCGGCGCCATGGTCGGCGCCCGCGGCTGCCTGATCCGGGTCGTCCCGGCGGAGGGCAACGCACTGGCCGACATCTACGTCACGGTCGTGTGGCAAGGCAAGTCGCCGAGTGCCGATCCCGTGGAGGATTCTCCGGCGGGCAAGAACTTCTGCGCCAAGGATGTGGATTTCGGCAAGGGGCTGCGGCGTGGCGTCACGGTCCGTGTGCTGGTGCCGAACCTGACCAAGTCATCTTGAGGACCGACATGCACCACCGAGCCTTTGCGTCGACCTCGGGAGCCCGCTGCCATCGCCAGCGAGGGCTCACGCTCATCGAGTTGATGATCGCGCTGGTCATCGGCCTGCTGATCGTCGCAGCAATGAGTGTCCTTCTTGCTGGCAGCAGCCGGTCCCGAACCGAGGTCGAACGGAGTGCGGAGGTGAACGAGAACGGGCGCTATGCCCTTGACGTTCTGAGCCGCGAATTGTCGCAGACGGGCTACTACGGATCGCTGGTCACACCGGCGGCCGCCGCTACGCCGATCAACACGTCTGCCCTGGCTGCGGAGGCGATGTGCCAGACCGGGGTCGCGAACCTCGTCGCCCCCAACGCAAACGGCCTTTCCTGGAACGACTCGTTGACCTACTACGTCCTGGGGCTTGGCAGTGCAGCAGAGGCGAATGTCAACGCCGATCCGACTTGCATTGCGCGCAAAGCCGGTACCGATGCGCTTTTCGTTCAGCGGGCCAGTACTTGTGCCATCGGAGAGCCGGGTTGCCCGCTCGAGTCGGATAAAGATGCCTATTTGCAGGTGTCCGAGTGCGGCGAAGAATACAGCGCGACGCCGACCAAGCTCTTGCAGGGCGGTTCGTCAGGCTTCACGCTTCAAACCAAAACCTGCGCCGGCACGGCGGCACCGAAGCGCAAACTCATTCGCCGCATCTACTATGTCAGCGCCGCGAACGCGCTGAGCTATCAAGAGATCCCGATCAGCGGCGCGCTCCCTGATCCGGTGGTGTTGGTCGAGAACATCGAGCAGTTGCAAATCGAGTACGCGTTCGACACAAGCACCCCCCCAGACGGAACACCCGACGTGTTCGCGCCTGCGCTCATCGGGTCGCCGGCTCCGCCGCCTCATACGGAATGGACGCAAGTCATCGGCGTACGAATCTGGCTGCTGGCCCGCTCCAGCGATCCGAGCCAGAACACCAGGAATGCCGCGAGCTTCGTGCTCGGCGCGGACACCACCGTCAGCGTTGCCGCAAACGCCGCCGGCAACCCGAAGCGCCGCGTCTACAGCACCTATATCTCGTTCGTCACCCCGAAGGCGCGCCGCGAATCATGAAGATGCCCTCTGTCCGCCGAGCGCGCCGTGCCCAGTCCGGCGCCGTTTTGATGATCGGCATGGTGATGCTGCTGATGGTCAGCCTCGTCGCGGTCAGCGTGATCAGGCTGTCCACGCGCCATACCCAGATTGTCAGCAATGAGCAGGTGCGAACCGAGGCGGTCGCGGCAGCGAACTACGCGCTCGACACGGTGTTGAACCAGCCCTACACCACCTGGGATCCGTTCAAGGCCGCAGGCACGACCGTCACCGTCAATCTCGGCACGAGCCAGACAGACGACAGCACCGCCGACAGCAAGGGCGCTTCGACGAAGGTCACGGTCAGGAGCCTCGAATGCAAACGTGCCCGCGTGCTCAAGAATGCGGAGCTCATCAAGAAAGATGCGGCTGGTATCTCCTACGTGGCCGCGACGGACGTCTCCTGCTTCGGCGGCGGGGGCTCCACCGGCCTGACGATCGTCGATCCGTCGAAGGCAGGTTCCCCCTCCGACGATTCGCTTTGTGCGACCGTGTTGTACGACTTGCAGGCGCAAGCAAACGATCCGAAGCTGCTCAACGCCGTGCCGGTCGTCCAGCAGGGCGTCGAGGTTCGCACGGACATCACGGCGCTCGCCGGCAGCTGCTCTTGATCGCGATAGCCAGAAAAAAAGGTCACCGATGAACACCCTTGCCTTCCGACTTGTCCTGGCGATCCTCGCCGCCCTCGTGCTGCATTCGCGGGCAGCGGCCGAAGACATTGACCTGTATGTGGGCGGCGGGAGCGCGTCAGCGCCCAATGTTCTCTTCTATCTCGACAACAGCTCGAACTGGTCGAATAACGCCCAAGCATGGGCGTACTCCAGTGTCCTCGCGAAATGCAGCAGCTACACCGGTTCGGCGCAGACGACCTGCCAGCGCTATGTCAATCAGGTCTTCTGCGGTTCGACCTCGGCCTGCAGCGGGACGAAGCTGACTCTCGTGCAAGGGGACGTCGAAATTCGTGCTCTGCAACTCGTGCTCAACGAACTCGCGTGCAACCCGCCGGACGGCAAGCCACTGGACATCAATGTCGGTCTGATGATGTTCAACAGCGAAGGCTCGGTAGACAGCAACAGCTACATATCGGGGTATATCCGGCATGAGGTCAAGCCACTGAGTGTGCAGTGCAAGGACACCAGTGCGTTGACATCGATCGTTGCCGATCTAAGCGTCGCCAACACCAACTCCCCGGCTTACAAAGCCAGCTCATCGGTCCCCTATGGCTTTGCCCTCTACGAAGCCTTCAAGTACTTCGGCGGCCATTCGCGGCCAGGTCTGATCGCTTCAGGTTCCGGCGGTACGGCCGGCTCGCCAACGGGCGCCACCGGGTTTGGCCCCATACGCTACAGCAAGCCGACCTCCCTGGAGGATGTCAATGCGTTCACGACTGCCTCGAAGACAACATACAAGAGCCCGATCACCGACTCGAACAGTTGCGGCAAGAACTTCATCATCTTGATCGGCAATTCCATGCCCAACCGGGAAGGCGATGTGGATACCAACGCATCGCCGTATCCGAAGGAAACCCTGATGACGCGGCTGGGCTATGACCCGGGCTACCAGATCTACCCGGTTCCCCTGCCCAGCAATCAGAAGTCCGAAGTCCGCTTCGCCGACGAGTGGGCCAGATTCCTCTTCAGCACCGACGTAAGCCCCATCGACGGCCAGCAGAACGTCCAGACCTTCACGATCGACGTCTTCAACGACAAGCAGGACCTCCAGCAGTCAAAGCTGCTTCAGACCATGGCGGCGGTCGGCCGAGGCCATGCGCCCGACGACTACGCCGGCGGCTACTATTCCGTGGGTGGCGACCTGATGGCGCTGATCAACGCACTGAAGGAGACCTTGACGCAGATCGCGTCGGTCAACAGCGTGTTTGCGTCCGCCTCGCTGCCGGTGAGCGTGAATGCGCAGGGCACCTTCCTGAACCAGGTGTTCATGGGCGTTTTCAGGCCGCAGGAAGACGGCTATCAGCGCTGGGCCGGCAACATGAAACAGTACCAGTTCGCGCTCAGCGGCAACGCGCTCTCCCTCGTCGATGCCGTCGGCGCGCCTGCTGTCGATACGTCGAGCGGCTTCATCCAGAATTGCGCGAAGAGCTACTGGACGGAAGACAGCAACACCTATTGGCAGAGCGTCACCCCGGGGACCACGTCGAGTTGCGGAAACAACACGACTTATGCTGACTTCAGCAAGTACTCCGATGCGCCCGACGGTCCGCTTGTCGAACGGGGAGGCAGCGCTCAGCGGCTGCGCATTCTCGGGCATGCCGCCCGCAACATCCGGACTTGCACAGACATCGCTTGCAGTTCCGTGGTCGACTTCAACACGACGAACGTGACGATCGCCGCGGGCCTGAGCAAGGGCACCACCAGCGCGACCTTGGTCAACTGGGCACGAGGCCAGAATGTCGGCGACGGCCACAGCACCTTCGACAAGACCAGCGGCAATCTGGTCACCACGGATTACTCGACGAAGGACCCGATCACGGGCACGGTGACAGCCGGGCCCACCACTCGGCCGACGGTGCACGGCGAAGTGGTTCATTCGCGGCCCCTCGCGGTGAACTACGGCTCGGGCAGCACGAACGACGTCGTGGTGTTCTATGGCGCCGGCGACGGCATGTTGCACGCGGTCAGCGGCAATCAGACCGGCTCCGGCGCCGGCAACGAGCTCTGGGCCTTCATTGCGCCGGAACACTGGAAACGCACCGACAGCACGGGCTCCTGGAATCTGCTGGATCGGGTGCATTCGAACACTCCGGTGATCAGTTATCCCGGAGTGACGGTCCCCGGCGCCGCGCCGAAGACCTACTTCTTCGACGGCTCCATCGGCGGCTACCAGGAAGTGACCGGCGGCGCACTGAGCAAGCTGTGGATCTATCCGACCATGCGCCGCGGCGGCCGCGCCGTCTATGCGTTCGATGCAACGAAAAAGCCTGGTACCGGCGTCAATCAACCGACGCTGATGTGGAAGTTCAGCGACGCCGACGAGCCGAGCCTGGGCCAGAGCTGGTCCACGCCGGTCGCCATGCGCGTGAAGATCGGAACGGCAACCACCACGATGGTTGCCTTCGGTGCCGGCTACGACAACTGCGAGGACGGCGCCGCCAACGCCTGCGACGGCGTCACGCAAGGGCGCGGTATTTTCGTGATGGACGCAGCAACCGGCAAAGCGGCGAACTATCGATTCTTCGATCCGGGTTCGACGGCAGGCCGCTTCGTCGCCGACATGACGGCGGTCGACGCCAACAATGACGGCATCATCGACCTGCTGTATGCGGTGGACACGCGCGGCAATATCTGGCGCATCAACACCACCAACCCGAACAGCGGTTTCACGGGCTACAGCAGCGTCGCAGACTGGCCGATCCACAAGATCGCGACGGTGAGTGACTGGACCACGGCCTCGGAACGGCGCAAGTTCATGTACGCACCGAGCGTCGTCATGCTCGGCACGCAGGCCAGCGTTCTGGTCGGCACGGGTGACCGGGAAAAGCCCCTGGCTTCGGGCAGCGCCGCATCGGTCAACAACCGCTTCTACGGCATTCGGGACGACATCACCAAGGTTGGCGCGCTTGACACGAGTGGCTCGGCGGTGGCCAACACCCCCACGGTCGTGAACGGCGCCGGGACGGATGCCGAACTGGCCACCGCCAACAAATTGACGAACGTGACCAACGTCACCACGCTGATCGAACCGACGACCTTGGCGCCGAATGGTTGGTACAGGAATCTGTCCACCTCGAGCACGCCGTTCGAGCAAGTCGTGACCACGCCGCTGACCATCGGCGGCCAGACCTACTTCAGCACGTTCCAGGCCAAATCGAGCACCAGCACGAACAAGTGCTCGCTGGGTACCGGGCGGGCCTACAAGGTGGATTTCCAGACGGGCGTGATCTCGCCGAACTCGGATGGGGCTTATCTGCCGGACACGTTCAAGTCCGAGGGCATTCCACCCTCGCCCGTCGGCGGACTGGTGTCCATCGATGGCAAGACCGTGCCATTCTGCATTGGATGCACAGGTCCCACCGTCTTGTCTCCGAACAAGATCGTTCCCAAAGTCAAACCTGATCGCAAGCCGGTCTATCGCAGCCAGAAGATCGACAGCTGACCTGCTCGACGCCGGTCACCACCGGTGCATGGACGGTGGCCGATCCCGTCAACCCGAATCGGCCACCAGCAGTCAGGTCAGTCGACGTCGGCCAGACCGTTCGGCCCGGTCCGGCCGAATTTGGAGGCATGATCGCGCCTTTGTTATCTTTTGTTAGCCTTTGTTAGATTAGCACCCGCTCGACAGGGCTCGAACGATCAGCACGTCCCGATCACCCGCCATGGAAAACCAACTCGCCTGGGTCCAAGCCGCCTGCTCACGCATCTTGCGTCCGGTGGTGAGGCTCGCGTTGGCCATGGGGCTCAAGCACCCTCACCTCGAAGAGCTGCTGCGCGACCTCCTCCTGGACGAGGCGCGCCGTCTGTGGCGCGCCGAGGGCGTGAAGGAGCCCAACATCAGCCAGCTCTCGGTCGCGACGGGGCTGAACCGCAAGGCGGTCACGGCCAAGGTCCGGGAGCCGAACGATCATCTCGCGAGCACCGACGTATCGGCGGCAGCGAAGACATTCACGATGTGGCTGCAGGTGGTTTCCGACAACCCCGAGGATCGGCGACTGCCGATCGTCGGTGACGGCGATATCCAGTCGTTCGAAAAACTGGCCCGGCAGGGCAGCCGCGGCAACCTGCACCATCGAGCGATCCTGGACGAGCTGGTTCGGCTCAACATGGTGACCGAGGACGACGGCTACGCCGAACTCAAGGCCGAGGGCTTCGTTCCTTCGGGGGACCTGCAGTCGATGCTCGCATTCCTCGGCGACAACTCCCGCGATCACTTGCTTGCGGCGGTCTCCAACATCCTGGGGAACCGACCGCCGCTGCTCGAACGCGCAGTGTATGCAGGCGGCGTGACGATGCAGGACTGCGAAGATATCCACGAGATCGTTCGAGAGCGGTGGAGCGGCCTGCATCACGAACTCACCGCGCAGATGACGCGCGCTGTCGAATCGGCGGACCCGGGCGCATCAGGCCGGATCCGCGTCGGCATCTACACCTATTACGAAGACGCCAAGGGAACACCGGGCGCGACCGAGAGCAAATCATGAAGACCAGACCATGGCTCGTCAGCCTGACGCCGTTGTTGATCGCGCTGCTTCTTTCGTGCGGCGGCGGCGGGGGCGGCAGCCCGGTGGGCGGAGCCACTTCGGCCCAGGGAGCGGACGGCGCGTCCGCCGCCGTGCCATCGAGCGGCAATGCGGGGGGCGACGGCACCGGCGCCACAGGGGGAGCAGCCTCCACCGGGGGATCGACGAGCACGGCCTCGAATGGAGGAGACAACTCCGGCGTCGGGTCGGGCGGCACCGGCATCGGCACCGCGGATGCCGCAACCAGCGTAGGCGCAGTCGATGGCATGGGCAGCATCATCGTCAATGGGCTGCGCTACGACATCGACCAGGCCGTCGTGACTCTGGCGGATGCCGCGACTCTGCAGATCGGGATGACCGCCAAGGTCACGGGTCCGGTCGACGCCGCCTTTGCGAATGGCGTTGCCAAGCAGGTGGTCTCCGCGGTGGAACTGCGCGGAGCGGTCTCCGCCATCGATCCGATCGGCGGCAGCTTCGTGGTCTTGGGCACGACGGTGACCATCGACGAAACCACCGTCTGGGCCGACGTGCCTGGCCTCGCCGGCCTGGTTGCCGGCACCACGGTTCAGGTCTGGGGCTTGCCTTCGCGCCCCGGCGTGCTGCGCGCGACACGCGTGGAGCAAGCCGCCGCGAATGCCGCGCCCGTCGTCACGGGCACCGTGGAGCAGTTGGACAGGGCCAGAGGCACATTCGCACTGGGCACCCTGAGCGTCGCGTACGGTTCGGCAGCTTTCGCCGCCGGCATCGATGCCGGCACGCTGGCAAATGGCGCCATCGTGCGGGTCCGTGCCAACACCCAGGCCGCCGCCGGCCTGCTCGACGCCACGTCGGTGGAGAACTGGTACGCGATCCCCAAGGCGGGCGGCACGCCGATTCAGCTTGAGGGCGTGATCGGGAACTACACGGCGCTGGGTTCGTTCCAGCTCTTGGGGACGACCATCGACGCTTCGGCAGCCCAGGTCACCGGCGGCGCCGCCGCCAAGATCGGAAACGGGGTCACGGTGGCGGTCGGCGGGACCCTCGTCAATGGCGTGCTGGTCGCGACGAAGCTCAAGATCGTGCACATCCCCGGCGGCGGCGCATTGCCGTCCTACACGCTCATCGGCACGGTGGGCAACTTCGCTTCGCCGGCGAGTTTCCGCGTGCGCGGGCAACCGGTGGACGCCAGCAGGCCCGGCGTCGTGTTCGTCAACGGCACGCAAGCCGGCCTGGCAAATGGCACGAAGGTCACCGTGCTGGGCGCGCAGGTCGTGAATGGCGTGCTGATCGCCACCCACGTCAGTTTCGACTAGGGGTCTGTGAACAGGCCCTGGCGATCGCTCGCGCCTCGCTCGACCTGCCTTGGCTATTCCACGCCGAGCAGGTCGTAGATGCGGCGCACGTAGCCGCCGAACTCCGCATTGGTCTTGATGTGCAGCCGGCGCGGCGCGGGCAGCTCGATGGGGAAGAAGTCCGCCATCCGCGCCGGCCCTGCCGTCAGCACCGCGCAATGCGAGCCGAGGAACACGGCCTCCTGGATGCTGTGCGTGACCACCACGAAGGTCTTGCCGGTCTCCTCCCAGATGCGCAGCATCTCGAGGTTCATCTTCTCGCGCGTGAGCGCATCCAGCGCGCCGAAGGGCTCGTCCATCAGCACCAGCTTCGGGTCGTGGATCAGCGCTCGGGCGATGGCCGCGCGCTGCTGCATGCCGCCGGAGAGCTCGTAGGGCAGCTTGTCGGCGAAGCCGGTCAGGCCGACCATTTCGAGCAGCTCGTGCGCGCGCTGGATGGCGGGCTTGCGCGGCAGGCCCAGGATGTCGGCCGGCAGCAGCACGTTGTCCAGGATGGTTCGCCACTTCAGCAGCACCGGCTGCTGGAAGACCATGCCGACATCGCGGCCGGGGTTGAAGGCGGCGCCGTCGTTGCCGCCGATCTGCAGCAGACCGCCGTCATGGCCGTGCAGTCCGGCCAGGATCTTGAGCAGCGTCGACTTGCCGCAGCCCGACGGCCCGACCAGCGACACCATGTCGCCCTCGTGGATGTCCATCGACACATCCGAGACCGCGAGGAATTCCTCGTTCTTCTTGCGGTAGACCTTGCGCAGCTGGCGCATGCGGATCAGCGGCTCGGGCATGGCCAGACCTTCGCGCAGCGGCGCTTCGGTATTCGCCTTGGGAACGGCCCCGCGGATCATGCCAGCCACCGCGCCAGGTTGTCGCGCACGAAAGCATCGTCGCCAAGGTCGCCGTGCAGGCGATACACGCGGTCGATCTCTTCGGCCTGGCCCTTGCCGAGACCCTCGGCCGGGTCCAGGCACCAGATGCCTTCGAGCAGGCCCTGGCGGCGCAGCACCTCGTGGCAGCCGGCGATGCAGCCATGGAAATTGTTGGCGACGTCGAAGAAGGCCGAGTTGCAATCCGTCACCCGCGAGTCGAGCGCCAGCAGCGCCGGGCTCAGGGCGCCGCCGTTGGCGGACAGCTCGGCCTTGATCTGCGCGAGCTGCGCGACCGCGCTCGAGGTCCAGACCGACCAGTGGCCGAGCAGCCCGCCGCGAAAGCGCACCGTGACCGGCGCGCCGTCGCGCATCGCGCTGAAGGGCAGGGCGAGGTCGAGCACGATGTGGTCGTCGTTGCCGGTGTAGAGAAACACGCGCTCCTCGGCCCGCGCATCGACCAGCCCGCGCACCACGTCGATGGTGCGGTAGCGGTTGAAGGGCGCGACCTTGATCGCCAGCACGTTCGGGATCAGCGCGAAGCGGCGCCAGAAGTCGCTCGACAGCACCGGTCCGCCGACCACCGTCTGCAGGTAGAAACCGATCAGCGGAATCTCCTGGCTGACGGCCTCGCAGTGCGCGATCAGTTCGTCTTCCGAGGCCGACGCGACGGCGGCGAGGCTCAGCAGGCCGGCGTGATAGCCGAGGCCGACCGCGGTCCGTGCCTCGGCGAGGGCCTGCGCGGTGGGGCCGCAGAGGCCGGCGATCATCGCCATCGACCGCTCGGTCCAGGCACGCTGCTCGTCGATGGCGGCGCGCAGCACGGTCTCGTACAGGCCGCGCTCGCGAATGCTGAACTGCGTGGTGTGCACGCCCACCGCGAGGCCGCCGGCGCCGGCATCGACGTAGTAGCGGGTCAGGGCGCGCTGCCGCCGGCGGTCGAGCTGGCGCTCTGCGTCGAGCGCGAGCGGATGCGCGGGAATCACGGTGCCCTGCGCCAACAGGTCCAGCACCTGCGCGGGAAGATCAGATCGTTGCAACGGCATGAATGCTCCTGAAGAGAGGGGGGCGCCTCAGCCGAATTCCGGACCGGCGATGGCGTGGATGAAGGCGTTCTGGCCGCCGGGCACCGGCTCGCCGAGCGCCATGCGGGTGAAGCCGCGCTGCAGCACGAAGCCGGCGTCGGCGAGCTGGCGGCGCAGCAGCGGGCGGTCGTCGGGCACGTCGATGAAGAGCGGCTGCGCGATGCCGTCGCTCAACTCGCGCAAGAGCCCCGCCGCGCTGGCCTCGTCGGTCGCGACCAGAGGGCCGATGTGGTGGGCGATGCGGCCGCTTCGCACGACGGCGAAGGCCCGCGCATGGCGCACGACGCGCGAGTCTTCTCGGCGCATGAGCTCGCCCAGCACGGCGCCGCGCGCGAGGCCCAGCGCTTCGGCATCGAGCGCGACGAGGGCGTCGAGGCCTGCCGGGTCCTGGTGCGCGATCGGCGCCGTCGATGCGCCCGTCACGGCCTCGCGGTGCCAGCGCGAGAGGCCCCACAGCGGCGCGAAGGCGTACTGGCGGTACAGCCGCTCGCCGGACGGCGTCGCATCGAGCATCGCGACGCGGCCCGTGGCCTTCACCGTCTGCAGGCACTGCTCGAACACGCTGCGGCCGAGTCCCAGCCCGCGCGCTTCGGGGGCGACCAGGATCATGCTGATCCAGGCGGCGCGGGCGCCCATCGGCAGCACCGCCCCGCTCGCGACGATGCGGCCTTCGGCATCGCGCACCCCATGCACGGTCCCGTGACGCGAGAACAGGGCCCAGTCGTCCGCCGTCTGGTTCCAGCCGCTGGCGACCACGAGCGCGTCGAGCATCGCAAGGCTGCCGGCGTCCAGCGCGGGCAGTGTCTCGACGACGATCGCGCTCGGCTCAGTACTTGCCATCGCGCGATTCGAACTTGGTCGGCTTGCCGTAGAGCCGCTGCTCCCGGGCGATCCAGTCGGCCACCCAGCCGAGCAGTCGCGACAGCGGTACCTTGGGATAGCCGAACAGCCGCTCGGCTTCGCCGGTGTTCATGAGCCAGGCGGTCGGCGCCTCGCTGCCGGTGATCTCGACCGGCTTGCCGAAGCGGCGGCCGAACTCCTCGGCCAGCCAGCGGATCGAGGTGGTCTCCGGGCCGCTCACGTTGAGCGGCGAGGTCGGCACGGTGGCCGCCACCAGGCAGCGCAGCGCCTGCGCATTGGCGTCGCCCTGCCAGATCACGTTGACGTGGCCCATCGTGACGTCGACCGGTTCGCCGCGCCAGACCTTGATCGCCACGTCGGCCAGCACGCCGTAGCGCAGGTCGATCGCGTAGCTGAGCCGGAACAGGCGGCCCGGCGTGCCGTGCAGCTTCGAGAAGTACTCGAACATGCGCTCGCGCCCGACGCAGGAGTTGGCGTACTCGCCGGGCGGGCTGGGCTGCATGTCTTCCGATGCGCCCTGGCCGGTCACCGGCACGAAGGGGTACACGCAGGCCGTGGAAAAAGCCACGATGCGCGAGCGGCTGAAGGCCTGCGCCACCAGCGCCGGCACATGCACGTTCATCGCCCAGGTCAGCGGGTTGTCGGCATCGGCGCCGAACTTGCGGCCGGCCATGAAGATCACGTTGGGGCACTGCGGCAACGCGGCCAGCGCGGCAGGGTCCAGCAGGTCGCAGGCGATGGTCTCGATGCCATGGCCTTCGAGCATCTCGCGCATGCCGGGCTCGCTGAAGCGAGCCACCGCGATCACCTTGCGGCCTTGCGGCATCGCATTGCGCGCCAGCCGCGCCAGGGTCGGGCCCATCTTGCCGCCGACGCCGAGGATCATGAGGTCGCCCTCGAGGCGCGCCAGGTCCTCGACCAGTTCGCGCGACGGCGTGGCGAGGAATTCCTCCAGCGCGTCTTCGGTCTCGAAATGCGAAGGGAAATGGCGCTCGTCGAGCAGCGCGGGGGTGTGCGCGGAGGTGTTCATTGGATTCTTGCGTCCTGGGTGATGAAGTACCGTTCCATCAGCAAGACCAGCAGATAGAGCAGCACGCCGAGGCCGGTGATCAGCAGCACGGCCATGAAAACAGCGGGGGTGTCGAGCGAGGCCTGCACCTGGATCATCAGATAGCCCAGACCCTTGTCCGAGGCGATGAACTCGCCCACCACGGCGCCCGCGACCGCCAGGATGGTGGCGACCTTCATGCCCGAGAACACGTAGGGCAGCGAGCCCGGCAGCTGGATGTAGCGGAACAGCTGCCAGCGCGAACCGCGCAGCGCGCGCACCAGGTTCAGCAGGTCGGGCTCGGTCTCGTTGAGCCCGCGGATCGTGGTCAGGAGGATCGGGAAGAAGCAGAGGCTGAAGGTGATCAGGATGTTGGGCCCGATGCCGTAGCTGAACCAGACGATGATCAGCGGCCCGAGCGCGACCTTCGGGATCATGTTGAGGGTCACCAGCAGCGGAAAGGCCAGCAGCATCAGCCGGCGGCTGGTGATGAAGAGCAGCGCGCTGAGGATCCCGAGCACCAGCCCCAGCGCGTAGCCGCCGAACACCTCGAGCGCGGTCACGCCGGTGTTGTGCAGCCAGTGGTAGTTGGGGTTGGCCAGCGTGGCCAGCACCTGCGACGGCGCCGGCAGGATGAAGGTCTGGATCTTGAACACGCGCACCGCGAGTTCCCACAGCACGATGCACGCGACGTGGACGCCGACCACCGCGGCCCAGCGCTGCCATGCGGGATGTTCGGCGGAGGCGGCGGGCTGGTGGCCGGTGGCCGCAGGGGCGATTGCCGTCATATCGGTTTCTTTCTCACGAGGAGCGGTCGTGAGGAAATGATAGGACGGCGACCCCCAGGTGTCAACCAACCAGTTGATTAAATGGAGGGGTCAGGGCCGCAGGGCGTTCAGCGCGAACTCGATCACATGCCGCCGGCGCTGCACCAACGCGCCGCGCGACCCCAGCGACTTGCCGAAGATGGCCGACAGCGTGTGGTTGTTGGAGAAGAAGAAGTACGAGATGCCGGCGATCGAGATGTAGAGATTGATGGCGTCGAAGTCGGGCCGGAACACGCCTTGCGCCACGCCGCGCTTCAGCGTCGCTTCCAGCATCTCGATGAAAGGGGAGTGCATCTTCTGCAGCCGCTCCGAGCCAAGGATGTGGCTGCCCTGGCTGCGGTTCTCGTCGGTCAGCAGCGCGATGAATTCCGGGTGCTCGGCCAGGTAGTCGAAGGAGAAGGCGATCAGCTGCGTCATCGCCTCCACCGGCTCCAGCTCGCCGAGGGACAGGCGTTGTTCCTTCTCGCGGATCTCGGCGTAGACCGACTCCAGTGCCACCAGATAGAGCCCCTGCTTGCTCTCGAAGTAGTGGTAGACGAGCTGCTTGTTGACGCCCGCGACGCGGGCGATCTCGTCGACCCGCGCACCCGCGAAGCCGTTGCGCGAGAACTCGCCGACGGCGGCCTCGGTCAGCGCCGCGCGCGTGGCGGCTGCATCCCGGCGGGCGGTGACTGCGGCGGGAGCGGTGCGGGAGGTGGAGGCCATGGCGGGTTCTTCGTTCGTGCAGGTTGCGTGTCAACCAAACAGTTGGTAATATAAATTCTACGCCTCTGTCAATCTTCCCATTCTGGAGCGAGCCCATGCGAATCCGACCACCCGCCGTTCTTTCCGCCCTGGCCGCCGCCGCGCTGCTCGCGACCGCCGGCACTGCCGCAACGGCGGCCGAGCCGATGAACCTGATGCTCAACTGGACGCCGACCGCGGACCACGCGCCGATCTATTTCGCCAAGGCCAAGGGGTGGTACACCGAGGCCGGCATCGACCTCACGATCGAGGCCGGCAAGGGCTCGGCGCTGTCGGCGCAGCGCGTGGGCTCGGGCGGCGCCAACCTCGGCATCGCGGACCTTCCGACGGCGATCCAGGCGGTCGGCAAGGGCGCCGACCTGAAGGCCATCATGGTGATCTACGCCAACAGCCCGCAGGGCTTCTATTGGCTCAAGTCCTCCGGCATCAACGGGCCGAAGGACTTTGCCGGCCGCAAGATCGGCAATCCCCCCGGCGATGCGGCGCGCCTGATGTGGCCGGCGTTCGCCAAGAAGACCAGCATCGACCCGGCGGCCGTGAACTTCGTCAACCTGAGTCCGCAGGCCAAGGTCGGCGCACTCAAGAGCAAGTCGGTCGACATCATCAGCGACTTCTACAACGAGCATGACCTCAAGGTGCGCGAGTTCGGCCCCGACCTGGGCTTCGTCGCCTGGCGCAACGTCGGCGTCAACGTCTACGGCAATTCGCTGATGGTCAACGGCGCCTACCTGGCGGCCAACCCGGAGCGCGTCAAGAAATTCGCCGCGGTCACGCAGCGCGCCTACAGTGCCTGCGTGAAGGACTTCGCGCCCTGCCTCGACGCCCTGACCGCCAGCGCCAGCGGCCTGAGTCCCGACAACCAGCGCGACCAGTGGGGCCGCATCAAGCAGCTGATGCGCGACGACACCACGACCAAGGTGGCCCTGGGCGCCTTCGACGGCGGCCGCGTCAAGGCCGACTACGAACTGGTGCAGTCGCTGATCGGCCTGGACAAGCCCTTCGATCCGGCGCAGCTCTACACCAACGACTACCTCGACAAGAGCGTGCGGATGCCGGCGGAGTGAGGCCGGCCCGGGTGCGCCATCAGGACGTGGGGGAGATCGCCGCGTCGACGATGGTCTGCGCCTCGGCGAGGATCCGCTCCAGGTGCTCGGCACCGCGGAAGCTCTCGCCGTAGATCTTGTAGATCTCCTCGGTGCCCGAGGGGCGAGCCGCGAACCAGCCGTTCTTCGCGATCACCTTGATGCCGCCGATCGCGCCGCCGTTGCCGGGCGCGCGGCTCAGGATGCTGTCGATCGGCTCGCCGGCCAGCTCGCTGGCGCGCAACTGCTGCGGCGCCAGCGCCGCCAGCTGCTTCTTCTGCTGCGCGCTGGCGGGCGCGTCGATCCGGCTTGCGACCGGATTGCCGAATTCGTTCGCCAGCTGGACATAGAGCGCACCGGGGTCGCGGCCGGTCCGGGCGGTGATCTCGGCCGAGAGCAGCGCCGCGGTGATGCCGTCCTTGTCGGTGGTCCAGACCGAGCCGTCGCGGCGCAGGAAGGTGGCGCCCGCGCTTTCCTCTCCGACGAAGCCGAGCGAGGCGTCCAGCAGGCCGTCGGCGAACCACTTGAAGCCGACCGGCACTTCGAAGAGCCGGCGGCCGAGCCGCTGCGCGAGCGCATCGATCAGCCGCGTGGACACCACCGTCTTGCCCACGGCTGCACCGGCGCCCCATTGCGGACGATGCCGGAACAGATAGTCGATCGCGACCGACAGATAGTGGTTGGGCTGCAGCAGGCCGGCGCTGCGGGTGACGATGCCGTGGCGGTCGTGGTCGGTGTCGCAGGCGAAGCCGACGTCGTAGCGATCCCTGATGTCGAGCAGCCGCTGCATGGCATAGGTCGACGACGGGTCCATGCGGATCTGGCCGTCCCAGTCGAGCGTCATGAAGCCGAAGCGCGGATCGACCGTTTCGCTGACCACGTCGAGCTCGATCCGGTAGCGGTCGGCGATCGCGCCCCAGTAGTGGACGCCGGCGCCGCCGAGCGGATCGACGCCCATGCGCACGCCCGAGGCCCGGATCAGGTCCATGTCGATCACGCTGCCGAGGTCGCCCACATAGGCGGCAAGGAAATCGTGGCGGTGGGTGGTCGTTGCCCGCAAGGCCTGCTCGTGCGGCATCCGCCGGACGCCCTCGAGCCCTTTCTCGATGAAGCGATTGGCCGCGTCCTGCACCGGGCCCGTAATGTCCGTGCCGGCCGGGCCGCCGTTGGGCGGGTTGTACTTGAAGCCGCCGTCGCGCGGCGGGTTGTGCGAGGGCGTGACGACGATGCCGTCGGCCAGCCCGCGCGTGCGCCCGCGGTTGTAGGTGAGGATCGCGTGCGACACGGCCGGCGTCGGCGTGTATTCGTCGCCGCCGGCCAGCATCACCTCGACCCCGTTGGCGGCCAGCACCTCGAGCGCGCTGGCCGCCGCGGGCGCGGACAGCGCATGCGTGTCGATGCCGAGGTAGAGCGGCCCGTCGATGCCCTGCGCCCGGCGGTGGTCGCAGATCGCCTGGCTGACCGTGAGCACGTGCCATTCGTTGAAGGAGCGGTCGAAGGCGCAGCCGCGATGGCCCGAGGTGCCGAAGGCCACGCGCTCGGCCGCCACGGTGGGATCGGGGCGCTCGGTCCGGTAGGCTGTGAGCAGCGCGTCGATGTCGACGAGGGAGTCGTGGGGCGCCGGCTGACCGGCGAGGGGGCTGATGCGTGAGGCCATGGAAGCTCCTGGGTGGCGAGTCAGGGGGTGGACCGGGCCGCGCCCTGCAAGGCGGCCAGAGGCACGTCGCGCAGGTCGGCGATGCGCGCCAGCGTGATGTCCGGCGGGGGGTAGGCGCCGACGACCAGCGGATCGAGCGCGTAGTGGCCCTGGCGTGGAAAGACGGTGGTGAGGCGCTCGCCCAGCGCGGCCTTCATCGCCGAAAGGATGCGCAGCTTGTCGTCCACGATCACGTAGTGGCGCGCCGGGTAGCGCCTCTGCACGTCGTCGAGCATCCGCTCCTTGTGGATGTAGATCAGCACCCGGCCGTCGACCGCCTGCCAGAGCCCCGAGCGCTGCACCTTGTGTGGCTGGAACACCGCGTCCCCGTCCGAGAGGATCACCGGAGTGCCGAAGTGCTGCAGGTGTTCGACGACGCCCAGCGCACCCGCATAGAGGCGGTCGGCGAACGGGTAGTCGATCAGGAAGGCCGACATCTGCAGCAGCCGCGGGTCGCTCATGTCGTCGCGGCCGAGCTCGCGCAGGCGAAAGCGCTGCAGCGCGCCCAGGTAGTCGGCGTAGCCCAGTTCGCCGAACAGCTCCTCGAAGAAGGTCCAGTAGCGGTCGGCCCTTGCGTCGCCGAAGTTCCCGGCCAGTCGGCGTCGCAGGTCGTCGACCAGGGCATCGTTGTCGAACAGTGTGTTGTCGACGTCGAGCAAGAAGACGATGTCCTGCATCAGGGCCTCCTAAAGCAAGTCGCTCGGAACGAACCACGAGAAAAGAAGCAGCTTGAGCCGCACCAGCACGTTGGCGTCGGGCTCCTCGTCGTAGACCACGTTCTCGCCATCGGTGCTGACCCACTGGATCTGGTCGCTGCCGGGCTTCAGTCGCAGCTCGTAGGCGCTTTCGACATTGTCGACCTGGAAGGCATCGAGCAGGCGGTGCGCCACTTCGAAGCTCTCGAGACGCACGCCCAGCTCGGTGTTGATGTGGGCCGAGCGGGGATCGAAATTCAGCGAGCCGATCAGGGACCATTCGCGGTCGATCAGCGCCAGCTTGGCGTGCAGCCGCCCGCGCGACTGGCGGAACGCCTTGCGCAGGTTCAGGCTGCGCTTGATCTGCTCCGAGCTGACTTCGTAGAGCCGCACGCCCAGCCGGAGCATCTCGACCCGGTAGTCGTTGTAGTTGATGTTGACCAGCGGCTCGTCGGTGTCGGCCAGCGAGTTGGTGGCGACGCTCATGCGAACGTCGCGGGCGCGCAGCCGGGCGATCTGCGCCATGCCCTCCTCGCCGGGCAGGAAGTAGGGCGACACGATGTCGACGTCGGAGCGGGCCAGGTCCAGTTGCACGCGCATGCGCTCGGCCACGGTGGGCGGCCGGCGTTCCCTGGCGGCGTCGTCGTCCTCCGGGCGCAGCGCCTTGTTCGGCGAGTCCGCCACCGCGTTGGCGCGTGCCGGGATCAGCTCGAGCCGGCCGCGGTCGATCAGGATGCCGAGTGGCGGGTCGCCGAACATGTCGGTCGCCGGCGGAGCCGGGGGTAGCGGTGCCGCCTTGCGCGAGGTCAGCCGCTCGAAGTTCGCCTGCAGCGCCGCCGGCGGTTCGAGGGCCGGCACGATGGTCTCCAGCGGCCAGACCACCTCGCTGTTCCAGTAGTTGTCGAAGATGGTCTCGAGCTCGGTCACGACCGGGCCGGCCATCAGCATGTCGAGGTCGATGAAGTTGGCGCCGTCGCTGCGCAGGAAGTACTCGTCCGCCAGGTTGCGCCCGCCGGCGATCGCGAACGCGCCGTCGGCGACGAACAGCTTGTTGTGCATCCGGTGATTGAGCCGGCGGAAGTCGGCCGCGAAGCTCATCCAGCGGGTGGCCGAGTGGTCCCGGCCGGCCACGAAGGGGTTGAACAGCCGGATCTCCACGTTCGGGTAGGCCGCCAGGCCGAGCAGCAGCGGGTCCAGCTTGGTCGTATAGAAGTCGTCGAGCAACAGGCGGACCCGCACGCCGCGCACGGCGGCGTCGCGCAACTCGCGCAGGATCAGCTTGCCGGTCTTGTCGTTGCCCAGCAGGTAGTACTGCAGGTCGAGCGAAGCCTGTGCGCGCCGCATGAGTTCCAGCCGCGCGTCCAGCGCGAACGCGGCCTGCGCCAGGACGTGCGCGCCCGACAGGCCGTCTGGCCCGGCATTGAAGGGCGCGGCGAGCCGGCCGAGCTCGGTGGCAGGCGAGGCCGGGATGGCCGGGACGTACGGCGTCGGCGGAACGGCCGGCAGTCCGGCGCAGGCCGAGAGCAGGCAGGCGAGGACGAGGGCCAGGCAACGGAGCATTGGACAGGGACGCGCGGAGCGACCGGAAGGAAGGGTGCGCCGCCCGGATGAACGGCCAGCGGATCGTAGCCGGGTCGACCGAAACAAGTGTCCGTCCCGCATCGGTGCGCCATAGGGTGTTGCCCTTCGCCAACGGCGCTGCGGCGCACCGCAGAATCGCGGCGATGAAATTCGCCGCCGTCGCTTCCGCCTGCCTGCTGCTCGCCTCCTCGTCCGCAGTCCAGGCCCAGGACGCCGGCAGCGTGCCGGCGCTGGGCGAAATCACGGTGTCCACGCCGGCCGGTCCGACGCCGCTCTTCGACGTCGCCGGTTCGGTCGACCGGGTGGAGGGGGTGGACATGCGCGACAGCCGGCTCGGGGTGAACCTGTCGGAAAGCTTGAGCGGCGTGCCCGGACTGCAGATCCAGAACCGGCAGAACTACGCGCAGGACCTGCAGATCTCGATCCGCGGCTTCGGCGCCCGCTCCACCTTCGGCGTGCGCGGCGTGCGCCTGTACGTCGACGGCATCCCGGCCACCCTGCCCGACGGCCAGGGGCAGACCTCCAACATCGACATCGGCTCGGTCGACCACGTCGAGGTGCTGCGCGGGCCTTTCTCGGCGCTCTACGGGAACTCCTCGGGCGGCGTGGTGCAGACCTTCACCGAGACCGGCGAGGGGGCGCCGAAGCTGGGCTTCTCGCTGGCTGCGGCCAGCTTCGGCACCACACGCACCGGCCTCAAGGCCAGTGGCTCCTCCGGCGCGGTCGACTACCTGCTGAGCGCCGGCCGCTTCGAGACCGACGGCTACCGCGACCACAGCGCGGCCGACCGCAGCATCGTCAACGGCAAGATGGGCTTCACGCTCGACGACGGCAGCCGGCTGACGCTGATCGCCAACAGCGTGCACCTGAACGCGCAGGACCCGCTCGGGCTGACGGCCGAGCAGTACGCGCTGAACCGGCGCAGCGCGGCCGTCGCGACGCAGTTCGACACCCGCAAGAGCGTCGACCAGACGCAGGCCGGGCTCACCTACGAGCGCCGCCTCGATGCCGACAACACGCTGCGCATGCTGGTCTACGGCGGCGAGCGCAAGACCTCGCAGTACCAGGCCATCCCGCCCTCGGCGCAGCTGAGCCCGACCAGCGCCGGCGGCGTGATCGGACTGGCGCGCGACTTCGGCGGCGCCGACCTGCGCTGGATCTCTCGAATGCAGCTGGCCGACCGGCCTTTCGAACTGGTGGCCGGGCTCGAGTACAACAAGCTGCGCGAGCACCGCACGGGCTACGAGAACTTCCTGGGTCCGGCCGCGAGGCCGCTGTTGCTGGGTGTGCAGGGGCGACTGCGGCGCAACGAGACCAACGAGGTCTACAACCTCGATCCCTATGTGCAGGGCACCTGGCGCTTCGCGGATCAATGGACGCTCGAGGCCGGCGTGCGCCGCAACACGGTCGATTTCGACTCGCAGGACCACTACATCGTGGGCGCGAACCGCGACGACAGCGGCAGCGCGCGCTATGTCGAGACGCTGCCGGTGGCGTCGCTGCGCTACCAGGCCACGCGCGACCTCGCGCTCTACACCTCGGTGGGCCGCGGCTTCGAGACGCCGACCCTGAACGAACTCTCGTACCGTCCCGACGGGCTGGGGGGGCTCAACTTCGCGCTCCAGCCGGCCGTCAACGACAGTGTCGAAGTCGGTGCCAAGGCGCGGCTGGCCGGCGGCCTGCTCACCGCGGCACTGTTCAAGACCCGCACGAGCGACGAGATCGTGACCGCCACCAACGTCGGCGGCAGGGCCACCTTCCAGAACGCCGGCCGGACCACGCGCGACGGCTTCGAGCTGGCCTGGCAGCACGAGAGCGAGGACCACTGGCGCACGCAGCTGGCCTACACCTGGCTCGATGCGCGCTACAGCGACACCTTCTGCTCGACCTTGCCCTGCACGGCGGCCGGCATCGTCCCGGGAGGCAACCGGATTCCCGGCATCGCCCCGCAGGCGCTGTTCGCCTCCTTCGGCTGGGTGCCGCCCCAGGGCTGGCGTGCCGGCACCGAGCTGCGCGCACTCGCAAGCATCGAAGCCAACGACCGCAACACGGTGAGCGCGCCGGGCTACGCGGTGGTCGCCCTGTTCGCCGGCTATCTCATGCAGTGGCAGCGCTGGGACCTGAATGCCTTCGCGCGCATCGACAACCTGTTCGACCGGAAATACATCGGCTCGGTGATCGTCAACGAAGGCAATGCCCGATATTTCGAGCCGGCACCGGGGCGCAACTGGACGATCGGCATGAGTGCGGCGTATCGTTTCTGAATCCCGGCCGCAGGAGTGGCAGATGGAATTCAAGGATCGACGCGATGCAGGGCGCAAGCTCGCCGCAGCACTGGCTGGCTGGCGTGGCCATCCAGGCCTGCTGGTGCTGGGGCTGCCGCGCGGCGGCGTGCCGGTGGCGTGGGAAATCGCGCAGGCCCTGGGCGCGCCGCTGGACGTGCTGGTCGTGCGCAAGCTCGGCTACCCGGGCCAGGAGGAGTTCGCCATGGGCGCGATCGCTTCCGGCGGCGTGCGCTTCATGGACGATTCAGCGCTCGCCTGGCCGGTGTCGGCGGCGGAGGTCGAGGCGGTGGTCGCGCGCGAGCAGGCCGAGCTGGTGCGCCGGGAGCGGCTCTATCGGGGCGAGCGTGCGCCGCTGGCGCTGGGCGGGCGGGTGCTGCTGCTGGTCGATGACGGCCTGGCGACCGGCGCCACGATGCGCGCCGCCGTGATGGCGGCGCGCGCGGGCCGGCCGCAGCGCATCGTGGTCGCGGTGCCGGTGGCTTCGCGCGAGGCGGTCCAGAGTGTCGGCACGGTGGCCGACGAGGTGGTGAGCGCTTTCACGCCCGAGCACTTCCGCGCGGTCGGGCTGTGGTACCAGGACTTCGGTCAGACCTCCGACGAGGAGGTCTGCCGGCTGCTGGCGGGGGGCTGAGGCTTACAGCCCGGCGGCCGCGCGCAGCTTCGAGGCGTTGGCCGTGCTTTCCCACGTGAACTCCGGCTCCTCGCGGCCGAAGTGCCCATAGGCTGCCGTCTTGGTGTAGATCGGGCGCAGCAGGTCGAGCATCTGGATGATGCCCTTCGGGCGCAGGTCGAAATGCGATTGCACCAGTTCGGCGATCTGCTCGTCGGGGATCACGCCCGTGCCTTCGGTGTAGACCGTCACGTTCATCGGCCGCGCGACGCCGATCGCGTAGGCGACCTGGATCTGGCACTGGCGCGCCAGACCGGCGGCGACGATGTTCTTCGCCACGAAGCGCGCGGCGTAGGCGGCCGAGCGGTCGACCTTGCTCGGATCCTTGCCCGAGAAGGCACCGCCGCCGTGCGGGCAGGCGCCGCCGTAGGTGTCGACGATGATCTTGCGGCCCGTGAGCCCGCAGTCGCCCTGCGGGCCGCCGATGACGAAGCGGCCGGTCGGGTTGATCAGGTAGCGGGTGTCCTTGAGCCACTCCTTGGGCAGCACCGGCTTGATGATCTCCTCGATGATGGCTTCGTTGAACGAGGCCTTCATCTTGGTCGGCGTCTCGCTCTGGTCGGGGTGGTGCTGGGTCGAGAGCACCACTGTGTCGATGCTGTGCGGCTTGCCGTCGACATAGCGCATCGTGACCTGGCTCTTGGCGTCCGGGCGCAGGAAGGGCAGGCGGCCGTCCTTGCGCAGCTGGGCCTGGCGCTCGACCAGGCGGTGCGCGTAGTAGATCGGCGCGGGCATCAGCTCGGGCGTCTCGTCGCAGGCGTAGCCGAACATCAGGCCCTGGTCACCGGCGCCCGTGTTGAGGTGGTCGTCGCTCGCATGATCCACGCCCTGGGCGATGTCGTTGGACTGCTTGTCATAGCAGACCATCACGGCGCAGCCCTTGTAGTCGATGCCGTAGTCGGTGTTGTCGTAGCCGATGCGCTTGATGGTGTCGCGCGCCACCTGGATGTAGTCGACGTGCGCGTTGGTCGTGATTTCGCCGGCGAGCACCACCAGGCCGGTGTTGGTCAGGGTCTCGGCGGCCACGCGGGAGCGCGGGTCCTGCTCGAAGATCGCGTCGAGGATCGCGTCCGAGATCTGGTCGGCCACCTTGTCGGGATGGCCTTCGGAAACGGATTCGGAAGTGAAAAGAAAATCGTTCGCCATGTCGTAAATACTCCGTTGCAGGTCAATTGGCGCGTTGCCAACCCGTTTGGGAGTCTTGGCGAACGCTTTAGCAGTGTTGTTTAACGTCGCTCTGCAAGTAGTTCCATAACTCAGCGACAATTTGCATTCTATTCGAGCCGCGCTACCCTGCGCGCGCGTCCTTTCCATCCCCATGATTCGATGATTGCCTTGTTCCGTTTGCTCGCCCGTGTTCCGCTGCCCGTCATGCACGCGATCGGCGGCTGGCTCGGCTGGCTGGTCTGGTGGTTAGCGCCGGACTACCGCCGCCGCTTCAGGGAGAACGCCGAGGCGGCGGGCTTCACGCCGGCGCAGTACCGCCCGGCGATCGCCGCCGCCGGCGCGATGGTCGGCGAGCTGCCGTGGGTCTGGGCCCGCCCTCGCGGCGAAAGCCTGCTGCCGCATATCGTGCGCTGGGACGGCATCGAGGCCTTCGAGGCCGCGCTGGCCGAACGCAAGGGCGTGATTCTGGTCTCGCCGCACTTAGGTAGCTGGGAAACCTTCGGCCAGGCCGTGGGCGAGCGCTTCTTCGAGGCCTACGGCCCGATCACGGCGCTGTTCCGGCCGGCGCGCAAGAAGTTCATGGCCGACCTGATCGCCGGCTCGCGGGACCGCCCCGGCCTGCGGACGCTGCCCACCACGGTGGCCGGAGTGCGCGGCCTCATCCGCACGCTGCGCGGCGGCGGCTATACCGGACTGCTGCCGGACCAGGTGCCGCCGCTGGGGCAGGGCGTCTGGGCGCCCTTCCTGGGCCGGCCGGCCTACACGATGACCCTGCTGCCGCGCCTCGCACAGCAGACCGGGGCCCGCGTCTTCCTCGGCGTCTGCGAGCGGCTGCCGCGCGGCGCCGGCTACGCGATCCGCTTCGTGCCCTTCGACGGCACCGCGATGAGCGACCCCAAGGCGACGCCCGAGGCCGCGGCCACCGCGATGAACGAGGGCATCGAGAAGCTGATCCGCAGCCTGCCCGGCCAGTACGTCTGGGACTACGCGCGCTACAAGCAGCCGCGCGCCGAGGCCGCGGCGGCGGAGGCGGCGCCATGAGCCTGACATCCCGGCTCGGCATCCGCTTCATGCGCGCTTTGGCCCACGTGCCGTTCCCGCTGGTGCGCGGCTTCGGCGCCGTCCTCGGGCGCGTGCTGTACGTGCTCGCGGTGCCGCGGCGGCGCGTGGTCGACACCAACCTCGCGCTGTGCTTTCCCGACAAATCGCCGGCCGAGCGGCACCGCATGGCGCGCCAGACCTTCGTCTACGTGGCGCAGTCCTGGCTCGATCGCAGCTGGCTGTGGCATGCACCGGAAGCGGTGGTGACCCGGCGCCTCAAGGTGCACGGAGCGGCCGAGACGATCGAGGAGATCGCCCATGGCCACGAGCCAATGATCCTGTTCGCGCCGCATTTCTACGGCCTGGATGCGGCGGCCACGGCGCTGACCATGCACACGGACCGCCCCTCGACCACCATCTACACCACCCAGCGCGATCCGATGGTGGACGAGTGGATCAGCGAGGGGCGCAAGCGCTTCGGCAACGTGATCACGCTGAACCGGGTCGACGGCATCAAGCCGATCGTCGCGGGGCTGCGCAAGGGCGGCCTGCTCTACCTGCTGCCGGACATGGATTTCGGCCGCGACCAGACCGTGTTCGTGCCCTTCTACGGCGTGCAGGCGGCCACCGTGCCCTCGCTGTCGCGCTTCGCGCGGCTGGGCCGGGCCAAGGTGGTCCCCGTGATCTCCAAGCTCACCCGCGACGGCTACGAGATCGAGGTGCTGCCGGCCTGGCAGGATTTTCCGAGCGACGACGCGGTGGCCGACACCGCCCTGATGAACCAGCGCCTGCAGGGCTACATCGACACCATGCCTTCGCAGTACTACTGGGTGCATCGCCGGTTCAAGACGCGGCCCGAGGGCGAAGACCCGGTGTACTAGGCTCGCCCCCAGGTTGCCCGGCACTTCGTGTCCGGGCGCCCACCCCCTGCCGGGGGCAACACCAGCGGCCTGGCAAAGCCAGTTCCGCGGCGTTTCACCAACGGGCCTGGCTTGCGCCGGCCGTGCGAACGTCAGCGGGTGCGCTCGATGAATGCATCGATCTCCGATGCGACGAACGCCGGCTGCTCATGCACCACCCAGTGCGTGGCGCCCGGCACCCGGGTGATGTCGAGCTTCGGCACATAGTCCTCCAGGCCTTCCAGCAGCCCGGGCAGCAGCGCCTTGTCGTCGAGCGCCCACAGCACCAGCGTGGGCACCGCGACGGTCAGCTTGTCATGAGGCAGCTCCTGCATCGCGGGCACCGGCTGCCCCGGCATGGCCGGCTTCAGCGGCGTGACGCGATAGAGGTTGCAGGCGCCCGTGAGGCCGGCGTCCCAGACCTCGCGGTACTGGTCCTTGACCTTGTCGGTGAGCCAGCCGAAGCCTTCAGGGCCGGCCTTCATCCCGAGGAAGAAGGGCCACATGCGGCGGTAGTCGTCGGCTGCCAGCAGCGCCTCGGCATCCGGCCGGGCGAGAAAGTTCATGTAGGCACTGGCCGCCTGCTGCGCCGGGCTGTTCTGCAGCTCGCGCGCGAAGGTCCCCGGATGCGGCGAATTGATGATCACCAGCCGGCCCAGCCTGTCGCCGTGCCGGTTGCCGAAACCCCAGCCGAAGGCGCCGCCCCAATCGTGCGCCACCAGCGTGTCGATGCGGCCGGCCGGGTTCTCGCTGGCCGCCAGTTCGGCGACGTCCTGCACCAGCAGGTGTGCGCGGTAGGCCGAGACCTCGGCGGGCGCGCTGGATTTCTCGAAGCCGCGCAGGTTCGGCGCCACGCAGCGGAAGCCGCCGTGCTCGGGCGCCGCGAAGTGCTCGAGCAGTGCGTCCCAGATGAACGCGGCTTCGGGAAAGCCGTGCAGGAACACCATCAACGGGCGTCCCGCGGCGCCGGCCGCGCGGCAGCTCAGGGTGGTGCCGTTCGGCAGCGTACGGGCGAAAGTCTCGATCACAGGCTGTCTCCTTCGTGTCTTCAACGGCGAGGAGGCGCCAGCGCCGCGCTCAGGGCTGCTCGTCGATGGGTTTTTGCTCGGGGGCTGCGGGCTGCCCGCCCTCGGGATGCGCCCAGCGCCACAACAGCTCGGCCGCCTCGTCCACGCCTTGCGATTTCAGCGCAGAGAACAGTTTGACCTCGCCGCCGCCGGCCTGCAGTCGCGCAATCGACAGTGCCTTGGCACCATCCGAGCGCGTGAGCTTGTCCGACTTGGTCAGGAGCACCAGGAACTTGAGCCCTTCCTCGACGCGCGGCCGGATCACTTCGAGCAGGATGTCGTCGAGCTCGGTGAGGCCGTGGCGCGGGTCGCACATCAGCACGACGCCGCGCAGGTTCTCGCGCGTCATCAGGTAGTTGCCCATCACGCGCTGCCAGCGCAGCTTGGCTTCCTTCGGCACGGCCGCGTAGCCGTAGCCCGGGAGGTCGGCCAGCACGGCGTCGTCGACCTTCTGCTTGCCGACGCCGAACAGGTTGATGTGCTGGGTGCGGCCGGGCGTCTTCGACGCGAAGGCCAGCCGATGCTGCTGCGTGAGCGTGTTGATGGCCGTCGACTTGCCGGCATTCGAACGGCCCACGAAGGCGATTTCCGGCAGATCGAAGGGCGGCAGATGTTCGAGCTGCGGAGCGCTCGTGAGGAAGTGGGCGGTGTGCAGCCAACCGCGCGCCACGCGGGCGCGTTCGGCGGCCTCGGGGTCGGCGGCGGTCGCCGTGCGGGAGTAGCTGACGGCGGGCTTCCGCGGCGGGGTGGTCATCGATGAGCTTTCGTAACGGGGCGCCATTGTAGAATCGCCGGGTTTTGCGCCATAAATCCAAGCCCCCGATATGAAGTTGTTTGCCCATTTTCTGCTTGCAGCCCTGTTGGGCGTCGCCGCCAGTGCCAGCTTCGCCGCTGACGAGCACGCCCAAAAGCCGGCTGCCGAGGCGCCTGCGAAGGCTCCGAAGCCCGACCCCGCCAAGGGCGATACGGTCTTCAATGCCACGCCGGCCAACAGCCAGAGCTGTGCCTCGTGCCACAACGCGGACGGCAATTCGGCAATCGCGGCGAATCCCAAGCTGGCGCAGCAGCACCCCGAATACATCCTCAAGCAGCTGCAGGACTTCAAGTCCGGCAAGCGCAAGAGCGCCATCATGAAGCCGATGGCGGCGGCGCTTTCCGACGAGGACATGCGCAACATCGCCTGGTTCGTGGGCTCGAAGAAGGTCAAGCCCGGCTTCTCCAAGGACAAGGACACGATCGCCCTGGGCGAGCGCATCTTCCGTGGCGGCGCCGCCGACCGCCAGATTCCCGCCTGCGCCGGCTGCCACAGCCCGAACGGCGCCGGCATTCCGGCGCAGTACCCGCGCCTGGGCGGCCAGCATGCCGACTACACGGTGCAGCAGCTGAACATGTTCCGCGAAGGCGGTCGCCTGAATTCGCCCGTGATGACAGGGGTTGCCGCCAAGCTCAGCAACAAGGAAATCGCGGCGGTGGCAGACTACATCGCCGGCCTGCGTTGAATCCCGCTCCCGACTTCTGAACCAACCGCCGACAACAAACTCCTAACAAGGCGGGCCGATCCAGCAGGACGGCCCGCCTTGTTTGCTTTTCACGCCTCGCACCCATGTCTGTCTCCACCCACGGCCTTCGAGTCCGTCGCGGACCCCAAGTGGTCCGCGCGGCCGTGGAGCTGTTCTCGTCGATGCGCTTCGCGATCGCGCTGCTGACGATCATCTGCATCGCTTCGATCATCGGCACCGTGCTCAAGCAGCACGAACCCTTCGGCAACTACGTCAACCAGTTCGGGCCCTTCTGGGCCGAGGTGTTCCACGCCGCCAAGCTCGACGCGATCTACAGTGCCTGGTGGTTCCTGCTGATCCTGCTGTTCCTGGTGATCAGCACCTCGCTGTGCATCGCGCGCAACACACCGCACATCTTCAAGGACCTGAAGACCTACAAGGAARACATCCGGGCGCAGAGCCTGAAGGCCTTCGGGCAGCGGGCCCAGGCCGTGCTCGCCGAGACGCCCGACATGGCGGCCAACCGCATCGGCCAACTGCTCGCGAGCGGCGGCTGGAAGGTCAAGCTGCAGCACCGCGAGGGCGATGGCTGGATGGTCGCGGCCCGTGCGGGTGGGGCCCACAAGCTCGGCTACATCGCCGCCCACAGCGCGATCGTGCTGGTCTGCATCGGCGGGCTGCTCGACGGCGACCTGGTGGTGCGGGCCCAGACCTGGTTCAACGGCAAGAGCGTCTACACCGGCGGTGGCCTGATCGCCGATGTGGCGCCCGAGCACCGCCTGTCGCCGCGCAACCCGACCTTCCGCGGCAACATCCTGGTGCCCGAGGGCGCGCAGTCGAGCGTCGCGATCCTGAACCAGTCCGACGGCGTGCTGCTGCAGGACCTGCCGTTCTCGATCGAGCTCAAGAAGTTCATCGTCGAGTACTACTCGACCGGCATGCCCAAGCTGTTCGCGAGCGAGGTCGTGCTGCACGACCGAGTCACCGGCGAGCAGTTCCCCAAGCGCATCGAGGTCAATCACCCCGCCAGCTACAAGGGCGTCGAGATCTATCAGTCGAGCTTCGACGACGGCGGCTCCAGCGTGAAGCTGAAGGCGGTGCCGATGGCCGCGGCGGCCAAGCCCTTCGAGATCGACGGCACCATCGGCGGCAGCAGCGAGATCACCAACGGCAGCGACCGGCTCACGCTCGAGCTGGTGGCGCTGCGGGTCATCAACGTCGAGAACTTCGCCGACGGCAACGGCGGCGCCATGACCAGCGGCGCCGATGTCCGCAAGGTCGACCTGCGGAGCGACCTCGAGTCGCGCCTGGGCGCCGCCAACAAGACCAACAAGCCCAAGGTGCTGCGCAACATCGGGCCCAGCGTCGGCTACAAGCTGCGCGACGCCTCGGGGCAGGCGCGCGAGTTCCAGAACTACATGGTGCCGGTCGACACCGGCGACGGCCAGCCGGTGTTCCTGCTCGGCGTGCGCGAGCGCCCGGAAGATCCGTTCCGCTACCTGCGCGTGCCGGCCGACGAGCAGGGCTCGATGGACGGTTTCGTGCGCATGCGCGCCGCCCTGGCCGACGCCGACGTGCGCACGCGCGCCATCGACCGCTACATCGCACGCGCCGCCGACCCGAAGCGGCCCGAGCTTGCGGCCCAGCTGCGCGGCTCCGCCGCGCGTGCCCTGGCCCTGTTCGCGGGCACCGAGCGGGCCAAGACCGATGCGGTGAGTGCCGGCGGCTGGCAGGCGGTGGCCGAGTTCATGGAAGCCAACGTGCCGGAGGCCGAGCGCGAGCGCGCCGCCGCGGTGCTGGTGCGGATCCTCAACGACGTGCTGTTCGAGGTGCTCAACGTGAGCCGCGAGAAGGCCGGCCTGGCCGCGATGCCGGCCGACGAGAAATCGCAGGCCTACCTCACGCAGGCGGTGCTGGCGATCAGCGACGCGCATTTCTATCCGGCCCCGGTCGCGATGATGATGAGCGACTTCAAGCAGGTGCAGGCCAGCGTGTTCCAGGTCGCCCGTGCACCGGGCAAGAACATCGTCTATCTGGGCTGCCTGTTGCTGATCGTGGGCATTTTTGCGATGCTGTACGTGCGCGAGCGCAGGCTGTGGGTGTGGCTCGCGAAAGACGGCGGCGACTCCCACGGTACGGCGGCGACCCTGGCCTTCTCGGTCAACCGCAAGACCATCGACAGCGATCGCGAATTCGAGCACCTGAAGCACAAGCTGCTCGCCATCAGGAAAGACACTGCGTCATGACCACCACCACGCTCACGCTCAACGACAGCTTTCTCTCGCGCCGCACTCCTCTCGACTGGGTGTTCGCGCTGCTGACGCTGGCCGGCGCCTTCTTCGCGTTCTCGCTCTACCACGGCGCGATGGACTACTACGAGAAGACGATCCTGGTGGCGACCGTGCCGGCCGCGATCTGGCTCGGCTGGTTCTGGCGGCCGCTGCGGGTGCTGGCGATCGTGGTCGCCGCGGCCGCGCTGCTGGCGATCTTCTCCTACCAGGGCGACCTGGCTCGCGCCGACAGCGTCTTCTGGCTCAAGTACTTCCTGTCGAGCCAGTCGGCCATCCTCTGGATGAGCGTGCTGTTCTTCATGAGCACGCTGTTCTACTGGATCGGCTTCTTCGGCGGCAAGCAGGGCGACGCCATGGACCTGATCGGCTCGCGCCTGGCCTGGGCCGCGGTCACGATGGCGCTGATCGGCACCATGGTGCGCTGGTACGAGAGCCACCAGCTCGGCCCGGACATCGGCCACATCCCGGTCAGCAACCTGTACGAGGTGTTCGTCCTCTTCTGCTGGCTCACCGCCGCCTTCTACCTGTATTTCGAATGGCGCTACCGCACGCGCGCGCTGGGCGCCTTCGTGATGCTGGTGGTCAGCGCCGCGGTCGGCTTCCTGCTCTGGTACACGCTGGTGCGCGACGCCCACGAGATCCAGCCGCTGGTGCCGGCGCTGCAGAGCTGGTGGATGAAGCTGCACGTGCCGGCCAACTTCATCGGCTACGGCACTTTCTCGCTGGCGGCCATGGTCGCCTTCGCCTACCTGATCAAGGAGCAGGCCGGCGAGACCCGCTGGTACAAGCTGACGCCGATCTGGCTGCTGGGCGTGGCGCTGTGCTTCGTGCCGGTGGCCTTCCGCCAGCGCGTGCAGGAGGCCGGCGGCAGCTACTGGGTCGGCTATGCCGCGATCTCGGCGCTGATCGCCGCCGGCATCCTGATGGGCCGCAAGCGCATCGCCGCGCGGCTGCCGGCCAACGAGGTGCTGGACGACGTGATGTACAAGTCGATCACGGTCGGCTTCGCCTTCTTCACCATCGCCACCGTGCTGGGCGCGCTGTGGGCGGCCGATGCCTGGGGCGGCTACTGGAGCTGGGACCCGAAGGAAACCTGGGCGCTGATCGTCTGGCTCAACTATGCGGCCTGGCTGCACATGCGGCTCGTGAAAGGCCTGCGCGGCACCGTGGCGGCCTGGTGGGCGCTGGCCGGACTGGCCGTCACCACCTTCGCGTTCCTGGGCGTCAACATGTTCCTGAGCGGGTTGCACAGCTACGGCACCTTGTAGCCGCCGGGCGGCCTTTCGAGCGTGGAATGATCCGCGGGCGCCCTTTTCGCGTAACCGGATCGGCGTAGGCAACGAACTCACCCTGACTGAGCGTTTTCAGGCGAAAGGCATCCCATCATGTTGATTCATTCCCGCGGCGACGGCTTCACCCACCCGCGTTCCAGCGAGATCACGCCCCGGAGCGTCTACGAAGGCCGGCGCGACATGCTCAAGTGGCTGGCCGGCGGTGCCGCAGGTGCCGCCATGGCTTCCTGGGCGGCGCGCGACGCGATGGCGCAGGCGGCGGCACCGGGCAAGCTGGCACCGTTGCCGGGCGCGAAATCCTCGGTGCCGGGCGCCCAGACCATGGAAAAGCTGACCGACTACAAGGACGCCACCAGCTACAACAACTACTACGAGTTCGGCACCGACAAGGGCGACCCGGTGAAGAACGCCGGCAGCCTCAAGACCCGGCCATGGACGGTCGAGGTCGAGGGCCTGGTCAAGAAGCCTGGCAAGTACGGCATCGAGGACCTGATCAAGCTCAGCGCCCAGGAAGAGCGCATCTACCGCTTGCGCTGCGTCGAGGGCTGGTCGATGGTGATTCCCTGGGTCGGCTATTCGCTGTCCGAACTCATCAAGAAGGTCGAGCCGCAGGGCAATGCCAAGTACGTCGAGTTCCTGACGCTGGCGGACCCCAAGACCATGCCCTTCGTCGGCTCGCGCGTGCTCGACTGGCCCTATGCCGAAGGACTGCGCATGGATGAGGCGATGCACCCGCTCACGCTCCTGACCTTCGGCATGTACGGCGAGGTGCTGCCGAACCAGAACGGCGCGCCGGTGCGCATCGTCGTGCCCTGGAAGTACGGCTTCAAGAGCGCCAAGTCGATCGTCAAGATCCGCTTCGTCGAGAAGGAGCCCGGCACCGCCTGGAACAAGGCCGCGGCGCAGGAGTACGGCTTCTATTCCAACGTCAATCCGAACGTCGACCACCCGCGCTGGAGCCAGGCGACCGAGCGCCGCATCGGCGACGGCAGCGGCCTGTTCGCCAAGCGCAGCAAGACCCAGATGTTCAACGGCTACGAGGCGCAGGTCGGCCAGCTGTACGCCGGCATGGACCTCAAGAAGAATTATTGAGACCTTGTGGGACAGACCAAGAAACTGCGCAGCAGTTTTTGCTCTGTCCTCGACTGATCAACAACCATGAACAAGCTGCTGCTGCACCCGGGCGCCAAGCCGCTGGTGTTCGTGCTGTGCCTGTTGCCGTTCGCCTGGCTGTTCTACGGCGCGCTCACCGACGGGCTCGGCGCCAATCCGGCCGAGTACCTGATCCGCTCGACCGGCGACTGGACGCTGCGCTTCCTCTGCATCGTGCTGGCGGTCACGCCGCTGCGGGTCATCACCAAGACCCAGGCGCTGGCGCGCTTGCGCCGCATGCTGGGCCTGTTCGTCTACTTCTATGTGGTCGTGCATCTGCTGAGCTACAGCGGGTTCGACATGAGCTTCGACCTCGCCGACATCGCCAAGGACATCGCCAAGCGGCCGTTCATCCTGGTCGGCTTCTCGGCCTTCGTGCTGCTCACGCCGCTGGCCGCCACGTCGTTCAACCGCGCCATCAAGGCGCTGGGCGCGAAGCGCTGGCAGACGCTGCACAAGCTGGTCTATGTGATCGCCGGACTGGGCCTGCTGCACTTCTTCTGGATGCGCGCGGGCAAGAACAACTTCGCCGAAGTGTTCGTGTATGCCGCGATCATCGGGCTGCTGCTGGGCTGGCGCGTGTGGAACTTCGCACGCAACCGGAAGAAGCAGGCGCGGCCGATGGCTTCGGCGCGCACCCAGCTGAGCAAGTGATCCGGCCGCCTGCCGCTCAGGCGCAGGGTTGCTCGCTGCGCAGCTGGTCCTCGATCGTCTCGCGGCGGCGGATCAGCGTCGCCTGGGTGCCGCTGACCAGCACTTCCGCGGCTCGCCCGCGCGTGTTGTAGTTGCTTGCCATTGCCATGCAGTAGGCGCCGGCGGAGAGCACGGCGAGCCGGTCGCCGGGGGCCACCTGCAGCACGCGATCGCGGCCGATCCAGTCGCCGCTCTCGCAGACCGGGCCGACCACGTCGTAGGTGGTGGCCTGCCCCTGGCGCTCGGCCAGCGGAACGATCTGGTGGAAGGCCTGGTACATGGCCGGCCGCGGCAGGTCGTTCATGGCCGCGTCGACGATGCAGAAATTCTTTTCCTCGCCGGGCTTGAGGTAGAGCACCTCGGTCACGCAGACGCCCGCATTGCCGACCAGCGAGCGTCCCGGCTCGACGATCAGCCGGCGCCGGCCGAAGCCACGCGCATCGAGGCGCGCGAGCAGTTGCTGCCACAGCGCATCGGCCGCTGGCGGGGTGTCGCCGTTGTAGTCGATGCCCAGGCCGCCGCCGAAGTCGAGGTGGTGCAGCGGGACACCGGCCGCCTCGATCGCCTCGACCAGGTCGAGCACGCGCTCGAGCGCCTCGAGGTAGGGCGAGGCATCGGTGATCTGGGAGCCGATGTGACAGTCGATGCCGACCACCTGCAGGCCCTGCAAGGACGCTGCGTGCCGGTAGATCGCGACCGCACGGTCGTGGGCCACGCCGAACTTGTTGCCCTTGAGGCCGGTCGAGATGTACGGATGCGTCTTCGGGTCGACGTTGGGATTGATGCGGATGCTGACCGCCGCGCGGCCGCCTTCCTCGAGCGCGACGGCGTTGAGCACCTCGAGTTCGGCCTCGCTCTCGACGTTGAAGCAGCCGATGCCGGCCGCCAGCGCCTGGCGCATTTCGGCGCGGGTCTTGCCCACGCCCGAGAAGATCACCTTGACCGGATCGGCACCGGCCGCCAGCACGCGCGCCAGTTCGCCGCCCGAGACGATGTCGAAGCCGCAGCCGGCCTCGGCGAAGACGCGCAGCACGCCGAGCGAGGAGTTGGCCTTGATGGCATAGCAGACCAGGGCGTCGCGGCCTTCGAAGCCGCGCTGGTAGGCGGCCAGCGCGTCCAGCATCCACTGCTTCGAGTAGACGAAGAGGGGGGTGCCGTGGGCCTGTGCGAGTTCGGAGAGCGACTGGCCCTCGATCTGCAGCACGCCGTCCTTGCGCGCGATGTGGGGGTGGCCGGGAAGCCTTGCGACCGGGTGGTTCACTTCGTGGCTCCGGCAGGCGCGCTGCTGGCAGCCGCTGGCGGCTGGGCGGCGGGGGAGTCCGTGGACGCAGAGGCGGGCGGGGAGGGCAGCAGCAATCCGGGCAGCGTGGCGCGGTCCTTGGCGACCGGATCGGTGGGCAGATACAGCCCGCCCTTCTGACCGCAGGCCGTCAAGCCGACCCCAACGAGCGCGAGGCCAACGGCGCTCACTAGAATTTGGCGAACATTCAACATGGCGAAATTGTAATGACCGACCCCGAGTACATGGACCGCGCAGAAGCTGTGCTGGCAGCGATCGAGCGTGGCTGCGACCGCATCAACGACGCGACCGACGCCGATATCGACAACCAGCGCGTCGGGGGAATGATCACGATCACGTTCCGCAACGGCAGCCAGTTGATCATCAACCTGCAAAAGCCGCTACAGGAAATCTGGCTCGCGGCCCGCTCCGGCGGCTATCACTACCGGCACGACGGCCAGGCCTGGGTCGACACCAAGACCCGCGAGGAATTCTTCGCCAACCTGTCGCGCGAAGCCACGCGGCAGGCCGGCCAGCCGCTGGCGTTCGCGGCCGGCTGAGCTAGTTCCTGAAGAGGTCGAGGATCCGGCTGCGTTCCTCGACCGGCGCCGGCGCGCTGATCGGTGGCGCGGCAATGGCCTCCGCCGGCTGCGTCGGCCCGCTCTCCACGCCCAGGCTCGCGACACCGCGTCCCGGCGCATAGTCGTCGTAGTACCACTCGCCGCCGACGTTCACTACGCCCGGAGGCGCAGGCACTTCGGCCACCGGAACACCCTTGATCGCGGTCTCCATGAAATTGATCCAGATCGGCAGGCTCAGGCCGCCGCCGGTCTCGCGGTCGCCGAGCTTGCGCGGCGTGTCGTAACCCATCCAGGCGACCGCTGCCATGGTCGGCTGGAAGCCGGCGAACCAGGCGTCGAGCGAATCGTTGGTGGTGCCGGTCTTGCCGTAGATGTCGGTGCGCTTGAGCGTCGCCTGCGCCTTGGCCGCGGTGCCGCCGCTGGCCACCGATTGCAGCAGGCTGGCCATCAGGAAGGCATTGCGCTGCGGCACCGCGCGCAAGGTCTCGTTGAGCAGGGGCGGCTGCTTGTCGACCAGCACCTTGTCCTTGTGGTCGGTCACCCGTGTCACGAGATAGGGGTTGACGCGATAGCCGCCGTTGGCGAACACCGAATAGGCGGTCGCCATCTGCATCGGCGTGACCGAGCCGGCGCCCAGCGCCATCGGCAGGTAGGCCGGGTGCTTCTCTCGCTCGAAGCCGAAATTGGTGACCCAGTCCTGCGCGTAGCGCGTGCCGATCGATTGCAGGATGCGGATCGACACCATGTTCTTGGACTTCATCAGCGCGCGGCGCATCGGCATCGGCCCTTCGAAATTGCCGTCGTAGTTCTTCGGCTCCCAGGGCTGGCCGCCGGTGGTGCCGGCGTCGAAGAACAGCGGCCCGTCGTTGATCACGGTGCTGGGCGTGAAGCCCTTCTCGAGTGCGGCCGAGTAGATGAAGGGCTTGAAGCTCGAGCCCGGCTGGCGCCAGGCCTGCGTGACGTGGTTGAACTTGTTCTTGTCGAAATCGAAGCCGCCGACCATGGCCTTGATCGCGCCGTCGCGCGGGTCCATCGCCACGAAGGCGCCTTCCACTTCGGGCAGCTGGGTGATCTCCCAGGCCCCCTTGGGCGTCTTGACGACCCGGATCACCGCGCCGCGGCGGATCCTGATGTTCGGTGGCGCCTTGTCCGAGAGGCCCGACTGCGCCGGCTTGAGTCCTTCGCCGGTGATCAGCACGCTGTCGCCGTTGCCGCGCACCGCCTGGATCTCCTTGGGGCCGGCCTTCAGTACCACCGCTGACATCACGTCGCCGTTGTCGGGGTGCTCGGCCAGCGCGTCGTCGACCGCTTCGTCCAGCTCCTTGGGGGAGGCCGGCAGGTCGACGAACTTCTCGGGGCCGCGGTAGATCTGGCGGCGCTCGTAGTCCATGATGCCCTTGCGCAGTGCACGGTAGGCCGCCGCCTGATCGGCTGCCACCAGCGTGGTGTAGACCTTGAGGCCGCGCGTGTAGGTGCTGTCGCCATACTGCGCGTACATCAGCTGGCGCACGGTCTCGGCCACGTACTCGGCGTGCAGGCGCGTCGGATCGGCGGCGTCGCGCAGCTGCAGCTCTTCCTTGCGGGCTTCGGCGGCCTGCTCGGCGGTGATGAAGCCGGCCTCCTGCATGCGGTCGATCACGTACTGCTGGCGCCCGCGGGCGCGAGCCGGGTTGTTGACCGGGTTGTTGGCGCCCGGCGCCTTCGGCAGGCCGGCCAGCATCGCAGCCTGGGCGATCGTGATGTCCTGCAGGGGCTTGCCGAAGTAGGCCTCGGAGGCCGCCGCGAAACCGTAGGCCCGGTTGCCCAGGTAGATCTGGTTCAGGTAGATCTCGAAGATCTGATCCTTGCTCAGCAGATGCTCCAGCTTGAAGGTCAGCAGCACCTCGTAGATCTTGCGGGTCAGGGTCTTTTCCGAGCTCAGGTAGACGTTGCGCGCCACCTGCATCGTGATGGTCGAGGCACCCTGGCTCTTGGCGCGGTTCATGTTCGCGATGCCCGCGCGCAGCATGCCCTTGTAGTCGACGCCGCCGTGGTCGTAGAAGCGGGCGTCCTCGGCCGCCAGCACGGCGTCCTTCACGACCTTCGGGATGGTCGCGATGGGCGTCAGGTTGCGGCGTTCCTCGCCGAACTCGCCGATCAGGATCCCTTCGGCCGAAAACACCCGCAGCGGCAGCTTGGGCCGGTAGTCCGCGAGCTCGGAAATGTCCGGCAGGTTCGGGTAGGCGACCGCGAGTGCCACGGCGATCACGCAGACCAGGGCGAGCCCACCGGCCGCCACGATCCCGAGGCTCCACAAGATGAACCGGAGCAACCATGTCAGCCAGGCCGGGCGTTTGTGAGCGGGAGCCTTGGCAGGCCCTTTGGGTCGAGAGGTTTCGGGCATTGAGGCTGTCGGAGTCTGAGCGCATTATAAAAACGCCCCGCTGCGGGACGGCGCCTTGGTGGCAGTTAGGACCCAAGTACTCCTATTTGTGACGTAAGTTGCAGTTCGGAACGATGACGTCGACTTTTGACAACGATTGCTCGCGCCCTGGGGATTCGGCGCTTGGATGGGCTTGCACCTTGCTGCTAGCATGCAACCACACGCAAATATTTCCAATCGTTACAAACGGATGGGATCGAACTTGACTGCTCTCGGATCGTTGTTTCGCCGCCAGCCCGCGCCCCTGCTCGGGCTGGACGTCAGTTCGTCCAGCGTCAAGCTGGTCGAGCTGGGTCGTGACGCGAGCGGCAAGCTGGTGCTCGAGCGCTGTGCCATCGAGCCCCTCGAGCGCGGCTGGATCACCGACGGCAATGTCGAGAAGTTCGACGAGGTGGCGGAGGCCGTGCGGCGCGTGGTCCGCAAGAGCGGCACGCGAACCAAGAACGTCGCCCTGGCCCTGCCGCCGTCGGCCGTGATCACCAAGAAGATCGTCCTGCCCGGCGGCATGAGCGAGCAGGAGCTCGAGATCCAGGTCGAGTCCGAGGCCAATCAATACATTCCGTTCTCGCTGGACGAAGTCAGTCTCGACTTCTGCGTCATCGGCCAGAGCGCCAGTTCGGCCGGCGACGTCGAGGTACTGATCGCCGCCTCGCGCAAGGAGAAGGTGCAGGATCGCCAGGGCCTGGCCGAAGCCTCGGGCCTCAAGGCCGTGATCCTGGACGTCGAGTCCTATGCCTCCCGGCTCGCCACGTCGCGCCTGATCGAGCTGCTGCCCGGCCAGGGCCAGGATGCGGTCGTCGCCCTGTTCGAGGTCGGCGCCTTCACCACCAGCATGCAGGTGCTGCGCAACCAGGAAGTGCTCTACGACCGCGACCAGGCCTTCGGCGGCGCTCAGCTGACCCAGCTGATCGTTCGGCAGTACGGCTTTTCGGTCGAGGAGGCCGAGGTCAAGAAGCGCAGCGGGGAACTGCCCGACGACTACGGCGCGGGCGTGCTCAAGCCCTTCGTCGCCAGCATCGCGCAGGAGATCGCCCGGGCGCTGCAGTTCTTCTTCACCAGCACGCCGCACAATCGCGTCGACTACGTGCTGCTGGCGGGCGGCTCGGCGGCGCTGCCCGGCCTCACCAGCGCGGTGACGCGCCAGACTTCGTTCGCCTGCTCGCTCGTGAACCCGTTCGACGGCATGGAGATCGGCAGCGGCATCCGCGAGAAGAAGGTGCGCCGCGAAGCGCCGTCCTACCTGACCTCCTGCGGCCTGGCGATGCGGAGGTTCCTGCAGTGATCCTGATCAATCTGCTTCCTCACCGGGAAGCGGCCCGCAAGCGTCGGCGTGAGACCTTCTACGCCGCGCTGGGTCTTTCCGCGGTGCTGGGCTGCGTCATTGCGGGCGCCGCATTCCTGTGGTTCGAGGCCCAGATTTCAAGCCAGCAGTCGAAGAACACGCTGCTCAAGACCGAGATCGCCAAGCTCGAGATCGAGATCAAGGAGATCTCCACCCTGCAGGCCGAGATCGCGGCCCTGCGAGCACGCCAGCAGGCGGTCGAGGACCTGCAGGGCGATCGCAACCTGCCGGTGCACCTGCTCAACGAGCTGGTGCGGCAACTGCCTGACGGCGTCTACATCACGAACATGAAGCAGGAGAACCAGACGGTCACGCTGCAAGGCATGGCGCAGTCCAACGAGCGAGTCTCCGAGCTGCTGCGCAACCTTGGCAACAGCAGTCCCTGGCTGGTCAAGCCGGAGCTGATCGAGATCACCTCGGCGACCGTGAACCTGACCCCACGCGACCAGCGGCGGGTCGCCAACTTCAAGATGCGCATCGGTCTCAAGCGGCCGACCGACGCCCAGAAACCCGGTGCCGTGCCGGCGCCAGTCAAGGCGAAGGGGTAAGCGCTCATGGCAAAGAAACGCCCCTCCTTCGACCTGGCGCTGTCCCTGCGGCGCTTTGGCCAGCAGTTCCAGGGACTGAATCCCAACGACCCTTCGGTCTGGCCGCCGGTGCCGCGTTACGCCTTGTGCGTCGCGGTCGCCGCGGCGGTTCTCGTGGCCCTGTGGTTCGTCTGGCTCACCAATTCGAATGACGAGCTCGAGGCCGAGCGCGCCAAGGAAGTCACGCTCAGGGCGGACTACAAGAAGAAGGTGGCGCAGGCCGCCAATCTCGATCTGCTGAAGAAGCAGCGCGAACAGGTGCAGCAGTTCGTCACGGTGCTCGAAAAGCAGCTGCCGAGCAAGGCCGAGATGGATGCGCTGCTGTCCGACATCAACCAGGCCGGCCTCGGCCGCAGCCTGCAGTTCGAGCTGTTCCGTCCGGGTCAGGTCGTGGTCAAGGACTACTACGCGGAGCTTCCGATCGCGGTGCGCGTGACTGGCCGCTACCACGACATGGGCGCCTTCGCCGCCGACATCGCGAATCTGTCTCGAATCGTGACCCTGAACAATCTCTCGGTGGCGCCGCAAAAAGACGGGGTGCTGGTCATGGACGCCACGGCGCGGACCTATCGCTACCTGGACGAGGAAGAGCAAGACATGCAGAAGCGCGCTGCGGCCRCGGGGGCGAAGAAGAAATGAGGGCGCTCCGCTTTCTCGTGCTCGCCGCCGTGGTGGCGGGCCTGACCGGCTGCATCGGCTCGGAGCAGGAAAATCTCCAGCGCTGGATGGCCGAACAGCGCGCGCAGGTGAAACCCAGCGTGCCTCCGATCACGGAGCCGAAGAAGTTCACGCCGCAGGCCTACAGCGAGGGCGCCGCCTTCGACCCCTTCAACATGCAGAAGCTGACGCAGGCGCTGCGGCGCGACTCGGCCCAGCCCAGCAGTTCGGGGCTGATTGCGCCCGAACTGGCGCGGCGCAAGGAGGCGCTCGAGGCGTTCCCGCTCGATTCGATGGCGATGGTGGGCAGCCTGAGCCGCAACGGCCAGCCCGTGGCGCTCATCAGCGTCGACAAGCTGCTCTACCAGGTGAAGGTCGGCAACTATCTGGGACTCAACTACGGGCTCATCACCCGCATCAGCGAAACCGAACTCGGCTTGCGTGAAATCGTGCAGGACGCCGCCGGTGAATGGATCGAACGCGTGGCGACGCTGCAGTTGCAAGAGAGGTCGAAATGAAACTACAAAAATCAATGCTGGCGCAGTGGCTGCGCGTCGCCGGTGCGGCGCTCGTGGCGTTCGGCGCGGCGGCCGTCGTGCATGCGCAGAACGCGATCGAATCCGTCACGAGCTCGATGCAGTCCGGCGCCGAGGTGGTCCGGGTCGACTTCAGCCAGCCGCTCGCTGCGGCGCCGACCGGCTTCGCAATCCAGTCGCCGGCCCGCGTCGCACTCGATTTCCCGGGCGTCACCAATGCCATCGGACGCAACGCGATCGAGATCAACCAGGGCAATCTGCGCTCGGTCAACGTGGTCCAGGCCGGCGAACGCACCCGCCTGGTGTTGAACCTGAAGCAGGCGACCGCCTACAAGACCGAGATCCAGGGCAAGTCGCTGCTGGTCTCGCTGGAGCCGGTGGCCGGCGCGGCGCTGGTGGCCTCGACGCCGTCGGCCTTCGCCGAGAACCGCAACCGCGACACGCTGCCGCTGCGCGATGTCGACTTCCGCCTCGGCAGCGACAACACCGGCCGCGTGATCGTCGACCTGGCCAACAACCAGGTGGGTGTCGACATTCGCCAGCAAGGCAAGAACCTGGTGGTTGAATTCACCAAGTCGACCTTGCCCGAGGGCCTGCGGCGCCGCCTCGACGTGTCCGATTTCGGCACGCCCGTGCAGCTCGTGACCACCCAGCAGGTCGGCGACCGCGTCCGGATGGTGATCGAGCCCCGCGGCGAGTGGGAGCACAGCGCCTACCAGAGCGAGAACCAGTTCGTGGTCGAAGTGCGGCCGCGCAAGATCGATCCGACCAAGCTCACGCAGGGCGTGGGCTACAGCGGCGAGAAGCTGTCGCTGAACTTCCAGAACATCGAGGTGCGCTCGCTGCTGCAGGTGATCGCCGACTTCACCAACTTCAACATCGTGACTTCCGACTCGGTCACCGGCTCGCTGACGCTGCGCTTGAAGGATGTGCCCTGGGACCAGGCGCTGGACATCATCCTGCAGGCCAAGAACCTCGGCATGCGCAAGAACGGCAGCGTGCTGTGGATCGCGCCCAAGGACGAGATCAACGCCAAGGAAAAGATGGAGTTCGAGGCCCAGGCCGCGATCCAGAACCTGGAGCCACTGCGTACCCAGTCCTTCCAGCTCAATTACACGAAGGCCCTGCAGATCGCCGCTGGCCTGACCGGCACCGGCGCCTCCAGCGGCGGCGGCTCCGGCACGGCCACCCGGATCCTGAGCCCGCGCGGCAGCGTGATCGCGGAGGCGCGCACCAACCAGCTGTTCGTGTCGGACATCCCGTCGCGCCTGGTGCAGGTGGCCGAACTGATCCAGAAGCTGGACATCCCGGTGCGCCAGGTCCTGATCGAGGCGCGCATCGTCGAAGCGGCGGATACGTTCGGCAAGTCGCTGGGCGTGAGGCTGGGCGGCGGCGCTCTGAACAACAACAATGCGGTCGGGCCGACGGTCTTCGTTCCCGGAACTGCGACGACGGCTGCGAACATCATTTCGACCCCGACGGGCAGCAACTTCGTCAATCTGCCGTCGACCGGCGTCTCGGGCAACGGCAACGCGCCGGGCACCTTCGCGATCTCGCTGTTCAATTCCAGCTTGTCCCGCATCCTGAACCTCGAGATCTCCGCCCTGGAAGCCGACGGCAAGGGCAAGGTGGTGTCGAGCCCGCGCGTCGTCACGGCCGACCAGACCAAAGCCCTGATCGAGCAGGGCACGGAGCTCCCCTACCAGGTCGCGACCTCCAGCGGCGCCACCTCGATCGCGTTCCGCAAGGCCAACCTGAAGCTCGAGGTGACGCCGCAGATCACGCCCGAGGGCAACATCATCCTGACGCTCGACGTCAACAAGGACACGGTGGGACAGCCGACCACGGCCGGCTTCGCGATCAACACCAAGCACGTGCAAACCGAGGTGCTGGTCGAGAACGGCGGGACGGTCGTCATTGGTGGTATCTTCGAACTCACCGAATCCAATGACGAATCGCGCATCCCGGTGCTCGGTGAAGTGCCCTATCTCGGTGCACTGTTCCGGACGCGCACTCGCACTGCCAACAAAACTGAAATGCTCGTCTTCATCACCCCGAAAATGATCACCGACCGCAACGCTGCGCGCTGACGCGCAGCGTTCGTAGTTCCGCATGGCGGTCGCACTCGTCGGCTTGCCCGGCGCCGGAAAGTCCGCGATTGGCCGGCGTCTGGCGCAGCGCCTGCATCTCCCCTTCATCGACACCGATCATGTGATCGAGGATCGGCTCGGCTGCTCGATCCGCGACTACTTCGAACGCGAGGGGGAGGCCAGGTTCCGGGATCTCGAGCAGTCGGTCATCGCCGAACTGGCGGCAGCGCCCCTCGGCGTGGTGGCCACAGGCGGCGGCTGCGTGTTGCGGGAGGCCAATCGGCAAACCCTGCGCGCCAGCTTCCATGTGCTCTACCTGCGCTCGGCGCCCGAGGATGTATTCCGCCGGCTGCGCCACGACGTCAAGCGGCCGCTGCTGCAGGTGGCCGACCCGCTGGGACGCTTGCGCGAGCTCTATGACGCGCGCGATCCGCTCTACCGCGAGACAGCCCACGAGATCGTCGAGACCGGCCGGCCGTCGATCGCGATGCTGGTCAACATCATCGTGATGCAGCTCGAGCTCGCGGGGGTCGTGGTGCCCGATGCCAAGGGGCATCCGGTCGACTGATTCGGCACGAATCGGCGTGCACCTAAACTCGGGGGCATGCCATTGCCCGTTCTGCCCGTTCCCCCTCAACACGTCGACATCCAGCTCGGCGAGCGCAGCTACCAGATCCTGATCGGCAGCGGGCTGCTCGGCGATGCACGCAGTTTCGCGGCCGTGCCGGCGGCCGCCAGCGCCCTGATCGTCACCAACACCACTGTGGCGCCCCTCTATGCGGCGGCCTTGCGACAGGCGCTGGCCGGCCGCTACCGCGAGGTGCACGTGCTCGAACTGCCCGACGGCGAGGCCCACAAGGACTGGCAGACCCTGAACCTGATCTTCGACGCGCTGCTGGCCCGAGGCAGCGACCGCAAGACGGTGCTGTTCGCGCTCGGCGGTGGCGTCGTGGGCGACATGACCGGCTTTGCGGCTGCCAGCTACATGCGCGGCGTGCCTTTCGTGCAGGTGCCGACGACCTTGCTGGCGCAGGTCGATTCGTCGGTCGGCGGCAAGACCGCGATCAATCACCCGCTGGGCAAGAACATGATCGGCGCCTTCTACCAGCCGCAACTGGTGCTGTGCGACCTGGCGACGCTGGGCACTCTGCCGCCGCGCGAACTCAGCGCCGGGCTGGCCGAGGTCATCAAGTACGGCCCGATCTACGACATGGACTTCCTGGCCTGGATCGAAGACCACATCGATGCACTGATCGCCCGCGAGCCAGCCGCGCTGGCGCACGCGGTCAAGCGCAGCTGCGAGATCAAGGCCGAGGTCGTGGGCCAGGACGAGCGTGAAGCCGGCCTTCGCGCGATCCTCAATTTCGGCCACACCTTCGGCCATGCGATCGAATCGGGGCTTGGTTACGGCGAGTGGCTGCACGGCGAGGCGGTCGGCTGCGGCATGGTCATGGCGGCGCACCTGTCGCAGCGGCTCGGCGGCATCGACGCCGCCTTCGTCGCGCGGCTGACGGCACTGGTCCGCCGCGCCGGCCTGCCCGTCACCGCGCCGGCGCTCGGGGCCGAGCGCTACCTCGAACTGATGCGCGTCGACAAGAAATCGGAAGCCGGCGAGATCCGCTTCGTGGTCATCGACAAGCCGGGCTCGGCGGTGGTGCGCAGCGCGCCCGATGCGATGGTGCGCGAGGTGCTGGCACAGTGCTGCACGGCCTGACATGAGCCTCGCGCCCTATGCCTGCGACCCTGCGCGCTCGCGCGGCCGGCGTCATCCCGAGCTGCCGGCGCCGACGCGCGACGCCTTCCAGCGCGACCGCGACCGCATCGTGCATTCGACCGCCTTTCGGCGCCTGGTCTACAAGACCCAGGTCTTCCTGAACCACGAGGGCGACCTGTTCCGGACCCGGCTCACGCACTCGCTCGAGGTCGCCCAACTGGGCCGTTCGATCGCGCGGGCGCTGCGACTCAACGAGGACCTGGTCGAGGCGATCGCGCTGGCCCACGACCTGGGCCACACCCCCTTCGGCCATGCGGGCCAGGACGCGCTCGATGCCTGCATGCAGGGCCACGGCGGCTTCGAGCACAACCTGCAGAGCCTGCGCGTGGTCGACGAACTCGAGCATCGCTACCCGCAATACGACGGCCTCAACCTGAGTTTCGAAACCCGCGAAGGCATTCTCAAGCACTGCTCGCGTGCCAATGCCGAGCGCATCGAGGCCGAGGAGCCGGGCGGGGTAGGGCGGCGCTTCTGCGACCGCACCCAGCCCGGGCTCGAGGCGCAGTTGTGCAACCTGGCGGACGAGATCGCCTACAACGCGCACGACATCGACGACGGCGTCCGGTCGGGGCTGATCAGCATCGATCGTCTCGGCGAGGTCGACCTGTTCGAACGTCATCGGCGCGAGGCGCTGGCCGAGCATCCCGGCCTGCAGGGGCGACGGGTGCTCTACGAGACCATTCGCCGGATGCTCAGCGCGCAGGTCTACGACGTCATCGACGCCACCCGCAGTGCGCTCGAATCGACCGCACCGGCGGATGCGGACGCGGTGCGCCGAAGCGCTCCGCTGGTGCTTTTCAGCGCTCGCATGCGCGTGGAATCCTCCGACCTCAAGCGCTTTCTGTTTCGCAATCTTTATCGCCACCCGCAAGTGGTGCAGACGGCCAACCAGGCGCAGGCCGTCGTGCGTGCGTTGTTCGCCGCCTACCTCGAGGACGCCGCCCAAATGCCGGAGGCCTTCGCCCGGCCTGCCGACCGCCAGCGAGGCGTCGCCGACTACATCGCCGGCATGACCGACCGGTTCGCGATCCGGGAATACGAGCGCCTCACGGGGCAGCGGTGGGTCGAATGAGCGGCCCGTCGAAGCATCGGACCCGGATGCCCGCCGCGGCGCTCGCGGTCGTCGCGGGCGGCGTCGCCGCTGCGCTGCACATCGGCAAGCTGCCCCCGGCCGTGCCGGCCCTGCAAGCCACGCTGGGCATCGGCCTGGTGCAGGCGGGGTTCCTGCTGTCGCTGGTCCAGGTGGCCGGCATGACCCTCGGCCTGCTGGTGGGCCTGGCGGCCGACACCATCGGGCTGCGGCGCAGCATGCTGGCCGGACTGGTGCTGGTCAGCCTCGCGAGTGCGCTGGGGGGCGGGGTGGGTGTCTGGACCGATGACCCGGTCCTTGCAATCGGTTGGCTGCTGGCCCTGCGTGGGCTCGAGGGTGTCGGCTTCCTGCTGGCCGTGATGCCGGGGCCCGGTCTGATCCGTCGGGTTGCTCCCGCCGGCACGGAAAAGAGCGCGATCGGCCTGTGGGGCGCCTACATGCCGTTCGGCGTCGCACTGGCCTTGCTGCTCGGCCCTGCGTCGATCGCCGGTGCCGGCTGGCCTGGCTGGTGGTGGGCATTGGCAGCGATCTCCGCCGCCGCGGCGGTGGGTGTGGCGCTGGCGGTGCCGGCGGATCCCGCCCGCCGGGGCGCGTTGGCCGACTCGGCCGAGGGGTGGTCGGTGCGGCTGCGCGACACCCTGGGCGCGAGCGGCCCCTGGACGCTCGCGCTGGCGTTCGCGGTCTATTCCTCGCAATGGATGGCCGTGATCGGCTTCCTGCCTGCCATCTACGCCGAGGCGGGTGTGCCGGGCGGCTGGAGTGCGGCGCTCACTGCGCTCGCCGCGGCCATGAACATCGTCGGCAACGTCGCGGGCGGCCGGCTGCTGCAGCGCGGCGTGGCGCCGGTCCGGTTGCTGCGCTGGGGGTTCCTGGTGATGGCGCTCGGCAGCGTCGCAGCCTTTGCCCGGATCGGCGGCCCGGAGGCGGCGTGGAGCCTGCCGCCGGCGTTGCGCTACCTGGCGATCTGCATGTTCTCCCTCGGCGGCGGCGTCGTTCCGGCGACCCTGTTCATGCTCAGCGTGCGATGCGCGCCCGGCGCTTCCACGGTGTCGACCACCGTGGGCCTGATGCAGCAGGCCTCCTCGCTCGGCCAGTTCGTTGCGCCGCCGGTGGTGGCCTGGCTCGCGCACCGGGTGGGCGGCTGGCAATGGACCTGGATCGTGACCCTGGCCTGTTCGCTCGCGGGCATGGCCCTCGCGGCCCGTCTGTCGCCGCCCGTGACAAGGAGGGGCGCCGCATGACGAACCACGCAACGGTATCCGCCGCGCAGGCCGAAGCCGACACCCGGCGCTGGCTCGAACGCGCGGTGATCGGACTCAATCTTTGTCCCTTCGCCAAAGCCGTGCACACGCGGGGCCAGGTCCACTACGCGGCCTTTCTGCAGGATGATGAGTCCGGCCTGATCGAGGCGATGATCCTCGAGGCCGAAGCGCTCGCGGCCCTGGCGCCCTCCGTGCGCGACACCACACTTCTGATGGCACCGAACACCTTGGCCGACTTCCTGGACTTCAACGATTTCACGGCGCGGGCCGAGCGGCGCCTGGCGCGGGCGGGCTTCGACGGGCTCCTGCAACTGGCCAGCTTCCATCCGCGGTTCCAGTTCGGCGGCACCGAGGCCGACGACATCACGAACGCCACCAACCGGGCGCCCTATCCCACGCTGCATCTGCTGCGCGAGGACAGTGTCAGCCGGGCGGTCGAAGCCTTTCCGGACGCCGAGGCGATCTTCGGGCGCAACATCGAGACGCTCGAAGCGCTGGGCGCGGCCGGATGGGCGGCGCTGGACGTCGGGCCGGGGAGCGCGCGATGAGCGCCGCCCCGGACCGCTCCAAGCAAGCTCGCGCCGCAGCGCGCAGCACGGAGGTTGCCCCGATGAGCAAGACCGCCAAGGCTTCGAAAGCCGAAGCGGAGGTCCTGAGCGAACTGCGGCCGGGCCAGTCGGTCGAGTTGCTCAAGGAACTCCATATCCTCACGCGCGAAGGCCGCCTCAACCAGGATTCGCGCCGCAAGCTCAAGCAGGTCTACCACCTGTTCCAGTTCATCGAGAAGCTGTTGCGCGAGCTGCCGGACGACGGCGCCCAGGCCTCGCTGGCCGACCACGGCGCCGGCAAGTCGTACCTGGGCTTCATCATCTACGACCTGTTCTTCAAGCAGCGCGGCGCGGGCCATGTCTATGGCATCGAGACCCGGGCCGAACTGGTCGAGAAGTCGCGCGCCCTGGCCCAGCGGCTGGGCTTCGATCGCATGGCCTTCCTCAATCTCACGGTGGCCGAATCCGCCAGCGCGCCCGAGCTGCCGCCGCGAATCGACGTCGTGACCGCGCTCCATGCCTGCGACACCGCCACCGACGATGCGATCGCCTTCGGGCTGGCGAAGAAGGCGCGCTTCATGGTGCTGGTGCCTTGCTGCCAGGCCGAGATCGCCGCCTGCCTGCGCGAAACCAAGGCGCTGGCGCTTTCGCGCACGCCGCTGGCGGAGCTGTGGCGCCACCCGTTGCACACGCGCGAGATCGGCAGCCAGCTCACCAATGTGCTGCGCTGCCTGTATCTCGAGGCGAACGGCTACCAGGTCACGGTGACGGAACTCGTGGGCTGGGAGCACAGCCTGAAGAACGAGCTCATCATCGCGCGCCACACCGGCCAGCGCAAAGCCAGCGCGGCCGAGCGGCTGCGCGAACTGCTCGAGCAATTCGGGCTCGCGTCGCTGCTGGAGACGCGCTTCCGGCTCTCGTGAGCCGCGTACCCTCGCGCCGCCTCCGCCATGGCACGACTGCCCCGTCTCACGCTGGCCGGCCAGCCACACCACGTGATCCAGCGCGGGAACAACCGGCAGCCGGTGTTCCTCGACCGTGCCGACCGCGAGATGTTCCTGGAGCTCCTGGGCGAGAACGCGGCCCGCTTCGGCATTGCGCTCCACGCCTACGTGCTGATGGACAACCACTTCCATCTGCTGGCCACGCCCTCGACCGCGGACGGCCTGCCGCAATGGATGCAGGCGGTCGGTCGGCGCTACGTGCGCTACTTCAATGATCGGCACGGCCGCAGCGGCACCTTGTGGGAAGGGCGCTACAAGTCGACGCTGATCCAGACCGACCGCTATCTGCTGGCCTGCATGGCCTACATCGATCTGAACCCGGTGCGCGCCGGCATCGCGGCCGAGGCGCGCGACTACCCGTGGTCGAGCCACGCGCACTACGCGGGACTCGTGCACGACAAGCTGCTCACGCCGCACCCGCTCTACTGGGCGCTCGGCAACACCCCATTCGCGCGCGAGGCCGCGTATGCCGAAATGGTGCGTGCGGGCATCCCCGCCGCCGCCCAGGCGCTGCTGACCGAGGCCACACTGCACGGCTGGGCCGTCGGCGATCGTGACTTTGTCGAATCGTTACAAAAAACCACAGGCCGTCGCACGCTGAAAGCGCGCGCCGGGCGGCCGCCGCTGCCTCGTCCGCGTTAGTCGACTCCGGGCAGTCGCCCGCAAAGCCTTGTGGCTGCGCTATTGTTTTTAATATGTCCCCAATTTTCAACCGATGAATTTCATCGGGATTTAATTAGAATCTGACCCCGATTAAATGGTTTGGCATTATTTGTGCAAAGCAATATGCTCCCTTTCCCTGCGAAAACTGAAGGAGCACGCCCATGACGACGGCTGCCGAGATCCAGCATCTCCAAGAACACGGTCTTTATTCCGCTGCTGACGAGCACGACGCCTGCGGCGTCGGCTTCGTGGCCCACATCAAGGGCGAGAAGAGCCACGCCATCGTGCTGCAGGGTTTGAAGATTCTCGAGAATCTGGACCACCGCGGCGCAGTGGGCGCTGACAAGCTCATGGGCGACGGCGCCGGCATCCTGATCCAGCTGCCCGACCTGCTGTACAGGGAAGAGATGGCCAAGCAGGGCGTGACCCTGCCGCCGCCCGGCGAATACGGCGTCGGCATGATCTTCCTGCCGAAGGAGCATGCCTCCCGCGAAGCCTGCGAGCAGGAGATGGAGCGTGCGATCAAGGCCGAGGGCCAGGTGCTGCTGGGGTGGCGCGACGTGCCGGTCAACCGTGAGATGCCGATGTCGCCCAACGTGCGCGCCAAGGAGCCGCTGTTGCGCCAGGTCTTCATCGGCCGCGGCAACGACGTGATCGTGCAGGACGCGCTGGAGCGCAAGCTCTACGTGATCCGCAAGACCGCGAGCGCCAACATCCAGCGCCTGAAGCTCAAGCACAGCAAGGAGTACTACGTGCCGAGCATGTCGAGCCGCACGGTGGTCTACAAGGGCCTGCTGCTCGCCGACCAGGTCGGCACCTACTACCTCGATCTGCAGGACAAGCGGTGCGTCTCGGCGCTGGGCCTGGTGCACCAGCGTTTCTCGACCAACACCTTCCCCGAGTGGCCGCTGGCCCACCCGTACCGCTACGTCGCCCACAACGGCGAGATCAACACGGTCAAGGGCAACTACAACTGGATGAAGGCGCGCGAAGGCGTGATGTCGTCGCCGGTGCTGGGCGCCGACCTGCAGAAGCTCTATCCGATCAGCTTCCCGGGCCAGTCCGACACCGCCACCTTCGACAACTGCCTCGAGCTGCTGACGATGGCCGGCTACCCGATCAGCCAGGCCGTGATGATGATGATTCCCGAGCCCTGGGAGCAGCACGCCACGATGGATCCGCGCCGCCGCGCGTTCTATGAATACCACGCCGCGATGCTCGAGCCCTGGGACGGTCCGGCCTCGATCGTCTTCACCGACGGCCGCCAGATCGGCGCCACGCTCGACCGCAACGGCCTGCGCCCGTCGCGCTACTGCGTGACCGACGACGACCTGGTCATCATGGGTTCGGAATCCGGCGTGCTGCCGGTGCCCGAGCAGAAGATCGTGCGCAAGTGGCGCCTGCAGCCCGGCAAGATGTTCCTGATCGACCTCGAGCAGGGCCGCATGATCGACGACGAGGAAGTCAAGGCGACGCTGGCCAACAGCAAGCCCTACAAGCAGTGGATCGAGAACCTGCGCATCAAGCTCGACAGCGTCGAGGCCGAGACGGTGCAGCCGCCGACGAGCCCGGTCAGCCTGCTCGACCGGCAGCAGGCCTTCGGCTACACGCAGGAAGACATCAAGTTCCTGATGAGCCCGATGGCGGCCGCCGGCGAAGAGGGCATCGGCTCGATGGGCAACGACAGCCCGCTGGCCGTGCTTTCCAACAAGAACAAGCCGCTCTACAACTACTTCAAGCAGCTGTTCGCCCAGGTGACGAACCCGCCGATCGACCCGATCCGCGAGGCGATCGTGATGTCGCTGGTGTCCTTCATCGGCCCGAAGCCGAACCTGCTGGACATCAACCAGGTCAACCCGCCGATGCGGCTCGAGGTGAGCCAGCCGATCCTCGACTTCGCCGACATGGCGAAGCTGCGCGACATCGGCACCTACACGCAGGGCAAGTTCAAGAGCTACACGCTCGACATCACCTACCCATTGGCCTGGGGCGATGAAGGCGTGGAAGCCAAGCTGGCTTCGCTGTGCGCCGAAGCCGTCGACGCGATCAAGGGCGGCCACAACATCCTGATCGTGAGCGACCGCAACGTCGGCCCGACGCAGATCGCGATCCCGGCGCTGCTGGCGCTGTCGGCGATCCACCAGTACCTGGTGCGGGAAGGCCTGCGCACCACGGCCGGCCTGGTGGTCGAGACCGGTTCGGCGCGCGAGGTCCATCACTTCGGCGTGCTCGCGGGCTACGGCGCGGAAGCCGTCCATCCCTACCTGGCGATGGAAACGCTGGCCGCGATGCATGAAGACCTGTCCGGCGACCTGAGCGCCGACAAGGCGATCTACAACTACGTCAAGGCGGTCGGCAAGGGTCTGTCGAAGATCATGTCGAAGATGGGTGTCAGCACCTACATGAGCTACTGCGGCGCCCAGCTGTTCGAGGCCATCGGCCTGAACAGCGAGACGATCGGCAAGTACTTCACCGGCACCGCCAGCCGGGTCGAGGGCATCGGCGTGTTCGAGATCGCGCAGGAAGCGATCCGCATGCACAAGGCCGCCTTCAGCGACGACCCGGTGCTCGCGCACATGCTCGACGCCGGCGGCGAGTACGCCTGGCGCACCCGCGGCGAAGAGCACATGTGGACGCCCGACGCGATCGCCAAGCTGCAGCACAGCACGCGCGCCAACAACTTCAACACGTACAAGGAATACGCCCAGATCGTCAACGACCAGAACCGCCGCCATCTCACGCTGCGCGGCCTGTTCGAGTTCAGGATCGATCCGGCGAAGGCCATTTCCGTCGACGAGGTCGAGCCGGCGACCGAGATCGTCAAGCGCTTCGCCACCGGCGCGATGTCGCTCGGCTCGATCAGCACCGAGGCGCACGCGACCCTGGCCGTGGCAATGAACCGCATCGGCGGCAAGAGCAACACCGGCGAGGGCGGGGAAGACCCGGCGCGCTACCGCAACGAGCTCAAGGGCATCCCGATCAAGATGGGCGACACGCTCAAGAGCGTGATCGGCGAGGCCAATGTCGAGGTCGACCTGCCGCTGCAGGCCGGCGACTCGCTGCGCTCGAAGATCAAGCAGGTGGCGTCGGGCCGCTTCGGCGTCACGGCCGAGTACCTGTCCTCGGCCGACCAGGTACAGATCAAGATGGCGCAGGGCGCCAAGCCCGGCGAGGGCGGCCAGCTGCCCGGCGGCAAGGTCACGAAGTACATCGGCCAGATGCGCTACTCGGTGCCGGGCGTGGGCCTGATTTCGCCGCCGCCGCACCACGACATCTATTCGATCGAGGATCTGGCGCAGCTGATCCACGACCTGAAGAACGTCGCGCCGCATGCCAGCGTCAGTGTCAAGCTCGTGAGCGAGGTCGGCGTCGGTACCATCGCCGCCGGCGTCGCCAAGTGCAAGAGCGACCACGTGGTGATCGCCGGCCATGACGGCGGCACGGGCGCCTCGCCCTGGTCGTCGATCAAGCACGCCGGCAGCCCGTGGGAGATCGGCCTGGCCGAGACCCAGCAGACCCTGGTGCTGAACCGCCTGCGCGGACGCATCCGCGTGCAGGCCGACGGCCAGATGAAGACCGGCCGCGACGTCGCCATCGGCGCCTTGCTCGGTGCCGACGAGTTCGGTTTCGCGACCGCGCCGCTGGTGGTCGAAGGCTGCATCATGATGCGCAAGTGCCACCTGAACACCTGCCCGGTGGGCGTGGCCACGCAGGACCCGGTGCTGCGCCGCAAGTTCTCGGGCAAGCCCGAGCACGTGGTCAACTACTTCTTCTTCGTCGCCGAGGAAGTGCGCCAGATCATGGCCCAGCTCGGCGTGCGCAAGTTCGACGACCTGATCGGTCGTGCCGACCTGCTCGACACCAAGCAGGGCATCGAGCACTGGAAGGCCCGCGGGCTCGACTTCGGCCGCCTGTTCGCGCAGCCGAACGTGCCGGCCGACGTGCCGCGCTTCCATGTCGACAGCCAGGACCATGGGCTCGAGAAGAGCCTGGACGTGAAGCTGATCGAGAAGTCGCGCCCGGCGATCGAAAAGGGCGAAAAGGTGCAGTTCATCGAGATCGCGCGCAACGTCAACCGTTCGGTCGGCGCCATGCTCTCGGGCGCGCTGACCAAGGTGCATCCGCAGGGCCTGCCCGACGACTCGATCCGCATCCAGCTCGAAGGCACGGGCGGCCAGTCTTTCGGCGCCTTCCTGGCGCGCGGCATCACGCTCTACCTGATCGGCGATGCCAACGACTACACCGGCAAGGGACTCTCGGGCGGCCGCGTGGTGGTGCGTCCCAGTCTCGACTTCCGCGGCGAGGCGGTGCGCAACACCATCGTCGGCAACACCGCGCTGTATGGCGCGACCACCGGCGAGGCCTACCTCTGCGGCGTGGCCGGCGAGCGCTTTGCGGTGCGGCTGTCGGGCGCCACCGCGGTGGTGGAAGGCACCGGTGACCATGGCTGCGAATACATGACCGGCGGCACCGTGGCGGTGCTCGGCAAGACCGGACGCAACTTCGCCGCCGGCATGAGCGGCGGCGTGGCCTTCGTCTACGACGAGGACGGCCAGTTCGCCTCGCGCTGCAACCTCACGATGGTCTCGCTCGAGAAGGTGCTGACCTCGGCCGAGCAGACCGCCAGCGTGCATCGCAAGGTCTGGCACGACGGCGAGACCGACGAGGCGCAGCTGCGCAAGCTGCTCGAGGACCACCACCGCTGGACCGGCAGCAAGCGCGCGCGCGAACTGCTCGACAGCTGGGCGGTCTCGCGGACCAAGTTCGTCAAGGTCTTCCCGAACGAATACAAGCGCGCGCTGGCCGAGCTGCACGACCGCGAGGTCGAGCTCACCAGCAGCGGCAACAACGCGCATGCGGGCATGGAACCGCATGCGGCCGCCAAGCCGGTGGCGGCGGTCTGACGAGCGACAACGAACAAAGAGGAAAGCACGATGGGAAAAATCACCGGCTTCATGGAGCATGAGCGTATCGAGGAGGGCTACAAGCCCGTCGAGGAACGGGTCAAGCACCACAAGGAATTCGTCGTCGGACTCGACGAGACACAAGCCAAGGTACAGGGCGCGCGCTGCATGGACTGCGGCACGCCGTTCTGCAACAGCGGCTGTCCGGTCAACAACATCATTCCGGACTTCAACGACCTGGTCTATCGCAGCGACTGGCAGAGCGCCTTCGTGGTGCTCGACTCGACCAACAACTTCCCGGAGTTCACCGGCCGCATCTGCCCGGCGCCCTGCGAGGCCGCCTGCGTGCTCAACGTGAACGACGATCCGGTCGGCATCAAGTCGATCGAGCACGCGATCATCGACCGCGCCTGGGACGAAGGCTGGGTCGCGGCCCGCCCGGCCAGGCACAAGACCGGCAAGAAGGTCGCGGTGGTCGGCTCCGGCCCGGCCGGCATGGCGGCGGCACAGCAACTCGCGCGGGTCGGCCACGACGTCACGCTGTTCGAGAAGAACGACCGCATCGGCGGCCTGCTGCGCTACGGCATCCCCGACTTCAAGATGGAGAAGGTGCACATCGACCGCCGCGTCGAGCAGATGAAGGCCGAGGGCGTGAGCTTCCGCACCGGCGTGATGGTCGGCGCGGCCAAGGATCCGCTGGGCAAGGGCTCCAAGGTCACCAACTGGGCCAAGGAGACCGTGACGCCCGAACAGCTCGACCGCGAGTTCGATGCGGTGCTGCTGACCGGCGGCGCCGAGCAGTCGCGCGACCTGCCGGTGCCCGGCCGCGACCTCGACGGCATTCACTTCGCGATGGAGTTCCTGCCGCAGCAGAACAAGATCAACGCCGGCGACAAGGTGAAGGGCCAGTTGCGCGCCGACGGCAAGCATGTGATCGTGATCGGCGGCGGCGACACCGGCTCCGACTGCGTCGGCACGAGCAACCGCCACGGCGCCGCCAGCGTGACCCAGTTCGAGCTCATGCCGCAGCCGCCGGAGGAAGAAAACCGGCCGATGACCTGGCCCTACTGGCCGTACAAGCTGCGCACCAGTTCCAGCCACGAGGAGGGCTGCGAGCGCGAATTTGCCATTTCCACCAAGGAATTCATCGGCGAGAAGGGCAAGGTCACGGGGCTCAAGACCGTGCGCGTCGAATGGAAAGACGGCAAGATGGTCGAGGTTCCCGGCAGCGAGCAGGTGCTCAAGGCCGACCTCGTGCTGCTGGCGATGGGCTTCGTGAGCCCGGTGGCCAACGTGCTGGATGCCTTCGGCGTCGAGAAGGATGCCCGCGGCAACGCCAAGGCCAGCGTCGACTTCATCGGCGGCTATGCGACCAATGTGCCGAAGGTGTTCGCCGCCGGCGACATCCGTCGCGGCCAGTCGCTGGTGGTCTGGGCGATCCGCGAGGGGCGCCAGGCGGCGCGCTCGGTCGATGAGTTCCTGATGGGTTTCAGCGACCTGCCGCGCTGAAGTAGCCCCCACGCTCCCCCACTTCGTGTGGGTCGCTGCCCCCCGAGGGGGCCGCAGGCCGCCTTGGGGCGGCCCGGCGCCGGCCTGAGCCCCCACGCCTCCCAATTGGGGGCGCTGCCCCCGAGGGGGCAGCGGGCCGGCTCCGTGCTTTCCCTTATCATCACCTGTTACCGCGAGCCGGGATGTCCTGATGGGCGCCCCGGCTTTTTTGTTGCCATGGACCCATCACCTTCCACTTCCCTCGTTGAGTTCCGCGACGTCGCCTTCGGCTACGGTGATCGCACGATCCTCGACGGCGTCTCGTTCTCCGTGCCGCGCGGCAAGGTGACGGCGCTGATGGGCGCCTCGGGCGGCGGCAAGACCACCGTGCTGCGCCTGATCGGCGGGCAGGTGCGGGCGCGCCGTGGCGAAGTGCGGGTCAACGGCGACGATGTCGGCAAGATGGGCCCTGGCGCGCTTTATGCGGCCCGGCGCCGCATGGGCATGCTGTTCCAGTTCGGCGCGCTGTTCACCGACATGAGCGTGTTCGACAACGTCGCCTTCCCGCTGCGCGAGCACACGCGCCTGCCCGAGGGGCTGGTGCGCGACATCGTGCTCATGAAGCTCGACGCGGTCGGCCTGCGCGGCGCCCGCGAGCTGATGCCCAGCGAGGTCTCCGGCGGCATGGCCCGGCGCGTGGCGCTGGCGCGGGCGATCGCGCTCGACCCCGATCTCGTGATGTACGACGAACCCTTTGCCGGCCTCGATCCGATCTCGCTCGGCACGGCGGCGCGACTGATCCGGCAACTGAACGACACGCTGGGCCTGACCAGCGTGGTCGTGTCGCATGACCTCGAAGAGACCTTCCGCATCGCCGATCACGTGATCATCCTGGCCAACGGCGGCATCGCCGCCCAGGGCACGCCACAGGAGGTGCGCGTCAGCACCGATCCGCTGGTCCACCAGTTCGTCAACGCGTTGCCCGAGGGGCCGGTGCATTTCCACTATCCCGCGGTCGGCGTCGAGGCCGATTTCGGCAATGCGCAGGGGGGACGCGAATGAGCTGGTACAAGCCGGCCGACGTGGGCTTCGCCGTGCGAAGCAAGCTGGCCGATCTCGGGCTCGGTGCGCGCCTGTTCCTGCAGCTCCTGCTGCGCGGTGCGCACAGCCTGCGCCGATTCGGGCTGGTGCGGGACCAGATCCACTTCCTGGGCAACTATTCGCTGGCGATCATCGCCGTCTCGGGACTGTTCGTCGGCTTCGTGCTGGGGCTGCAGGGCTACTACACGCTGCAGCGCTACGGCTCGTCCGAGGCGCTGGGACTGCTGGTGGCCCTGAGCCTGGTGCGCGAGCTCGGCCCGGTGGTCGCGGCGCTGCTGTTCGCGGGCCGTGCGGGCACCTCGCTCACGGCCGAGATCGGTCTCATGAAGGCCGGCGAGCAATTGAGCGCCATGGAGATGATGGCCGTCGATCCGGTGCAGCGCATCCTGGCGCCACGCTTCTGGGCCGGCGTGATCACGATGCCCTTGCTGGCGGCGGTGTTCAGCGCGGTCGGCGTGATCGGCGGCTACGTGGTCGGCGTGCTGATGCTGGGGGTCGATCCGGGCGCCTTCTGGGGCCAGATGCAGGGCGGTGTCGATGTCTGGCGCGACGTCGGCAACGGCGTCGTCAAGAGCGTCGTCTTCGGCTTTGCCGTGACCTTCATCGCGCTGCTGCAGGGCTACCAGTCGCAGCCCACGCCCGAGGGCGTGTCGCGCGCCACCACCCGAACGGTCGTGGTCGCCTCGCTCAGCGTGCTCGGGCTCGACTTCATGCTGACCGCCATGATGTTCAGCATCTAGGCCAATCGTTTCGAGAGAGTGCAACACATGCAACGTTCCAACAATGACATCTGGGTCGGCCTGTTCGTGCTGATCGGCGGCGCGGCGCTGCTGTTCCTGGCGCTGCAGTCGGCCAACCTGCTGGGCCTGAACTTCCAGAAGACCTACGCCGTGACCGCGCGCTTCGACAACATCGGCGGGCTCAAGCCCCAGACGGCGGTCAAGAGTGCCGGCGTGGTGGTCGGGCGTGTCGAATCCATCACGTTCGACGACAAGAACTTTCAGGCCGCGGTGACGCTGGCGCTTCAAAATCGTTACAGTTTCCCCAAGGACAGCTCCTTCAAGATCCTGACCAGCGGCCTGCTCGGCGAGCAGTACATCGGGATCGAAGCCGGCGCCGACGAAAAGAACCTGCAGGCCGGCGACGTCGTGACCGACACGCAATCCGCCGTCGTGCTGGAGAACCTGATCAGCCAGTTCCTGTACAGCAAAGCGGCCGAGGGGAGCACGCCGCCCGGCAACGCCAACAAGAAATGAAACCACGATTTCCACTCGCCGGCCGGCCCGCGCCCGCCCGTGTCGCCTTCGGTGCGCGCGGCGCACTGGCCGCCGGCTTTCTCGTCCTTGCCACCGGCTGCGCCACGGGCCCCGGTGCCAATCCGGCGGACCCTTTGGAGCCGCTCAACCGTCAGGTCTATCGCTTCAACAACGCCGTCGACGATGCCGTGCTGAAGCCGGTCGCGACGGTCTATCAGGCGGTCCTGCCGTCGCCGGTGCGCACGGGCGTCAGCAATTTCTTCGGCAATCTTTCGGACGTCTGGAGCTTCGCCAACAGCGTGGCGCAGCTCAAGCTGCGGGACAGCGCACAGACCTTCATGCGCGTGAACGTCAATACCGTCTTCGGCCTGGGCGGGATTCTCGATGTCGCCACCGAACTCGGAATCGATCGCCGCAGCGAGGATTTCGGGCAGACGCTGGGTCGCTGGGGAGTTCCGGCGGGCCCATATATTGTGCTGCCGCTGCTCGGGCCCTCGACGCTGCGCGACACCGTGGCGCTGCCGGTGGACATCCAGGGCGACCTTGTGAATCACGTGGCGGATATCCCGGTGCGCAACTCGATGTACGCGCTTCGTTACACCGACATCCGTGCCAACCTGCTGCGGGTGGGCCAGTTGCTCGACGATGCCGCGCTCGACAAGTACACCTTCACGCGTGACGCCTTCCTGCAGCGCCGCCGCTACGAAGTCCACGACGGCGACGTGCCCGAGGACGGCAACTAGGGTCGGCGCTGATTGCATTCAGTTGCAGCGCCCGGCGCCCGCCGTGGAACCCTGTCGGCCGGGCAGGGCTCCAAACTCGCAGGGCGTCTGCTCGACCATTTGACTACAAGGAATTGATTCGATGAACCAGATTCTTCAACGCCGCACCGTGGGACGCCTTGCGCTGGCCGGCCTGCTGCTGATGAGTGCCGCCGCCGGATTCGTGCGGCCGGCCCAGGCTGCCGACGAGGCGCCCGATGCGCTGGTGAAGCGCCTGTCCTCGGATGTGCTCGACACGATCAAGGCCGACAAGTCGATCAAGGCCGGCGACATCGGCAAGATCATGGTGCTGGTCGACACCAAGATCATGCCGAACGTGAACTTCCTGCGCATGACCTCTTCCGCCGTCGGCCCGGCCTGGCGCCAGGCCACGCCGGAGCAGCAGAAGCGGCTGGAAGAGGAATTCAAGACGCTGCTGGTGCGCACCTACGCGGGCGCACTCGACCAGGTCAGCGACCAGACCGTGAGCGTGCGTCCGTTCCGCGGCTCGCCCGACGACAAGGAGGTGCTGGTGCGCACCGAAGTCAGGGGCGGCGGCGGCGACCCGGTGCAGCTCGACTACCGGCTCGAGAAGACGCCGGGCGAGGCCGGCGGCTGGAAGATCTACAACATCAACGTGCTGGGCGTGTGGCTGGTGGATACCTACCGCACCCAGTTTGCGCAGCAGATCAACAGCAAGGGTATCGACGGGCTGATCGCCGCCCTGGCGGCGCGCAACAAGAGCAACGGCAAGGGCTGAGTCCGCCATGCTGGTGCTGCCGCCCAAGTTGACGCACGACGAAGCGCCCGCCTGCGCCTACATGCTCCAGCAGGGGCTGGCCGGGCAGACCGACACGGCCACGGTGGTCGACGCCAGTGCGCTGGTGCACTTCGATTCCTCGGCGCTCGCGGTGCTGCTCGAGTGCCGTCGCGAGTCGAGCGCGCTCGGCCGCGGCTTCGCGGTGAAAGGCCTGCCGGCACGCCTGCGCGAACTGGCCGCCCTGTACGGAATCGCAGGCCTTTTGCCGGCCGCACCGTAGGTCTTGCTCGCCCCCGGTAGGGGGTGGGCGGCTACACGAAGTGAGCCAATCTGGGGGCGAGCTTAAAATGCTCCGTTCCCATGCCCGCGATCTCCTTCCAGTCGGTCTCCAAGACCTATCCTGCCTCACGCCAGCAACGGGCCCAGGGAAAGCCGGGCCTGCGTGCTGTCGACGAGGTGACGTTCCAGATCGAGGAGGGCGAGTTCTTCGGTCTCCTCGGGCCCAACGGCGCCGGCAAGACCACGCTCATCAGCATGCTCGCCGGACTGTCGCGCCCGACCAGCGGCGCCATCGGCGTCCACGGCTTCGACGTGCAGAAGGACTACGCCCAGGCGCGCCGCCAGCTCGGCGTGGTGCCGCAGGAGCTGGTCTTCGACCCCTTCTTCAACGTCCGCGAGGCGCTGCGCATCCAGTCGGGCTATTTCGGCATCAGGAACAACGACGCCTGGATCGACGAACTGCTGCACAGCCTCGGCCTGGCCGACAAGGCGAACGCCAACATGCGGCAGCTCTCGGGCGGCATGAAGCGGCGCGTGCTGGTGGCGCAGGCATTGGTCCACAAGCCGCCGGTGATCGTGCTGGACGAACCCACCGCCGGCGTCGACGTCGAGCTGCGGCAGACACTGTGGCAGTTCGTGGCCAAGCTCAACAAGCAGGGCAGCACGGTGCTGCTGACCACCCACTACCTCGAAGAGGCCGAGGCGCTGTGCCATCGGATCGCCATGCTCAAACAGGGCCGCGTGATCGCGCTCGATCGCACCAGCGAGCTGCTGCGCTCGGCCGCCAGCAACGTGCTGCGCTTCAAGACCGACGGCATGCTGCCCTGGTCGATCGCGCAGCACGCGCGCATCACGGGCCGCATCGTGCAGTTGCCGGCGCAGAACGCCCATGAGGTCGAGCAACTGCTGGCCGCGATCCGCGAGGCCGGCCTCGACGTCGAGGACGTCGAGATGCGCAAGGCCGACCTCGAGGACGTCTTCATCGACCTGATGGCCGGTGAGCAGACGCCACTGGAGGTCGCGCGATGAGCGCCGCGCCGGGCCGAGCGTGGGGGCTCGCATGATGATCAACGCGTTGGGATGGCGCGCGCTTCTGTACAAGGAAACGCTGCGCTTCTGGAAGGTCGGCTTCCAGACCGTCGGCGCCCCGGTGCTGACCGCGGTGCTGTACCTGATGGTCTTCGGACACGTGCTCGAGAACCACGTCAAGGTCTACGGCACGGTGAGCTACACGGCCTTCCTGATTCCAGGCCTGGTGATGATGAGCGTGCTGCAGAACGCCTTCGCCAACAGTTCGTCGTCGATCATCCAGAGCAAGATCATGGGCAGCCTGGTGTTCGTGCTGCTGACGCCGCTGTCGCACTGGGGCTGGTTCTTCGCCTACGTCGGCTCGTCGATCGTGCGCGGGCTGGCGGTGGGCCTGGGCGTTTTCCTGGTCACGGTGTTCTTCGCCGTGCCGGGCTTCGTGGCGCCGCTGTGGATCCTGGTGTTCGCCTTCCTCGGCGCCGCCATCCTGGGCACGCTGGGGCTGATCGCCGGCCTCTGGGCCGAGAAGTTCGACCAGATGGCGGTGTTCCAGAACTTCCTGATCATGCCGATGACCTTCCTGTCCGGCGTGTTCTATTCGATCGGCTCGCTGCCGCCCTTCTGGCAGACGGTGAGCCACCTGAACCCCTTCTTCTACATGATCGACGGCTTCCGCTACGGCTTCTTCGGTGTCAGCGACGTCTCGCCGTGGCTGAGCCTGGCGATCGTCGGCAGCGCCTGGCTCGTCGTGAGCGCCATCGCCGTGCACTTGCTGCGCATCGGCTACAAAATCCGCGGATGAAAGATATGGCTCGCCGGGGGGAGCAACAAACATGACGGCCGAAGAACTTCAATCAATCATCCAGGCCGGCCTGGCCTGCGACCACATCACGCTCGAGGGCGATGGCCGCCACTGGTACGCCACCATCGTGTCGCCCGAATTCGAGGGCAAGCGCGCGATCCAGCGGCACCAGCGCGTCTATGCCACCCTGGGTGCGAAAATGCATACCGACGAGGTGCATGCGCTCTCGATGAAAACCTTCACGCCTGCCGAATGGGCAGGCCAGTCTCGCTAGACCTCCGCTGGATTCCTCATGGACAAACTCTTGATTCGCGGCGGGCGCAAGCTTCGCGGCGAGGTACTCATTTCCGGCGCCAAGAATGCCGCCTTGCCGGAGCTTTGCGCGGCGCTCCTGACCGACCAGCCGGTCACGCTGCACAACGTGCCGCGCCTGAAGGATGTCGCGACCATGCTCAAGCTGGTGCACAACATGGGCGTCGTGGCCGAACGCGACGACAACGGCACGGTTCGCATCGATGCGCGTTCGCTCGAGCTGCCCGAGGCGCCCTATGAGCTGGTCAAGACCATGCGTGCCTCGGTGCTTGCACTGGGTCCGCTGCTGGCGCGCTTCGGCCGGGCCAGGGTCTCGCTGCCGGGCGGCTGCGCGATCGGTTCGCGGCCGGTCGACCAGCACATCAAGGGCATGCAGGCGATGGGCGCCGAGATCGTGGTCGAGCACGGCTACATGGTGGCGCGCATCGGCGGTGGCCGAAAGCGCCTGCACGGCGCCCGGATCACGACCGACATGGTGACCGTCACCGGCACCGAGAACTTTCTGATGGCCGCGGCGCTGGCAGAGGGCGAGACGGTGCTGGAAAACGCGGCCCAGGAGCCCGAGATCGCCGACCTGGCCGAGATGCTGATCGCCATGGGCGCGAAGATCGAGGGCCACGGCACCAGCCGCATCCGCATCCAGGGCGTCGATCGCCTCGAAGGCTGCACGCACCAGGTGGTGGCCGACCGGATCGAGGCCGGCACCTTCCTGTGCGCCGTGGCCGCGGCCGGCGGCGATGTCTTCCTGAAGCATGGGCGCGCGGATCATCTCGACGCCGTGATCGAGAAGCTGCGCGAAGCCGGCGCGCAGGTGTCGGCGGCCGATGGCGGCATCCGCGTTCAAAGCCAGGGCCGGCTCAAGGCGCAGAGCTTCCGCACCACCGAGTATCCGGGCTTCCCGACCGACATGCAGGCCCAGTTCATGGCGCTCAATGCGATCGCCGAAGGCACCTCGACCGTGACCGAGACGATCTTCGAGAATCGCTTCATGCACGTCGACGAGATGCTGCGCCTGGGCGCCAAGATCCAGACCGACGGCAAGGTGGCGGTGATCGAGGGCGTCTCGCAGTTGTCCGGCGCCACCGTGATGGCGACCGACCTGCGGGCGTCGGCCAGCCTGGTGATCGCCGGCCTCGTGGCCGACGGCGAGACGATGGTGGATCGCATCTATCACCTCGACCGCGGCTACGACCGGATGGAAGGCAAGCTGCGCGGCCTGGGCGCCGACATCGAGCGGGTCAGCGGGCCGGCAGAGGTGCTGCGGTGATCACGCTCGCGCTGTCGAAGGGCCGCATCTTCGAGGAAACGCTGCCGCTGCTGGCCGCTGCCGGCATCGAGGTGACCGAGGACCCGGAGACCTCTCGCAAGCTGATCCTCGCCACCACCCGGCCCGATGTGCGCGTGGTGCTGGTGCGTGCGTCGGACGTGCCGACCTACGTCCAGTACGGCGGCGCCGACCTCGGCGTGACCGGCCTCGACGTGCTGCTCGAGCACGGCAACCAGGGCCTCTACCAGCCGCTGGACCTGCGCATCGCGGCCTGCCGGCTGAGCGTCGCGGTGCGCGCCGACTACGACTACGCTTCGGCCGTGAAGCAGGGCTCGCGCCTCAAGGTGGCGACCAAATACGTCGGGCTGGCGCGCGAGTTCTTCGCCAGCAAGGGCGTGCACGTCGACCTGATCAAGCTTTACGGCAGCATGGAACTGGCGCCGCTCACGGGCCTCGCCGACGCGATCGTCGACCTGGTCTCGACCGGCAACACGCTCAAGGCCAACCACCTGGTGGAGGTCGAGCGCATCATGGACATCAGCGCTCGCCTGGTGGTCAACCAGGCCGCGCTCAAGCTCAAGCAAGAGGCCATCCGCCACATCGTCGACGCCTTCGCATCGGCCATTCCGAAATGAACCTGAAAGCCGCCCCCGCCCGCCTCTCGACCGCCTCGGCCACCTTCGAGGCCGAATTCAAGGCGCGCCTGCATTGGTCCGCCGAGGCCGATGCCGCGATCGAGCAGGTGGTGGCGGACATCCTCGCCGACGTGCGGCGCCGCGGCGACGAGGCGGTGCTCGAGTACACGCGCCGTTTCGATCGACTCGATCTCGACAGCGTCGATGCGCTGGAACTGACGGCGGCAGAGCTTCGCGCCGCCTTCGAATCGCTGCCGGCCGAACAGCGGGAGGCGCTCGAAGCCGCCGCGCGCCGCGTGCGGACCTATCACGAGGCCCAGAAGAAGGCCAGCGGCGAGAGCTGGAGCTACCGCGACGCCGACGGCACGCTGCTCGGCCAGAAGGTCACGCCGCTGGACCGCGTGGGCATCTACGTGCCGGGCGGCAAGGCTGCCTATCCGTCGAGCGTGCTGATGAACGCGATTCCCGCGCACGTCGCCGGCGTCGGCGAGATCATCATGGTCGTGCCCACGCCGGGCGGCGAGAAGAACCCGCTGGTGCTGGCCGCCGCGCACGTGGCGGGCGTGACGCGGGCCTTCACCATCGGCGGCGCCCAGGCGGTGGCGGCGCTGGCCTACGGTACGGCGACGATTCCGGCGGTCGACAAGGTCACCGGGCCGGGCAACGCCTACGTGGCGGCCGCCAAGCGCCGGGTCTTCGGCACCGTGGGCATCGACATGATCGCGGGCCCGAGCGAGATCCTGGTGCTGGCCGACGGCAGCACCTCGCCCGAGTGGGTGGCCATGGACCTGTTCAGCCAGGCCGAGCACGACGAGTTGGCGCAAAGCATCCTGCTGTGCCCGGACGCCGGCTACATCGAGCGCGTGCAGCAGGAGATCGACCGGCTGCTGCCCTCGATGCCGCGCGCCGCGATCATCGCCGCCTCGCTCAGCGGCCGTGGCGCCCTGATCCAGACCCGGAGCATGGAAGAGGCGTGCGAGATCAGCAACCGCATCGCACCCGAGCACCTGGAAGTCAGCAGCACGGAGCCGCACCGCTGGGAGCCGCTGCTGCGGCATGCGGGCGCGATCTTCCTGGGCGCCTACACCAGCGAAAGCCTGGGCGACTACTGCGCCGGCCCCAACCACGTGCTGCCCACCAGCGGCACGGCGCGTTTCAGCTCGCCGCTGGGGGTCTACGATTTCCAGAAGCGCTCGAGCCTGATCGAGGTCAGCGAGGAGGGCGCCCAGGTGCTCGGCAAGGTCGCCTCGGTGCTGGCGCACGGCGAGGGATTGCAGGCGCACGCGCGGGCGGCCGAGATGCGCCTGCGCGGCGCAACGCCGTGAAACCGGACAGCATGGATCTGAAGACCAGTCGGGGCCATCCCTGGACCCTGGGCCAGAAGCTGCGTCGCGCTTCCTGGATGCTGGTCTGGGGCCTGCTGGGTCGCGCCGGACCGCGCGCGCTGTCGCCGTTCCGGCTCTTCCTGCTGCGCCTCTACGGCGCCCGGCTCGGCGAGAAGGTGCTGATCAGCGCCGGCGTGAAGGTGCTGATGCCGTGGAACCTCGTGATCGGCGAGTACACCGCGATCGGCGAGGGCGTCGAGATCTACAACTATGGCGAAGTCCGGATCGGCAAGAACTGCTGCGTCTCGCAGCGGGTGTGGCTGTGCACCGGCACCCACGACTACAAGCGGCCCAGCTTTCCGCTGGTCTGGGACGACATCCGCGTCGGCGACGGCGTCTGGCTGGCAGCCGAGACCTTCGTGGCGCCGGGCGTCACGATCGGCGATGCCGCCGTGGTCGGCGCCCGCTCGGTCGTGACGCGTGATCTCGACGGCCACTGCGTCTATGCGGGGAACCCATGCGTGCTGATCAAGCCACGCCCGCGCGACTGATCCGCGCCGCGGGCGCCTGCCTGGCGCTGCTGATGCTGGCGACGCTCGCGCAGGCGATGTCGATCCGCGAGCTGCGCACGCTCGAGACCAGCGAGAAGGACGGCAAGCTCTACGCCAACTACTACCTCGTGGGTGTCATGGAAGGCCTGCGCGAAGCCAGCGACGAGGAGCAGCGCGCGGGCCGCAAGCCGATTTTCTGCATCAACGGCCGCCGGCTCGAGCCCAGGATGGCACGCTCGCTCTACCAATCCGAACTGACGCGCAACGCCGACAGCTACGAGGCCGACATGCCGGTCCAGCTGGTGCTCTCGGCCGCGCTGCGCAACAGCTACCGCTGCAACCCCTGAACTCCGAATGACTGCCACTGACGACACCCGCCGCGCACTGGGGCGCATCCGCGCCGACATCCAATCCATGCATGCCTATGCCGTGCAGGACGCCCGTGGCCTGCTCAAGCTCGACGCCATGGAAAACCCCCACGGCCTGCCGCCCGCGCTGCAGGCTGCGCTCGGGCAGCGCCTCGGCGCCCTGGCGCTGAACCGCTACCCGGGCGAGCGCGGCGCCGACCTGCAGCGCGCGCTGGCCGCGCACGCGGCGATGCCGGAGGGCTTCGCGCTGATGCTCGGCAACGGCTCGGACGAGCTGATCTCCTTGCTCGCGATGGCCTGCGACCTGCCCGGCGCCGCCATCCTGGCGCCGGTGCCCGGCTTCGTGATGTACGCCGTGAGCGCCCAGCTGCAGGGCCTGCGCTTCGTCGGCGTGCCGCTGACCGCCGATTTCGAGCTCGACGAGACCGCCATGCTCGAAGCCATCGCCAGGGAAAAGCCGGCGATCGTCTTCCTGGCCTATCCGAACAACCCGACCGCCAACCTGTGGGACGACGCGGTGATCGAGAAGATCGTCCAGGCCCAGGGCGCGCAGGGCGGGCTGGTGGTCATCGACGAGGCCTACCAGCCGTTCGCCGGCCGCAGCTACATCGACCGCGTCGCGCGCCACGGCCACGTGCTTCTGATGCGCACGCTCAGCAAGTTCGGCCTGGCCGGGGCCCGGCTGGGCTACCTGATGGGTCCGGCGGCGCTGATTTCCGAGGTCGACAAGGTGCGCCCGCCCTACAACATCAGCGTGCTCAACTGCGAATGCGCGCTCTTCGCGCTCGAGCACGCCGAGGTGTTCGCCGCGCAGGCGGCCGAGATCCGCGACCAGCGCGCGGGGGTGGTCGAGCGCCTGGCGCGGCTGCCGGCGGTCCGAAGCTGGCCCAGCGAGGCCAACATGATCCTGATCCGGGTGCCCGATGCCGCAAAGACCTTCGATGGGATGAAGGCTCGCGGCGTGCTGGTCAAGAACGTTTCTAAAATGCACCCATTGCTCGCGAACTGCCTGCGCCTCACGGTCGGAACCGCCGACGAGAATGCGCAGATGCTCGCGGCCCTCGAAGCCTCACTATGAACACCCCAATGGCACCCGAAGCCGTCGTCGCCACCGGCGCGCGCACGGCCTGCGTCACCCGCAACACGGCGGAAACCAAGATCACGGTCCAGGTCGACCTCGACGGCACTGGCCGCGCGAAACTGTCGACCGGCATCGGCTTTTTCGACCACATGCTCGACCAGATCGCCCGCCACGGACTGATCGACCTCGACATCGACTGTCAGGGCGACCTGCACATCGACGGCCACCACACGGTGGAGGACGTGGGCATCACGCTGGGCCAGGCGGTGGCCAAGGCCGTCGGCGACAAGAAGGGCATCCGCCGCTATGGCCACGCCTACGTGCCGCTGGACGAGGCGCTGAGCCGCGTCGTGATCGATTTCTCCGGTCGCCCGGGCCTGGTGATGGACGTTCCCTTCACCAGTGGCATGATCGGCACCTTCGACAGCCAGCTGACCTACGAGTTCTTCCACGGTTTTGCCAACCATGCCTTCGTGACGCTGCATATCGACAATCTCAAGGGCGTCAACGCGCACCACCAGTGCGAGACCGTGTTCAAGGCCTTCGCGCGGGCGCTGCGCTCCGCCCTGGAACTCGACCCGCGCTCAGCAGGTGTCATTCCCTCCACCAAGGGTTCGCTCTGAGCCGCCACGACTTCCAATGACCGCCAATACCGTCGCCGTCGTCGACTACGGCATGGGCAACCTGCGCTCGGTGTCGCAGGCGGTGCAGCATGCGGCCGACCAGGTCGGGGTGGAGGTGTTCGTCACCTCCGACCCGGAGGTGGTCCGCCGGGCCACCCGCGTGGTGCTGCCGGGGCAGGGTGCCATGCCCGACTGCATGCGCGAGCTGGCCGACTCCGGCCTGCTCGAGTCGGTGCTCGAGGCCGCGGCCAGCAAGCCGCTGTTCGGTGTCTGCGTCGGCATGCAGATGCTGCTGTCGCACAGCGACGAAGGGCCGACCGACGGCCTGGGCCTGATTCCCGGCGAAGTGCGCAGGTTCGAGCTCGAGGGCCGCACGCAGCCGGACGGCAGCCGCTACAAGGTGCCGCAGATGGGCTGGAACCAGGTCTTGCAGACGCGGGCGCACCCGGTCTGGGCCGGGGTGCCCGACGGGAGCTACTTCTATTTCGTCCACAGCTTCTATGCCAAGCCCGCCGACGTCGCCCACAGCGTGGGGGAGGCCGACTACGGCGAGCGCTTTACCGCCGCGCTGGCACGCGATAATATTTTTGCGACCCAGTTCCACCCCGAGAAGAGTGCGGAGCACGGGTTGCAGCTCTATCGAAATTTCCTCCACTGGAATCCCTGACGCAGTGAACGCCTCCCCCGTTCGGATCCGGCCTGCGCCTGTGCCTGCCGGGTTCTGAGTACCATCGCGCATTCCGACCACCGCCCCCTCCGTCCGCTACGCAATCCCGCATCACCATGCTTCTCATTCCCGCGATCGACCTCAAGGATGGCCACTGTGTTCGCCTCAAGCAAGGCGATATGGACCAGTCCACCACTTTCAGCGAAGACCCGGCCGCGATGGCGCGCAAATGGCTCGAGGCCGGTGCGCGCCGGTTGCACCTGGTCGACCTGAACGGCGCCTTCGCCGGCAAGCCGCAGAACCACGCTGCGATCAAGGCGATCCTGAAGGAGGTCGGCGACGACATCCCGGTGCAGCTCGGCGGCGGCATCCGCGACCTGGACACCATCGAACGCTACATCGACGACGGCTTGCGCTACGTGATCATCGGCACCGCGGCGGTCAAGAATCCCGGCTTCCTGAAGGATGCCTGCAGCGCCTTCGGCGGCCACATCATCGTCGGCCTCGACGCCAAGGACGGCAAGGTGGCGACCGATGGCTGGAGCAAGCTGACCGGCCACGAGGTCGCCGACCTGGGCAAGAAGTTCGAGGACTACGGCGTCGAGTCGATCATCTACACCGACATCGGCCGCGACGGCATGCTGTCGGGCATCAACATCGAGGCCACCGTGCGGCTGGCGCAGGCGCTCACGATTCCCGTGATCGCCTCGGGCGGCCTGTCGAACATGGCCGACATCGACAAGCTGTGCGCGGTCGAGTCCGACGGTATCGAAGGCGTGATCTGCGGACGTGCCATCTACTCGGGCGACCTCGATTTCGCCGCCGCCCAGGCTCGCGCCGACGAACTCGCAGCGTAAAAAGCTCGCCCCCAGGTTGGCTCACTTCGTGTAGCCGCCCACCCCCTACCGGGGGCAACACCGGCGGACTGGCAAAGCCAGATCCGCGGTGTTTCACGAACGGGCCTGGCTGCGCCGGCCGGTGCGGGGGCTATTCCGTTTTGACGGCCATGGTCTGGATGATGGTTTCGAGCTGGGGGCTCATGGGCAGGTTCAGACTGGTGCCGGACGGCAGCTTGCGCAGGAACCAGCGCTTGTACTGGCGCTCGATCTCGCCGTCCTCGGCCAGCGCCTGGAAGGTGTCGTTGACCACCTTGGCCAGCTGCGGATCGCCCTTGCGGTACATGACGCCGTAGGGGTCGTACGAGAGGAAGTCGCCGACCACCTGGTAGTCGCTGGCGCCCCCGGCCTCGCCCCGGTCCTGCGCGATCAGGCCGTACAGCAGCACCTCGTCGGTCGCGAAGGCTTCGGCCTTGCCGGACTTCACCAGCGCGAACGATTCGGCATGGTCGCGCGACACCAGCAGGTTCAGCTCCAGCTTGAAGCGTGCCGACAGGTCGCGCAGGGTCTTCTCGTTGGTGGTGCCGGCGGTCACGGCCACCGGCTTGCCGGCCAGGTCGCGGAACGACTGGATCGGCGAGCCTTTCTTCACCAGCAGCCGGGTGCCCGAGACGAACATCGTCGGCGAGAAGGCCACGCGCTTCTGGCGTTCCAGGTTGCTGGTGGTGGAGCCGCATTCGAGGTCGACCTGGCCGTTGACCACGGCATCGATGCGCGATTCGGCGGTCACGGGCTGCCAGCGGATGGACAGCGTCTTGTGCACCGCATCGCCCATGGCCTCGACCACCGCCTTGCACAGCTCGATCGAATAGCCGATCGGTTCCTTGCGCGGCGACAGGAAGGAAAACGGCACCGACGACTCCCGGTAACCGATGACCACCACGCCCGCGTCCCGCGCCTTGGCCAGGGTCCCGCCCAGGACCGCCGGGCCCGCCGGCGCCGGCTCGGATTGCGCGAGCGCGGCAGGTGCCGGGCCCAGCAGTGCGCCCAGCAGCACGGCGGCAGCGCCGAGGCGGATCCGGACGGGCGTCATGACCGCTCCTCAGGCATGTGCCGGATGGGCGAGGGTGGCGGCGCTTTCGGCGTCCATGGCCCGGGCATTGGCCGCAGCGTCGCCTTCGGAGAGCAGCTCGCCCTCCCACTTGGCCACCACCGCCGTGGCGATCGAATTGCCCACCGCATTGGTGGCGGAGCGCCCCATGTCCAGGAAGGTGTCGACCCCGAGGATCAGCAACAGTCCGGCTTCGGGGATATTGAACTGGTTCAGGGTCGCGGCGATCACGACCAGGGAGGCGCGCGGCACGCCGGCCATGCCCTTGGAGGTCAGCATCAGGATCAGCAGCATCGTGATCTGGGTGCCGATCGACAGCGGGATGTCGTAGGCCTGGGCGATGAAGAGCACGGCGAAAGTGCAGTACATCATCGAGCCGTCGAGGTTGAACGAGTAGCCCATCGGCATCACGAAGCTGGAGATCTTGCGCTTGACGCCGAAGCGGTCGAGCGCGATCAGGATCTTCGGATAGGCGGCCTCCGAGCTGGCGGTCGCGAAGGACAGCAGGAAGGGCTCGCGGATCAGCTTCAGCAGCGTCACGATGCGCGGCCCCAGGAACAGGAAGCCGGCCAGCGCCAGCAAGCCCCACAGCATGAACAGGCTCAGGTAGAAGCCGCCCATGAAGACCGCGAACTTGAGCAGGATGCCCAGGCCGTTGGTGGCGACCGTGGCGGCCATCGCGGCCATCACGGCGAGCGGGGCGAGCTTCATCACGTAGCCGGTGATCTTGAGCATCGCGTGCGACAGTTCGTCGATGGCGTTGACCAGCGTGCGGGCCTTTTCGCCGAGCGAGGCCAGGGCGACGCCGAAGAACATCGAGAACACCACGATCTGCAGGATCTCGTTGTTGGCCATGGCCTCGACAAAGGACTTCGGAACCACGTGGCTGACGAAGTCCTTCAGCGTGAACTTGGAGGTCGCGAGGTTGGCGGAAGACCCGATGTCGGGCAGCGGCAGGCCCAGGTTGTGGCCCGGCTGCAGCAGGTTGGCCATGACCAGGCCCAGCACCAGCGAGACCAGGGAGGCCGTGATGAACCAGCCCAGCGCCTTGCCGAACACCCGCCCGACCGCGGCAGCGTCGCCCATGTGGGCGATCCCGACCACCAGCGTCGAGAAGACCAGCGGGCCGATCAGCATCTTGATCAGGCGCAGGAAGACGTCCGACATKATCGAGATGTAGCCCGCGATCTCGACCGCGGTCTTCTTGTCCGGGAAATTGACGAAGACCATGTAGCCGATCACGATCCCGATCAGCATCGCGATCAGAATCCAGGCTGCCGGCGGCAGTTTCCTTCTCATGGAGGCTCCTTGTGCGAGTTGTTCTGAAGCGCTGACGCCACCGGGGGCGCGCAGCCGCAGCCGCCGGGTGAGCTCATTTCAAGCGAAATCCGCGCCGTTCGCAATGCCCCTCGGGTTCCGGAGGTGCGCATCGCGGGGACCGCCCCAAACCTAGAATCGGGCCATGACCTCCAGTCCTCTCGACTTTCGTGGCCAGCCGGCCGTGCGCCTCGCGCTGGCGGACGGCGGCAGCTGTACCGTGGCCCTGCACGGCGCCCACGTGCTGTCCTGGACCACGGCCGACGGCGTGGAGCGGCTCTACCTGAGCCCCGCGGCCCGTTTCGATGGCCAGAGCGCGATCCGCGGCGGCGTGCCGGTCTGCTGGCCGCAGTTCAACCAGCGCGGGTCGCTGCCCAAGCACGGCTTCGCCCGCAATCTTCCCTGGGCAGCCGAGGCCCCCGAGGCCGACGGCCGGCGCGACACCTTCGTGCTGACGCTGCGCGACAGCGCGGCCACCCGCGCGCTCTGGCCGCATGCGTTCCGGGCCCGGCTGGCCGTCACCCTGGCGCCGCGGGCGCTGCGCATCGCGCTCACGATCGACAACAGGGGCAGCGGCCCCTGGTCCTTCGCGGCCGCGCTCCACAGCTACCTGCGGGTCGACGACGTCACCGTGGCCCGCCTGGAAGGCCTGCAGGGCGCCAATCGCTGGGACGCGGTGCGCGACGACCGGCATGTCGACATGGCGCCGGCACTGCGCTTCGGCAGCGAGTTCGACAGCGTCTACGCTTCGCCTGCCCGGCCGCTTCGGCTGGTGCAGCCTTCGGGCACACTCGAGATCTCGCAAAGCGCGAGCTGCACCGAGACCGTGGTCTGGAATCCGGGCCCGCTGCTCAGCGCCAAGCTCGACGACCTGCCCGACGACGGCTGGCGCCAGATGCTCTGCGTCGAGGCCGCGCGCATCGACGAACCCGTGCTGCTGGCGCCCGGCGCCCAGTGGCAGGGCTGGCAACAGCTCACGGTCGCCTGAACCCATCGCCTCAACCACACCATGCTTGCCAAACGAATCATTCCCTGCCTCGACGTCACCGGCGGCCGCGTCGTCAAGGGCGTCAATTTCGTCGAACTGCGCGACGCCGGCGACCCGGTCGAGATCGCGGCGCGCTACAACGCGCAGGGCGCCGACGAGCTGACCTTCCTGGACATCACCGCCACCAGCGACGGCCGCGACCTGATCCTGCCGATCATCGAGGCGGTGGCCTCCCAGGTCTTCATTCCGCTGACCGTCGGCGGCGGCGTGCGCACGGTGGCGGACGTGCGCCGGCTGCTCAATGCCGGGGCCGACAAGACCAGCTTCAATTCGGCCGCGATCGCCAATCCCCAGGTGATCGAGGACGCCTCGCGCAAGTACGGCGCGCAGTGCATCGTGGTGGCGATCGACGCCAAGCGGCGCACGCCCGAGGACGCCGCCACGCGAGGCCCCGGCTGGGACGTCTACAGCCATGGCGGGCGCAAGAACACCGGCCTCGACGCCGTGCAATGGGCCGTCGAGATGGCGCGCCGCGGCGCTGGCGAGATCCTGCTGACCAGCATGGACCGCGACGGCACCAAGAGCGGCTTCGACCTCGAATTGACGCGGTCCGTGAGCGACGCGGTCAGCGTGCCGGTGATCGCCTCGGGCGGCGTCGGCAGCCTCGAGCACCTGGCCGACGGCATCCAGATCGGCGGCGCCGACGCCGTACTGGCGGCCAGCATCTTCCACTACGGCGAGTTCACCGTCGGCGAAGCGAAGCACCAGATGGCGGCGCGCGGGATCCCGGTTCGGCTGTGACGGACAATACCCGGCTATGAACTGGCTCGACGAAGTGAAATGGGACGCGAACGGCCTGGTGCCCGTGATCGCGCAGGAGCAGGGCAGCAACGATGTCCTGATGTTCGCCTGGATGGACCGCGAGGCGCTCGCCAAGACCGCCGAGACCCAGCGCGCCGTGTATTTCAGCCGCTCGCGCAAGAAGCTGTGGTTCAAGGGCGAGGAGTCGGGCCATGTGCAGACCGTGCACGAGATCCGGCTCGACTGCGACAACGACGTGGTGCTGCTCAAGGTCACGCAGCAGGGCCACGAGCCGGGCATCGCCTGCCACACGGGCCGCCACAGCTGCTTCTTCAGCAAGTACGAAAACGGCCGATGGACCGTCACCGAGCCGGTCTTGAAAGACCCCGCTTCGATCTACACATCCTCCCCGAGATGAGCACCGAATCCCGAAACGCCGAAGACGCGCTGGCACGCCTGGCCGCTGTCATCGAGAGCCGACTGCCGGCGCGCGGCGGCGACCCCGACAAGAGCTATGTCGCGCGCCTGCTGCACCGCGGCCCGGACGCCTTCCTGAAGAAGATCGGCGAGGAAGCCACCGAGGTCGTGATGGCCGCCAAGGACGCCGACCACGGCGGCGACCGCACGAAACTGGTGAACGAAGTGGCCGATCTGTGGTTCCACAGCATGGTGGCGCTGGCGCACTACGGCTTCTCGCCCGCCGACGTGGTGGCCGAGCTCGAGCGCCGCGAAGGCACCAGCGGCATCGAGGAAAAGGCCTTGCGCAAGGCGCAGGACCGCGAAGCTTCCAACGACTGAAAGGAGCGCACACCATGCCCAACGACATCGTGACCGTCGAGCCCGACGACTCCCTCAAGACCTGGGGCTGGGTCAGCTACATCCTGCATCTGGTGGTGGCGGTCGGCGCCGTGCTGCCCGGCGCCCAGGCCTCGATCGGCCTGCTGGTGATCGCGCTGGTGATCGACCTGGTCAAGCGCGAGGACGCGGCCGGCAGCTGGCAGGCCTCGCACTTCAGCTGGCGGATCCGTTCGGTGCTGTGGGCCGGCGTGCTGTACGTGCTGACCTCGTGGCTGTGGCTGCTCTTCCTGGTGCCGGGCTGGATCGCCTGGGCACTGATCTCGCTTTGGTTCCTCTATCGCATCGTCAAGGGGATGGTGCGCATGAACGCGGGCCGACCCATGGAAACAGCCAATGTCATCTGACCCGAACTGCATCTTCTGCAAAATCATCGAGGGCAAGATCCCGTCGCGCAAGGTTTTCGAGGACGACGAGTTGTTCGTCTTCAACGACATCGCGCCCTGGGCGCCGGTGCATTTCATGATCGTCCCGAAACGCCACATCCCGTCGATGGCACAGGTGACGCCCGACGACGCGGCGCTGCTGGGCAGGATCATGACCCTGGCGCCCAAGCTGGCGGTCGAGCAGGGCTGCCGGCCCTATCCCCAGGGCGGATTCCGCATCGTGGTCAATACGGGCGCCGAGGGCGGGCAGGAGGTGCACCATCTCCATGTCCACGTCATGGGCGGGCCGCGGCCCTGGCTCAGGGGCTGATAGCCATCATTTCGGCCGGTCATTTTGCGGCGACTAAAATCCGATTCATTCTTCAGGAGTAATCCATGGGTTCACTTTCCATCTGGCACTGGCTGATCGTGCTGCTCGTCGTCGTCATGATCTTCGGCACCAAGAAGCTCCGCAACATGGGATCCGACCTGGGCGGCGCCGTGAAGGGCTTCAAGGACGGCATGAAGGACGGCGCCTCGGCCGACGCGCCGACCGCCACCGGCCCGAACGCACAGGTGACCGGCAACGCCACCGCCGACAAGTCGACGATCGACGTCGAAGCGCGCCAGAAGTCCTGAGCCAGACCGATCCGTGATCGACCTCGGCATCTCGAAGCTGGCCCTCATCGGCGCGGTGGCGCTGATCGTCATCGGGCCCGAGAAGCTGCCGCGCGTGGCGCGCACCGTGGGCACCCTGCTCGGCAAGGCGCAGCGCTACGTGAACGACGTCAAGGCCGAGGTCAACCGCTCGATGGACCTCGACGAACTGCGCAAGATGAAGGACACGGTGCAGGACGCGGCGCGCGACGTCGAGCAGAGCATCCAGTCCGGCGCCAGCGACTTCGAGAAGCAGTTCTCCGAAAGCGGCCAGACGCTCTCGGCGCTGTCCGATACGGCCCCTTCCTTCCCCGAGTACAAGCATCCACGCAAGAACTGGCGCCTGAAGCAGGGCGCCACGCCGCAGTGGTACAAGGCGCGCAACGGCGTGCGCACCAAGGCGCTGTCGGGCGCGGCGCGCGTGGCCCGTTACCGCCCCCACAAGATCAACTAGCGCAAGCTGGCGACCCGGCCGCGCGCAGCGCGTGCCGGATTCCCGAGCGCAGCGTCCCCCCACATGGCCGACCCCACCGACAAGAACAAAGAAGACGAACTGGCCGGCACCGAGCAGCCCTTCGTCCAGCACCTGATGGAGCTGCGGGATCGCCTGCTCTACTGCGTCTACGGCCTGGTCGTGGCCGGCATCCTGCTGGCCATCTGGCCCGGGCCGGCCGGCCTGATCGACATGATCGCGGTGCCGATCCGCGCCCACATGCCGCCCGACGCCAAGCTGATCGCGATCGGCGTCTTCTCGCCCTTCTTCGTGCCGCTCAAGGTGCTGGGCATGACGGCGGTGCTGCTGGCGCTGCCCTGGCTCATGTACCAATGCTGGATGTTCGTGGCGCCGGGCCTCTACAGTCACGAGAAGAAGTTCGCGCTGCCGCTGATCTTCTTCGGCAGCCTGCTGGCCTATGGCGGCATCGCGTTCGTGCAGTTCTTCGTGCTGGACAAGATGTTCGGCTTCATCCAGAAGTTCACGCCGCCGTCGGTCAATGCCACGCCCGACATTTCGTCCTACGTGGAGGCGATCCTGTCGCTCTACATCGCCTTCGGCGTCGCCTTCCAGGTGCCGATCGTGGTGATGCTGCTGGTGCGCTTCGAACTCGTCACGATCGAGAAGCTGCGTTCGTTCCGCGGCTACTTCATCGTGCTGGCCTTCGTCGTCGCCGCGGTGCTGACGCCGCCGGACGTGGTCTCGCAGCTTGCGCTCGCGATCCCGATGTGCCTGCTGTACGAGGTCGGCATCATCGGCGCCCGCTACTTCACCAAGTACAGCCACAAGCCGCCCGAAGAAAGCGCCGACTCGGCGCAGTCCTGAATCCCGGCCCGGCCGGGGTTCCGGTTCACTCGGTCTCGTTCGGCGTCCGCCGCACCGGCGACCGCGGCCGCAGGCCCGGCGTGACGTCCAGCTCCAGCTTGTCGCTGCCGCGCTGCAGTGCGAAGCGGGTCGCCGTGCCGGGCTTGAGGCCGGCCACCGCGCTCAGCAGTTCCTGGGTGTTGCCGATGTTCTTCTCGCCCACGCCGGTGATGACGTCGCCGGGGCGCACGCCGGCCTTGGCCGCCGGGCCGTTCTGAAGCACGCCGGTGATGATCACGCCGGCGCTGGCCTTGACGCCGAAGGTCTCGGCCAGCTCGGGCGAGAGGTCGTTGGGCTCGACGCCGATCCAGCCGCGCGTGACCTTGCCGGCCGTCACGATGTCCTCGAGCACCTGCTTGGCGGTCGAGACCGGGATCGCGAAGCCGATGCCCATGCTGCCACCCGAACGCGAGTAGATCGCGGTGTTGATGCCCTCGAGGTTGCCGTTGACGTCGATCAGCGCGCCGCCCGAGTTGCCCGGGTTGATGGCTGCGTCGGTCTGGATGAAGTTCTCGAAGGTGTTGATGCCGAGCTGGTTGCGCCCGAGCGCCGAGACGATCCCGCTGGTGACCGTCTGGCCGACGCCGAAGGGGTTGCCGATGGCCAGCACCTGGTCGCCGACCTGCAGCGCGTCGGAGTTCCCCAGCACGATCACCGGCAGCTTGTCGAGCTCGATCTTGAGCACCGCGAGGTCGGTGTCGGGGTCGGTGCCGATCACCTTGCCGCGCGCATGGCGGCTGTCGTTGAGCGTGACGTCGATCTCGTCCGCGCCTTCGACGACATGGTTGTTGGTGAGGATGTAGCCGTCGGCGCTGACGATCACGCCGCTGCCGAGCCCCACCTGCGGCTGGTCGCCCTGGTCGCCGAAGAAGAAGCGGAACCACGGGTCGTTGTTGCGCGGCGAGCGCTGCGCCGCCTTGCTGGTGTTGATGCTGACCACCGCGGGCGAGGCTTTCTTGGCCGCGGCGCTCAGGCTGCCGGCGGTGAGGGTGCCGGCGGGCGCGGTGGGGGCCTCGATCACCGAGACCAGGCCGTTGAGCGGGCCGGTGCGCCGGTTCAGCCACTCGGGCTTGAGCGTTGCGACGACGAAATAGGCCGCGAGCAGGATGGTCACGGCTTGGGCGAACAGCAGCCAGGTGCGTTTCATGAAGAGGCGGGCGAGACGTGGTGGGAAGACATGGAGGGAGGGCGTTGCGCCGTCGCCGGCGCGCAAGCTCCGATTGTCCCTCAAGGCTTCCGCCGTCCGGTTCCGTTGCCCCGTCCCAACGTGCATCGTGGAATTAGGGAAAACCCTTAATTTTCGAGGCCCTGCGATTGGAACCCCCGCCGGGCCTTCTCCTGCGCGGCACGCGGCCATGCGATGCGGTCGGCGTCCGGCCGGGCCACAATGGCGCGATGAGCACGACCCGCCACGAACTTCTGCATGCGTTCGACCTGCTGCTTGCGCCCGCGCGTTTCAAGGACTACGGGCCCAATGGCCTGCAGGTCGAAGGCCGCACCAAGGTGCGCAAGATCGTCTCCGGCGTGACCGCGAGCCGGGCCCTGATCGAAGCCGCGATCCGCGCCGAAGCGGACGCGATCTTCGTCCACCACGGGCTGTTCTGGCGCGGCCAGGACGGCCGCGTCACGGGCTGGATGCGGCAGCGCCTCGGCCTGCTGCTCGGCGACGACGTCAACCTGTTCGCCTATCACCTGCCGCTCGACGCCCATCCCGAGCTCGGCAACAACGCGCAGCTCGGGCTCCGGCTCGGCCTGGTCGCGCACGCAGGTTCGGCCGGCCGCTTCGGCGAGCAGGAGCTCGGCTTCCTCGGCGCACGCGACAACGGCGAGAGCTTCGCGAGCGCGAAGGCGCTGGCCTCGCATGTCGAGAAAGCGCTCGGCAAGCCGGTCACGCTGGTGGAGGGCGCGCAGCGTCCGATCCGCAACGTCGCCTGGTGCACGGGCGGCGCCCAGAGCTATTTCGAGGCCGCGATCGCCGCCGGCGCCGATGCCTTCATCACGGGCGAGATCTCGGAGCCCCAGGTCCACTACGCGCGCGAGCTGGGCGTTGCCTTCCTGGCCTGCGGCCATCACGCCACCGAGCGCTATGGCGCCCCGGCCGTGGCGGCCCACGTGGCGGCGCAACTGGGGCTCGCGCACGAATTCATCGACATCGACAATCCGGCGTGAGCTTCGAATCCTTGTCTCCCATTGCTGTCACGCTCGGCGATCCCGCGGGCATCGGGCCCGAGATCATCGCGAAGGCCTTTCGCGATACGGCCGACGACCTGAGCGGATGTTTCGTGGCCGGCGACGTCGGCATCGTGCGCAGTGCCGCGCAGGCGATCGCGGCCGCCGGTGCCCCGGCCTTGCCGGTCGTTCTGATCGAGTCGGCGCGCGATACGTGCGACGTCCCGCCGGGCTGCATCCCCGTGCTGCAGGTGGTCGCGCCGCCGGACGCGCCGATCGCGCACGGCACGATCAGTGCGGCGTCCGGACGCATCGCCGGCGATTGCGTGGTGTGGGCCGCACGCGCTGCGCTTCGCGGCGAGATCGCCGCGATCGTCACTGCGCCCCTGCACAAGGAAGCGCTCGCGGCGGCCGGCTTCCCCTATCCGGGCCACACCGAACTGCTGCAGGCCGAGTCGGCCGCCCATCTCGGTCGGCCGCTGTCCGAGGTGCCGGTGCGCATGATGCTTGCCAATGACGAGCTGCGCACGGTGCTCGTGAGCATCCACATGTCGCTGCGCCAGGCGATCGAAGCCGTGAGCTTCGATGGCGTGCTGCAGACGCTGCGCATCGCGCACCAGTCGCTCGGCGCGGTGCTCGGGCGGGCGCCGAGGATCGGCGTGGCGGGCCTCAATCCGCACGCGGGGGAGGGTGGCCTGTTCGGCTCCGAGGAGCGCGACATCATCGCGCCGGCGATCGCGGCCGCGCGGGCCGAAGGCATCGACGCCGACGGGCCTCACGCGCCCGACACCGTCTTCATGCGCGCCCGTGCCAGGGCCGATCGCGCCGGCGAGTTCGACGTGGTGATCGCGATGTATCACGACCAAGGACTGATCCCGGTCAAGTACCTGGGCGTGGAGAAAGGCGTGAACGTGACGCTCGGACTGCCGCTGGTGCGCACCAGTCCCGACCACGGTACCGCGTTCGACATCGCGGGCAGCGGAAGGGCCGATGCCTCGAGCCTGGTCGAGGCCGTGCGGATGGCGCGGTCGCTGTCGCGTGGGCGTTGAGGCTGCGCGGGGCTTTCTTTCAATCAGTCCCGCAAGGCCTCACGAACGCTTGAGGCTGTCGCGGATCTCGCGCAGCAGCACGGTGTCTTCGGGCGTGGGCGCCGGCGCCGCCTCGCTGGTCTTGCGCAGCTTGTTGATCTGCTTGACCATCAGGAAGATGATGAAGGCCAGGATCACGAAGTTCACCGCGATGGTGATGAAGTTGCCGTAGGCCAGCACCGGTGCGCCGGCCTTCTTGAGTTCCACCAGCGTGTCGGCCACGCCGGCCGGCCTGGGCCCGAGCACGATGTAGAGATTCGAGAAGTCGAGCTTGCCGAAGATGAGGCCGACCAGCGGCATGATGATGTCGCTCACCAGCGAGTCGACGATCTTGCCGAAGGCCGCACCGATGATCACGCCGACCGCCAGGTCGATCACGTTGCCCTTGACGGCAAATTCGCGGAACTCTTTCAGAAAGCTCATGTCGGGCACCTCTTCCGGGATTGTTTTTGAACGGCGGCCAGTATAGGGGCGGGCCTTCGTTTCGGTGTCCGATCGAAGGCTCGCGTCACGCGCCTCGCCGACGTTGAAAACGCCTCTTACGCTCCGCTACAATCGCGGGTTGACCCAAGCCCCTAGCGAAGAAGATTGAGGATCCCCATGAGTGACAGTACCGTGAGCACCGCCGGCCGACCCCGGATCGACACCAGCAAGCGGACATGGTTGATCGCATCAGGCTGCGCAGGCGCAGTGGGTGGTGTGGCCGTGGCCGTGCCGTTCGTGAGCTCGTTCCAGCCGTCCGAAAAAGCCAAGGCTGCCGGCGCCCCGGTCGAAGCCGACATCGGTGCCCTGCAGGTCGGCGAGAAGATGACCGTCGAATGGCGCGGCAAGCCGGTCTGGATCCTCAAGCGTTCGCCGGCACAAGTCGCCGAGCTGCCCAAGCTCGACCCGCTGCTGGCCGATCCGCAATCCAAGCGCAACCCCGACGAGTTCACGCCGGCCTACGCGCGCAACGATCACCGTTCGATCAAGCCCGAGATCCTGGTGGTCGTGGGCATCTGCACCCACCTGGGCTGCTCGCCCATCGACAGGCTCCAGGCTGGCCCGCAGGCCTCGCTGCCCGACAACTGGGAAGGCGGCTTCCTGTGCCCCTGCCACGGCTCGACCTTCGACCTGGCCGGCCGCGTCTTCAAGAACAAGCCGGCACCCGACAACCTGCCGGTGCCGCCGCACATGTATCTCTCCGATACGCGCATCTTGATCGGCGACGACAAGAAGGCTTGAGGAGAAAGACATGGCTGAATTCAACGAAATCTCCCCCAACGCACCCGCCGGCGAGAAGCTGCTCAACTGGGTCGACAACCGCTTCCCGCTGACCAAGCTCTGGAACGACCAGTGGGGCAAGTACTACGCGCCGAAGAACTTCAACTTCTGGTACATCTTCGGCTCGCTCGCGATGCTGGTCCTCGTGATCCAGATCGTGACCGGCATCTTCCTCGTGATGCACTACAAGCCCGACGCCGCGCTGGCGTTCGGCTCGGTCGAGTACATCATGCGCGACGTGCCCTGGGGCTGGCTGATCCGCTACATGCACTCGACGGGGGCCTCGGCCTTCTTCATCGTGGTCTACCTGCACATGTTCCGCGGCCTGATGTACGGCAGCTACCGCAAGCCGCGCGAGCTGATCTGGATCTTCGGCTGCGCGATCTTCCTGTGCCTGATGGCCGAGGCCTTCATGGGCTACCTGCTGCCCTGGGGCCAGATGAGCTACTGGGGTGCCCAGGTGATCGTCAACCTGTTCGCCGCGATCCCCTTCGTCGGCCCTGACCTCGCGCTGCTGATCCGCGGCGACTACGTGGTGAGCGATGCCACGCTCAACCGCTTCTTCAGCTTCCACGTGATCGCCGTGCCGCTGGTGCTGCTCGGCCTGGTGGTTGCCCACCTGATCGCGCTGCACGAAGTGGGGTCCAACAACCCCGACGGCATCGAGATCAAGGCCAACCGCGGCGCCGACGGCCATCCGGTCGACGGCATCCCGTCGCACCCGTACTACACGGTGCACGACATCTTCGGCGTGGTGGTGTTCCTGACGATCTTCTCGGCCGTGATCTTCTTCGCGCCCGAGGCCGGCGGCTACTTCCTCGAGTACAACAACTTCATCCCGGCGGATTCGCTCAAGACGCCGAACCACATCGCGCCGGTCTGGTACTTCACGCCCTTCTATTCGATGCTGCGTGCCATCACCAGCGAGATGATGTATGCGCTGATCGCCTGCGTGGTCGGTGCGGCCGCCTACGGCGTCCTGAAGGCCCGCTTCCCCGCCTTCATCAAGGCCGGTGTCGCGGTCGTCGCCGTCGGCGTGGTCGCGATGATGCTGTCGATCGACGCCAAGTTCTGGGGCGTGGTGGTGATGGGTGGCGCGGTCATCATCCTGTTCTTCCTGCCGTGGCTGGATCACAGCCCCGTCAAGTCGATCCGCTATCGCCCGAGCTGGCACAAGTATGTCTACGGCGTGTTCGTCGTCAACTTCGTGGTGCTCGCCTATCTCGGCGTGCAGCCGCCGTCGCCGATCGGCGAACGCGTGTCGCAGATCGGAACGCTCTTCTATTTCGGTTTCTTCCTGCTGATGCCGTGGTGGAGCCGCCTCGGCGAATTCAAGCCGGTCCCCGAGCGCGTGGTTTTCAACGCTCACTGACCGGGAGACAACAAGAATGAAGAAACTGATCCTCACGTTGATCGCGGCGCTCGGCATCGTCACGGGCGCGCAAGCTGCCGAAGGCGGCATCGCCTGGGACAAGGCGCCCAACCGCACCACCGACCTGGCCTCGCTGCAGAACGGCGCCAAGCTGTTCGTCAACTACTGCCTCAATTGCCACTCGGCGGCGTTCATGCGCTTCAACCGGCTGCAGGACCTCGGCATCACCGACCAGCAGATCAAGGACAACCTCCTGTTCACGACCGACAAGATCGGCGAGACCATGAAGGTCAACATGGATCCGCACCAGGCCAAGGAATGGTTCGGCACGGTTCCGCCCGACCTGACCCTGGTGGCGCGCTCGCGTGCCGGCCATGGCGGCACCGGTGCCGACTACCTCTACACCTACCTGCGCACTTTCTATCGCGACGACACCAAGGCCACCGGCTGGAACAACCTGGCGTTCCCGGCCGTGGCGATGCCGCACGTGATGTGGGAACTGCAGGGCGAGCGCCGCCCGGTCTTCGAGAAAGTCGAAGCCAACGGCCATGAAACCGAAGTGTTCAAGGGCTGGGAGCAAGTGAGCCCCGGCGCCATGACGCCGATGCAGTTCGACCAGGCCATGGGCGACCTCGTGAACTATCTGCAGTGGATGGCCGAGCCGGCGCAGAACACCCGCATCCGCGTCGGCGTCTGGGTGCTGCTGTTCCTGCTCATGGCGGTGGTCTTCACGTGGCGGTTGAATGCCTCGTACTGGAAAGACGTCAAGTAATTCCACGCCGATCGGTCGCCTCGTGCGTCCGGTCCCGCAGAGTGGGTTGCGAACGCGACCCACTCTTTTTGATTTTTAGGAGTCTTTCGCCATGATGGTCCTGTATTCGGGAACGACCTGCCCCTTTTCCCATCGCTGCCGCTTCGTGCTGTTCGAGAAAGGCATGGATTTCGAGATTCGCGACGTCGACCTCTACAACAAGCCTGAAGACATCAATGTGATGAACCCGTACGGGCAGGTGCCGATCCTGGTCGAGCGCGACCTGATCCTGTACGAGTCGAACATCATCAACGAGTACATCGACGAGYGCTTCCCGCATCCGCAGCTGATGCCCGGCGATCCGGTCGACCGTGCGCGCGTGCGCTTGTTCCTGCTCAACTTCGAGAAGGAATTGTTCGTGCATGTCTCCACGCTCGAGAACCGCACGACCAAGGGCAACGAGAAGGCGATCGAAAAGGCGCGCGCGCACATCCGCGATCGCCTGACGCAGCTGGCGCCCGTGTTCCTCAAGAACAAGTACATGCTGGGCGACAACTTCTCGATGCTCGACGTCGCGATCGCACCGCTGCTGTGGCGTCTCGACTACTACGGCATCGACCTCAGCAAGAACGCCGCGCCGCTCCTGAAGTACGCCGAGCGCATCTTCTCGCGTCCGGCCTACATCGAGGCGCTGACGCCGTCCGAAAAGGTCATGCGCAAGTAATGCGCTGGCGCCGCCGCTCATGATCAACGCGCTCGAGTCGTCCTCCACCCGCCCGTACCTGATCCGGGCGCTGTACGAATGGTGCACCGACAACGGCTTCACGCCGTATGTCGCGGTGCAGGTCGACGACACGGTCCAGGTGCCGCGCGAGTACGTCAAGAACGGCGAGATCGTGCTGAACATCAGCTTCGACGCCACCAGCTCGCTCAAGCTCGGCAACGACTTCATCGAGTTCAAGGCCCGTTTCGCAGGCACGGCGCGCGAGATCAGCGTCCCCGTCGGGCGCGTGATCGCGATCTATGCGCGCGAGAACGGGCAGGGCATGGCTTTCCCGGCGCCAGCGCCGGCGCGGGCTGACGGCAGCGCCGCTCCGGCCCCCACGGCCCCCACGGCCCCGTCGGCCGCGGCCTCGACCCGGACGCCGCTGCGCGATGCGTCGCGCGGCACCGAGGGCGACGCCGGCAAGGTGGTGCATCTCGTGTCCGGCGAGGGGGAGGACCCGGTCGAACCGAACAGCACGCCGACCAACCCCGAGGAGCCACCGCGGCCGCCCGCCGGTGGTGGCGCGCGGCCGTCGCTCAAGCGGATCAAGTGAGCATCGCGGCCGGGCCTGCCCGGGGCCGCTAAAATCCGAATCCCGCCGCTTTAGCTCAGTTGGTAGAGCAACCGCCTTGTAAGCGGTAGGTCGTCAGTTCGATTCCGACAAGCGGCACCACTTTTTTCGAACTCAGCGCGCCAGCACGCTGAACGCATGGCCTCCTCACTGAACGCCTCCGCCGCCGCCGACACGCGCGGCCGCGCGCTGCAACGCCGCGCGACCGTCATTCAATGGATCCGCAAGACCCATGGCTGGTTCGGCCTCTGGGGTGCGATCCTCGGGCTGATCTTCGGCACCGCCGGCATCTGGCTCAACCACCGTGCCGTGCTGAAGCTGCCGATGGCGCAGCAGCGCATCAACGCCCAACTGGCGCTCCCCGATCCGGCGCCTGCCAGTGCGCAGGACATGGCGGTCTGGCTGCAGGGTGCGCTCGAGCAGAAGGGCCCGCCGAACTCGATGCGCACCGAGCCCGCCCGGGCGGTCGCCTGGAGCGAAAATGGCCATGCCGACCCGCTGATGCAGCCCGAGCGCTGGGTATTCAACTTCGGCGGGCCCGACGCCGTCGTGCAGGCCGACTACTGGCGCGGCAACCGCTCGGTCGGGGTCACGACCACCCGCAACGGCTTCGTCGCGACGCTGGCCAACATGCACAAGGGTACGGGCATGCCGGTGGCGTGGATCCTGCTGGTCGACACACTGGCGGGCAGCCTGATTTTCCTGTCGATCTCGGGCGTGGCGTTGTGGATGCTGACCCACCGGCGACGCAGCGTGGGTCTGGCCATCTTCGGAACGTCGGTGGCGCTCACGCTGGGCTTGGCGATCGCGCAGCTCTGAAGGCCAAGGGCGCATTCAGCGCCGCGACTGCACCTTGATCCGGATGGTCGCGACCTCCCAGCCCCGCGACTTGAGCCGGGACTGCAGCATTGGCGCCAACTGGCGCAGCTTGGCGGCCGCGGCGCTGCCGTAGACCAGCATGCACCAGACGTCGCCCTCGGCCGGCCCGGCCTGGATGCCGGGACGCATCTCCGGCGGGATCAGATCCTGCACCGCGGCCAGCCGGTCGCCGGCATCGCGGGCCCGCGCGGCCAGGCTCGCGAGGGTGGGAGAACCCTCGGCGGCCTCGAGCAGGGTGATGGCGTGATGGCGGCGATTCATGGGCAATGGACAATGGTCGGGAAGGTCGGGGCAAGGCGGCTAAAATGAGCGGTTTGCCGGCAATCCTGCGGGCCGGTCCGCTTGTCTTTTGGCAAAGCGCGCCCAAGTTCGTTCTCCGTCTATCTTAGGGACTTCGGTCGAGGCGCCCGCATCCGGCGAGTGTGCATCGATCTCCATTCATGGCCACCAACTTCCTGACCCAAATTTTCGGCAGTCGCAACGACCGGCTCCTGAAGCAGTATCGCAAGACGGTCGAACGCATCAACGCGCTGGAACCGTCCTTCGAGAAGCTCGACGACGAGGCGCTGCGCGCCAAGACGCAGGAGTTCAAGGACCGCGTCGCCAAGGGCGAATCGCTCGACGACCTGCTGCCCGAGGCTTTCGCCACGGTGCGCGAAGCGTCGAAGCGGATCATGAAGATGCGCCATTTCGACGTCCAGCTGCTGGGCGGGATGGCGCTGCACAACGGCAAGATCTCCGAAATGCGCACCGGCGAGGGCAAGACCCTGACGGCCACGCTGCCGGTGTACCTCAATGCGCTCACGGGCAAGGGCGTGCACGTGGTCACGGTCAACGACTACCTCGCCAGCCGCGACGCCAAGTGGATGGGCCGCCTCTACAACTACCTCGGGCTGTCGGTCGGCATCAACCTGCCGCAAATGCCGCGCGAGGAGAAGCAGCAGGCCTACGGCAGCGACATCACCTACGGCACCAACAACGAGTACGGCTTCGACTACCTGCGCGACAACATGGTCTACGAGCCGGGCGATCGGGTCCAGCGCGGGCTGAACTACGCGATCGTCGACGAGGTGGACTCGATCCTGATCGACGAGGCGCGCACCCCGCTGATCATCAGCGGCCAGGCCGAGGACCACACCGAGCTCTACCTGGCGATCAACAAGGTCGTGCCGCTGCTGGTCAAGCAGGAAGGCGAGGCCGATCCGCGCACCGGCGAAGGCGTGACCAAGCCCGGCGACTTCACGGTCGACGAGAAGACCCACCAGGTGTTCCTGACCGAGGACGGCCACGAGAAGGCCGAGCAGGTGCTGTCCGAGTTCAAGCTGCTGCCCGAGGGCGCTTCGCTCTACGACCCGGCCAACATCACGCTGATGCACCACCTGAATGCGGCGCTGCGGGCGCGGCATCTCTACCACCGCGACCAGCACTACGTGGTGCAGCAGGGCGAGGTGGTGATCGTCGACGAATTCACCGGCCGCCTGATGACCGGCCGCCGCTGGAGCGATGGCCTGCACCAGGCCGTGGAAGCCAAGGAAGGCGTCGAGATCCAGGCCGAGAACCAGACCCTGGCCTCGATCACCTTCCAGAACTACTTCCGGCTCTACGCCAAGCTCGCCGGCATGACCGGCACGGCCGACACTGAGGCCTACGAATTCCAGGAGATCTACGGTCTGGAGACCATGATCATTCCGCCGAACCGGCAGAGCCGGCGCGAGGACCAGCTGGACCGCGTCTACAAGACCACGCGCGAGAAATACGACGCCGCGATCCAGGACATCCGCGAGTGCTACGAGCGCGGCCAGCCGGTACTGGTCGGCACCTCGTCGATCGAGAACTCCGAGATCATCGACGGCCTGCTCGAGAAGGCCGGCCTGCCGCACCAGGTGCTGAATGCCAAGCAGCATGCGCGCGAAGCCGAGATCGTGGCCCAGGCGGGCCGCACCAAGATGATCACGATCGCGACCAACATGGCGGGCCGCGGGACCGACATCGTGCTCGGCGGCAACGTCGAGAAGGCGATCGAGGCGGTGGAAGCCGACGAATCCATCGACGCCGCCGCCAAGGCCGAAGAAGTCGCACGGCTGCGCGCCGAGTGGGACAAGGACCACGAGTTCGTGAAGTCGCTCGGCGGCCTGCGCATCATCGCCACCGAGCGCCACGAGTCGCGCCGGATCGACAACCAGCTGCGCGGCCGCTCGGGCCGCCAGGGCGACCCGGGGTCCTCGCGCTTCTACCTGAGCCTGGACGACCCGCTGATGCGCATCTTCGCGGGCGACCGCGTGAAGGCCATCATGGACCGCCTCAAGATGCCCGACGGCGAGGCGATCGAGGCCGGCATCGTGACCCGCAGCATCGAGAGCGCGCAGCGCAAGGTCGAGGCGCGCAACTTCGACGTGCGCAAGCAGTTGCTCGAGTACGACGACGTCTCGAACGACCAGCGCAAGGTGATCTACCAGCAGCGCAACGACATCCTCGACGCCACCGACATGAGCGCGCAGATCGAGGCGCTGCGCGAAGGCTGTTTCACCGACCTGGTGCGTCAGTACGTGCCGGCCGAATCGGTCGAGGAACAATGGCAGCTGGCCGGCCTCGAGAAGACGCTGGCCGATGAGTGGGGCCTGCAGATCCCGCTGCAAAAGGAAGTCGAAGCCGCGACCGCGATCGGCGACGAGGACGTGGTCGAGAAGGTGGTCGCCGCCGGCAACGAGGCATTCAGCGCCAAGGTCGCGCTGATCGGCCAGGAGAACTTCACGCAGTTCGAGCGCATGGTGCTGTTGCAGAGCATCGACACCCATTGGCGCGAGCATCTGGCTTCGCTGGACTACCTGCGCCAGGGCATCCACCTGCGCGGCTATGCGCAGAAACAGCCCAAGCAGGAATACAAGCGCGAGGCCTTCGAGCTCTTCGGCCAGTTGCTCGACTCGGTCAAGAACGAGGTCACGCGCCAGCTCATGACGGTGCGCGTGCAGTCCGGCGAACAGCTCGAGGAAGCTGCCGAGGCGATGGAGAGCCGCGGCGAGAACCTCGCCAACATCACCTATACGGCGCCGACCGAGACCGGCGAGGTCGAGGTCCGGGTCGACGAGGAAAGCCTGCGCCGCCAGGCGGCCGCCGGCCTGAGTGCCGGTGCCGCAGCCTTCGCGCGCGTGGGCCGCAACGATCCGTGTCCGTGCGGCAGCGGCAAGAAGTTCAAGCAGTGCCACGGCAAGCTCACCTGACAGCAACGACCAGGATTTCCTCATGCCAGTGAATCTCTCCGCTCCCGACCCTGCCGCGCTGCATGCGGTGCCCGGCGTGCGCATCGGCGTGGCCGAAGCGGGCGTGCGCAAGGCCAACCGCAAGGACCTCACGGTGGTGCTGATCGACGAAGGCGCCGCGGTCGGCGGCGTGTTCACGCAGAACCGCTTCTGCGCCGCGCCGGTCCAGGTCTGCCGCGAGAATTTGGCCAAGGATTTCGGCATTCGCGCGATGCTGATCAACACCGGCAACGCGAATGCCGGCACCGGCGAGGACGGCCTGGCGCGCACGCGGGCGACCTGCATCGCGCTCGCGCGCCACCTGAATCTCGCGCCCGAGCAGATCCTGCCTTTCTCGACCGGCGTGATCATGGAGCCGCTGCCGATCGACCGCATCGAAGCCGGCCTGCCGGCCGCCCTCGCGGATGCCGCGCCCGGCCATTGGGCGCGCGCGGCCGAAGGCATCATGACCACCGACACGGTGCCCAAGGCCTTCAGCCAGCAGGTACAGATCGGCGGCGCGAACGTCACGATCACCGGCATCAGCAAGGGCGCCGGCATGATCCGGCCGAACATGGCGACCATGCTCGGCTTCATGGCCACCGATGCGAAGATCGACCCGTCGCTGATCCAGCCGCTGGCCAAGGCGCTGGCCGATGCCTCCTTCAATCGCGTGACGATCGATGGCGACACCTCGACCAACGATTCCTTCGTCGTGATCGCGACGCAGAAGGCGGCGCACGCCACCATCAGCTCGCTCGAATCCGCCGAAGGCCGCGCCCTGGTGGAAGCGATGCAGAACGTCGCGCGCCAGCTGGCCCAGGCCATCGTGCGCGACGGCGAAGGCGCGACCAAGTTCATCACGATCCGGGTCGAGGGCGGCAAGGATGCGGCCGAGTGCCGGCAGGTCGCCTATGCGGTCGCCCATTCGCCGCTGGTCAAGACCGCCTTCTATGCCAGCGACCCGAACCTGGGCCGCATCCTGGCGGCCGTCGGCTATGCCGGCATCGCCGACCTCGAGCAGACCGGGATCGACCTCTATCTCGACGACGTGCATGTGGCGATCAAGGGCGGACGCAACCCGAGCTACCGCGAGGAAGACGGCCAGCGCGTGATGAAGCAGAGCGAGATCACGGTGCGCATCGCGCTGGGCCGCGGCAGCGCCGCCGACACGGTCTGGACCTGCGACCTGAGCCACGACTACGTCACCATCAACGCCGACTACCGGTCATGAACGAGAAGTTCGAACGCCTCCTGGAACGCGCCGAACAACTCATCGGCCGCATCGAATCGATCCTCCCGCAGCCGCTTTCGGCACCCGCCGACTGGAATGCCTCGATCGCCTGGCGCTACCGCCGCCGCAGCTCGGGCCACGGCACGCTCGAGCCGGTGCGCCACGTGGCGGCGATGTCGCTCGACGCGCTGAAGGAAATCGACGTCCAGAAGGAAAAGATCGAGCGCAACACGCGCCAGTTCGTCGAGGGCAAGCCGGCCAACAACGTGCTGCTGACCGGTGCCCGCGGCACCGGCAAGTCGTCCCTGATTCGCGCCTGCCTGCAGGCCTACGCGCCGCAGGGACTGCGCCTGATCGAGGTCGACAAGGCCGAGTTGACCGACCTGCCCGACATCGTCGAGGTGGTTTCGGGTCGTCCCGAGAAGTTCATCGTCTTCAGCGACGACCTGAGCTTCGACGAGGGCGAGCCGGGCTACAAGGCGCTCAAGTCGATCCTCGACGGCTCGATCGCCGCGTCGACGCCCAACGTGCTGATCTATGCGACCAGCAACCGGCGCCACCTGCTGCCCGAGTACATGAAGGACAACCTCAGCTACACCCACACGGAAGACGGCGAAGTGCATCCGGGCGAGGTGATCGAGGAAAAGATCTCGCTGTCGGAGCGCTTCGGCCTCTGGGTCAGCTTCTATCCGTTCAGCCAGAACGAGTATCTGGCGATCGTCGCCCAGTGGCTCTCCTCTTTCGGCGTCGATGCCAAGGCGGTCGAGGCCGCTCGGCCGGAGGCGCTGGTGTGGGCGCTCGAGCGCGGCTCGCGCAGCGGTCGCGTGGCCTACCAGTTCGCGCGCGACTACGCCGGGCGCGCCTGAGGTGGCCATGACGGGTTCGCGCAAGCACACCGAGGTCGCGGTCGGCATCCTGATCCGCGAGGACGACGCGCTGCTGCTGTCGACCCGGCCCGAGGGCAAGCCCTATGCCGGCTACTGGGAATTCCCGGGCGGCAAGCTCGAAGCCGGCGAGACCGTCGAACAGGCCCTGCGCCGCGAGTTGCACGAGGAGCTCGGCATCACGATCGGCGGCGCAGAGGTCTGGAAGGTGACCGAGCACGACTACCCGCACGCGCTGGTGCGGCTGCACTGGTGCAAGGTCACGCGATGGGCGGGCGAGTTCGAGATGCGCGAGGGTCAGGCGATGTGCTGGCAGCAACTGCCGCTGGATGTCGCACCGGTGCTGCCGGGCGCGCTCCCGGTGCTGGGCTGGCTGGCCGAGGAGCGCGGCCTGGCCTTCGAGCCGCCTGCGGCCTAGGCCTACTGCCGCTTGGGATCGCCGAACGGATCGTCGTCCGGCGGCGCATCGGCGGGCATCCTGAACTCCTCGCTGGCCCAGGCGCCGAGATCGATGCCCTTGCAGCGCGCGCTGCAGAACGGCCGGTAGGGGTTGCTGGCCGCGTAGACACTGTCCTGCCCGCACGCCGGGCACCTGACGATCCGCTCGCCGAGGGCATTCACGACACTCATGCGCAGAGGGTGAGTTCGAAAGGCGCGTCGTCCGTGCTCTGGTGCAACCGGTCGTCGGCCTCGTGCCGCATCAGGCGCACCGACACCATCAACCGGTTGCCGCTGATTTCGGGAATGAGCCCGAGCTTTGGATCGATGCGCAGGCGCAGCAACTGGAAGCTGCGTCCCTGCGGCAAGGTTTGCTGGAACTGGCCGTGGGCCGCGATCACCTTGTAGGGCACGTCGGCGTCGCGCAGCAGCTTGAGCAGCAGATAGATCGATTCGGCCAGCGGCGCGAGCGTGGACGACCAGCGTTCGAGGTCGGCGCGGCGCTCGGTGGCGCGGCGGTTCTGCCAGGTGTAGTAGGCCGGCAGGTCGAATTCGCAGGTGCCGCCCGGGATGCCGGCGCGGCTGCGGATGCTCATGAGCCACTCGTTCTCGGTCAGGGCCTGGCCGGCCTTGCCCGGCACCGTGTTGAGGGTCGCGAAGTTGCTCTCGAGCTTGCCCACCACCTGGTCCAGCACCGACTCGGCGATCGCGGGATTGCCGCGGTAGCTGTTGAAGACGTTCTTGTGCTTGTCCAGATCGCGCAGCACATCGGCCTTGAGGTCGGCGCGGGCGGCCACGTCCATGATCTCGAAGATCGTGACGAGCGCGTAGTGATGCAGCAGCGGCGAGTCGGCCGGCACCAGTTCACCAAGACGGCGAAACAGGTGTTCCAGCCGCAGGTAGGTCCGGATGCGCTCGTTGAAGGGGTACTCGTAGAGGATCACGCGTGGTGGCTTCCGGTTGCAGATGATAGCGTCAAGAGGCCTTCGAGGGCGCAACAGGCAGGATCTTGCGAACCGCCTCGAGCATGCGCTGGCCGACGACCAGCTGTCCGTGCATCGACAGGTGCGTGTCGTTGGGGAAATAGTAGTCGAGTACCGTCTTCTTCTTCTCTTGCGAGAGGCTGAACAGGTCGGGGCCGAGCCCGGCCTCGTCGAAGGCAGTCACGAAATCTTTCGAATGTTCCGGCTTGACATACACCGTGGTCTTGTTGGGAATCACCATCCAGAGGATCGAGCGCGGGCGCTGGGACTCGCCGAAGGCGCGCATCTGGGCGGCATGCTGCACGGTGAGTTCGCCGTTCTCGTCGTCGGCCGGCCAGAACGGGGCCCGGTCGCACAGCCGGCTGCTGAACATCGAGCAGCCGTCGGCCACCGGACGCACCAGGATGCGCTTGTTGGACAGGAAGTCGCCGTCGGCCTTGCGTGCTCTTTCGGTGTTGCGATAGATGTTGAGGCCCGACGTCAGCTTGCCGTCCCAGTTGATCGCGGGCGCCGGCACATGGTCGAGCGGGGCGAAGAAGGGCTTGAGGCCGGCCGAAAAGGGCTTCTGCATCTTGGCGCATTTCTGCGTGTTGGCGAGCCGATCGGCCAGCAGGCGCTCGACGCTTTCGACGATCACGAGCTTGCCGCGGAAGCCGGCCTGGTCGAGCCAGGCGTTCAGGTCGCTGCACAGCGCTTCGTCGATCTGGCCCCAGAAGATCGTCGTGACCCGATAGCCGGCGCGCGTGAGTTCGGACTGCCAGCGGTTGGACATCGAGAAGCTGTCGCCGATGACCAGGACGTCGGCCTGCGCGACCGGGGAGGCCTGCAGGTATTCGGTCGGCACCTGAGGCGGCTCGATGGTCCAGCCGAAGGCGTTTTCGGACAGCAGGCCGATGCGGGTCATGTCGCCGTAGAAGGGCGGGGTCTTGAGCGTCACGATCAGCAGCCCGCAGATGAGGGCGAAGCCGGCCAGAAAGATCCGCAGCCAGAGTTTTGCGGGGGTCATGTCAGTGTCTGCCCCGGCCGCCCGAAGGGCACTGAGTGCCCCCTCGGGGGCAGCGATACGCGAAGCGATGAGCGTGGGGGCATTTCGTTTCAGAATTGGAAGTACAGGAAGGGGCTGTAGGAGCCCAGCTTCGACACGCAAACGCCCAGCAGGATGACCGTGAACACGGCCATTGCTGCGGTGAAGACCCAGGCCAGGCGAGGACGCCCGGCCAGTGTCTGGGCCTGCGGGACCCAGCGCTGCAGCGAGATGGTCGGCGGCAGTGCGAGGCAGATGATGAAACCCACCAGCATGGTCTGGAAGAACTCGGGCTTGCGGTAGGGGATCGAGCCGAACTCGCTGAAGATCGACTGCGTCATGCCGTTCATCCCCAGCATGCCCTTGTAGATCGCGGTCGCGGCCGTCATGCTCTCGGCGCGGAACACCACCCAGGCGATCATCACGCAGACGAAGGTCAGCAGCCAGCCCAGCACGCGCGCGATCAGGCCCGGCTTGGCATGGCGCCGCACCTTGGCGTTCCAGAGATGGTTGACCATCAGGAAGAAGCCGTGCAGTGCGCCCCAGATGACGAAGGTCCAGGCGGCGCCGTGCCACAGGCCGCCGAGCAGCATGGTCAGGAACAGGTTCAGGTAGCGTCGCGCCGGCCCCTTGCGGTTGCCGCCCAGGGGCACGTAGAGGTAGTCGCGCAGGAAGGTCGACAGCGAGATGTGCCAGCGGCGCCAGAACTCGATGATGCTGGTCGACTTGTAGGGCGAGTTGAAGTTGAGCGGCAACTGCACCCCCAGGCACAGCGACAGGCCCACGGCCATGTCCGAGTAGCCCGAGAAGTCGAAGTAGATCTGCAGCGTGTAGGCCATGACGCCGAACCAGGCGCTCACGGTCGTCGGTTGCACGCCGTTGTGGACGCCCGTGAACATCAGGTCCGCGTACTGTCCCATCGGGTCCCCGATCAGCAGCTTCTTGGCCAGGCCGAAGACGAAGATCGCGAGCCCGAGCGAGATCTTGTCGAAGTCCACGCGGTAGGTCGCCGGATTGGCGAACTGCGGCATCATCTGCGCGTGGTGCAGCACCGGCCCCGCGATCAGGTGCGGGAAGTAGGTGACGAACAGCACGTAGTGCACGAAGCTGCGCTCGTGCACCTTGTCCTGCCAGCAGTCGACCAGGAAGGCGATCTGCGTGAAGGTGTAGAACGAGATGCCGATCGGCAGCGCCACGTGCAGCAGCGGCAGCGGCGCGATGCCGGCCGCCGCCAGGCCGTCGTTCACGTTGCCGACGAAGAAGTTCGCGTACTTGAAGGTGGCGAGCACGCCCAGATTGACCACCAGCGAGAACACCAGCATGCGCTTTCGCGCGACGTCGGTACGGCCGGGAGCCCGTGTCAGGCGCAGTCCGGCCCAGTAGTTGAAGCAGATCGAGCCCACCAACAGCGGCAGCGCCTGGATGCTCCACCAACCGTAGAAGAACAGCGATGCGAGCGCGAGAAAGCCGGCTGCCGCCCGCGTGCTTCGCTTGCCGATCAGGAAGAACCCGAAAAGAACGATCGGGAAATAGAAAAAGATGAACGCGTACGAATTGAAAAGCATCTTTGGGGGGAGAGCTGTGCCGCAGGGCGTTCCCGCGCCGCATTCTTGTTATCTGGCGCACGCGCCGGCGGACCGGAGATTATCGCGTGTCCGCGTCGGTCCACCGTTCCCAAAGACTCCGGACTTCGAGGGAGAGTTCCGCGAGCGTGAGCTTCTCGTTGAAGATCAGCGCGTCGGCGGCCGCGCGTCGCAGGCCGCGTTCGGCCTGCTGGGCGATCACTGACCGGACCGCGTCGGGCGTCCAGCCGGAGCGTGCCACCACCCGTTCGAGCTGTGTGGCCTCGGAGGCATCGACCACCAGCACGCGGTCGACGTTGGTGCGCCAGCGTCCCGATTCCACCAGCAGCGGGACGTCGAAGACGATGGTCTGGCCGGCTTCCGCGGTGGCCGCCTGTCGTTCGCACTCGGCGCCGATCAGCGGGTGCAGGATGGCTTCGAGCCGCCGTTTCGCCGCCGGATCGGCGAACACCAGTTCCCGCATGCGGGCCCGGTCCAGGCCGCCGTCGGCCGCGATCACCGAGGCGCCGAATTCCAATTGCAGCGCCGGCATGGCCGCTCCATGCGGCTGGGCGATGGCGCGCGCGATCGCATCGGTGTCGATCAGTTTCGCGCCGAGCCCGACCAGCATCGACGCGACGGTGCTCTTGCCGCTGCCGATGCCGCCGGTGAGGCCGATGCGCATGGCTGGCCTCAGGGGCGGAAGGGGAACGCGAACGGCAGCCAGGCCATGACCTGCGCCGGCCCCGCCACCAGGCAGACCAGGCCGGCACCCGCGAGGAAGGGGCCGAAGGAGATGGGCACGTCCTTGTGCGCGAGCTTGCCCGCCACCAGCAGCATGCCGCCGACCACCGCGCCGACGAGCGAGGACACGAGCACCACGGCCAGCAGGAACTCCGCGCCGAACCATGCCCCCAGCGCGGCGAGCAGCTTGAAGTCGCCGTAGCCCATGCCTTCCTTGCCGGTGATCCGCAGGTAGAGCTGGTAGATCAGCCACAGGCTCAGGTAGCCGGCCACCGCACCCCAGACGGCGGAGGCGAGCGGGACCCCGGTCCAGCCCAGGGCCGAGCCGATCAGGCCCAGCCAGAGCAGCAGGTAGTTGTAGTCGTCCGGCAGGTACTGCGTGTCCAGATCTATCAGGAACTGGCATACGAGCAGCGCCGCGCAGGCGGCCCAGAGCGCACCGATCGGCGTGAGGCCGAAGCGCCATCCGCACAGCGCGAACAGCAGCCCGACCACTGCCTCGACGATCGGGTAGCGCGGGCTGATCCGGGCCTTGCAATCCCCGCAGCGTCCGCCCAGCGCCAGATAGCTCAGCAGCGGGATGTTGCGGTACCAGCGCACCGGCTGACCGCAGTGGCCGCAGCGCGACGCCGGACGCGCGAGGTCGAACGGCGCCAGCGCCTCGAGGACCGGCACAGCCTCGTCCGCCGCGGCCGTGAGCCGGGACTCCACCGCCGACGCGGGACCGAGCGCCCGGGTCCATAGGGAGCGGCCGTCGCCCTGGGTCATGAGATGGCCGACGGCGTCGAACAGCCAGTCGCGGTACATCATCACGGGCTTCCGATAGACGACCACATTGAGGAAGCTGCCGATCAAGAGCCCGAACACGCCGGCCAGCGCGGCGTCCACCCCCTGCGAAACGAGCATCAGACGACCTGGCCGAGCTTGAAGATGGGCAGGTACATCGAGACCACGATGCCGCCGATGATCACGCCCAGGAAGACGATGATGATCGGTTCCATCAGGCTCGAAAGGCCGGCCACCATGTCGTCGACCTCCGCCTCGTAGAAATCGGCGGCCTTGCCCAGCATGTGGTCGATCGAGCCGGACTCCTCGCCGATCGCAGTCATCTGCAGCACCATCGACGGAAACAGGTTGGCGTTGGTCATCGCGGTCGTCAGGCTGGTCCCGGTCGAGACTTCCTGCTGGATCCGGGTAGTTGCTTCCGCATAGACCGAGTTGCCCGAGGCGCCGCCGACCGAGTCGAGCGCTTCGACCAGCGGCACGCCGGCGGCGAACATCGTGGCCAGCGTGCGGGTCCAGCGCGCGACGCAGGACTTGTCGATCAGGGCACCGAAGATCGGCAGGCGCAGCAGCAGCCGGTCCATGACCTGCTGCACGCGCTCGTTGCGCTTCCAGGCCTGCAGGAAGAAATAGATGCCGCCGCCGATCACGCCGAAGATCAGCCACCAGTAGGAGACGAAGAACTCGCTGATCGCCATCACGATCAGCGTGGGCGCCGGCAGGTCGGCGCCGAAGGAGGAGAACACCTGCTTGAAGGCCGGGATCACGAAGATCATGATGATCGCCACCACCACGAAAGCCACCACCACGACCGAGGTCGGGTACATCAGGGCCGACTTGATCTTCGACTTGATCGCCTCGGTCTTCTCCATGTAGGTGGCCAGGCGGTCGAGCAGGTCCTCCAGGATACCGGCGGCCTCGCCGGCCTCGACCAGGTTGCAGTAGAGGCTGTCGAAGTACTTCGGGAACTTGCGGAACGCCGCCGACAGCGAGGTGCCGGTCTCGACGTCGCTGCGGATGTCGTTGAGCAGCTTGGCCACGCTCGAATTGGCATTGCCGCGGCCGACGATGTCGAAGGCCTGCAGCAGGGGCACGCCGGCCTTCATCATGGTGGCCAGCTGGCGCGTGAAGATCGCGATGTCCTTGGGCTTGATCGCCTTGCCCGAGCGCATGCGGCGCTTCTTGATCTTGGTGGTGAGAATGCCCTGGCGCCGCAGCGCCGCCTGCACCTGGTTCTCGCCGGCGGCGCGCACTTCGCCGCGCACCGTCTTGCCGCTGCGGTCCTTGCCTTCCCACTCGAAGATGAACTCCTTGAGCGTCCGGTTCGATGCTGCTGCCGTTGCCATGGGATATCCGCCTCTGCGTGCTGATGCGCGTGTTGCCGCGTGTTATTCGTTGGTGACTGCCAGCACTTCTTCGAGTGAAGTCAGTCCCTGCATGACTTTGCGCAGCCCCGACTGGCGCAGCGACCTGACGCCCTCGGCCTCGGACTGCTTCGCGATGTCGAGCGAGGTGCCGTCGCGAAGAATGATCTTCTGGATCTCTTCGGTGATCGGCATCACCTGGTAGATGCCCACGCGACCCTTGTAGCCGCCGTTGCAGGCCGAGCAGCCGACCGGGTGATAGGGCTTCCAGGTGCCGTCCAGGTCGGACTCGTCGAAGCCGGCATCGAGCAAGGCCTGCCGGGGCACGTCCGCCGGCGTGCGGCACACCGTGCACAGGCGGCGCGCCAGGCGCTGGGCCGTGATCAGGATCACGCTGGAGGCGATGTTGAAGGGCGCGATGCCCATGTTGCGCATCCGCGTGAGTGTGGTCGGGGCGTCGTTGGTGTGCAGCGTCGAGAGCACCAGGTGGCCCGTCTGCGCCGCCTTGATCGAGATGTCGGCGGTTTCGATGTCGCGGATTTCACCGACCATGATGATGTCGGGATCCTGCCGCAGGAAGGCCCTGAGCGCGGTGGCGAAAGTCAGGCCGGCCTTGTCGTTGACGTTGACCTGGTTCACGCCCGGCAAATTGATTTCGGACGGATCCTCGGCGGTCGCGATGTTCACGCCGGGCTTGTTGAGCAGGTTCAGGCAGGTGTAGAGCGACACGGTCTTGCCGGAGCCGGTCGGCCCGGTGACCAGCACCATGCCGTAGGGACGTCCGATCGCCGCGAGCAGGCGCTCCTTCTCGACGGCGTCGTAGCCGAGCGCATCGATGCCCATGCGGGCGCTGCTCGGGTCCAGGATCCGGATCACGATCTTTTCGCCGAACAGGGTGGGCAGGGTGCTGACCCGGAAATCGATCACGCGCTCGGGACCGATCTTGAGCTTCATCCGGCCGTCCTGCGGAATGCGCTTCTCGGAGATGTCGAGCCGGGAGATGACCTTGATGCGCGACGCCAGCTTGTCCTTGATGACCGTCGGCGGACTGGCGATCTCGCGCAGCTCGCCGTCGATGCGGAAGCGCACGCGGTAGTTGTGCTCGTAGGGCTCGAAGTGGATGTCCGAGGCGCGCATGCTGAAGGCGTCGAGCAGCATCTTGTGCAGGAAGCGCACGACCGGCGCGTCCTCGACTTCGGCCACCGCCGGGTCGTTGCTCTCGCTCGACGTATCGGCCGTCACCTCGTCGAACTCGAACTCGGCGCCGATGATGCTGTCGATGGTCTCGGAGGCGGACACCGCCGCCGCCTCGATCATGCGGGAGAGCTTGTCGTACTCGGCGATGACCCAGTCGACGCCCATCTGCGAGGCGAACTTGATCTTCTCGGCCGCCTGTTGATCGGAGGGGTCGGCGGTCGCGACGATGAGGCGGTTGTTGCGCTTGCTCAGCACCACGACCCGGTAGGCCTGGCACAGCTTGGGGTCGAGCAGGTCCTTGGGCAGGCGCTGCGAATCGATGGCGTCGAGGTCGAGCAGCGGCGCGCCGAAGGCGCTCGACAGCGTATGGGCCAGGTCGGCCGCCGAGACCGCGCCGGAGCCGGTCAGCTCGGCAATGAAGCTGGTACGGCCGCTGAGGGATTTCTGATAGATGTCCTCCGCGGTCTTGGCGGGGAGCTTTCCGGCCGAAACGAGGGCGCGCGCGAGTCCCGGCAGGGCGATCGGCGAGCTTTCTTTGACTAAGGGTTCGGCTGCGGCCATTCAACGAATGTAAGAAACGTGAAAATGTGCTTCACGATCATCGCTGATCGCCCAAGCGCTGTAAATCGCCGCGCGGCAACAGTTCCGCGAAGCATTTGGCAATTACAGCCCTGAAAGGCTGGTTGAGGTGAAAAGGATCCGAGCCCCCGGCCTGTGCGTCCCGAAGGCCCTAGGGGGGCGAAAGGAGCCTATCCAGTGGGCTTGTCCCGGAAGAATTCGAGCTGCAGGGTCGGCGAAGCGGTCTGGGGGCGGATTTTATAACGATGTGGGCGCCCCAAACGTTGGAAATGCGCCTCAAGTGTGCGGTCGCTATCTTTTCGGACGCTGCCGGCGCACGAAGCGGCTGAGTCGGTCGATCGCCCCAGCACGTTGGGCGACGGCGGCCTGTGCCGTACCGACTTTGGCGATGGCCAAGGCGGCCCGCCAATGCGAATCATCGACTTCCTCGGCGGAAATCTGGTCGGGGTGAGAGGATTCGAACCTCCGGCCTCTACGTCCCGAACGTAGCGCTCTACCAGGCTAAGCTACACCCCGATGGTGGTTGCAAGAAAAGAGAATCGTCCGTGGCACTCACTCTCGTGAGTTGATCAGGCGCGTCGCTCAAGCAACTGAGCCGCCAATTGTAGCAAAGCCGCGGAGTGCGAATTTGCAGAAAAACCACGAAGTGCGTCGATGGCGCGTTGCGCTTCGGCCGCCGCTGCGGCGCGCGTGGCCTCCAGGGCGCCGGTTTCGCGCACGATGGCGACGATTTGCGGCAGTTGGGTGGTGTCGCCAGCCTCGATGGCGGTGCGGATCAGCGCGCGCTGATCCGTCGTGCCGCGCTGCATCGCCAGGATCAACGGCAGCGTGGTCTTGCCTTCTCGCAGGTCGTCGCCGACGTTCTTGCCGGTTTCGTTGGCATCACCGGCGTAGTCGAGCACGTCATCGATGACCTGGAAGGCCGTGCCCAGCGCCTGCCCGTAAGCGGCGCAGGCTTCCTCGACCTCGGGCGCCACGCCGGCCAGCACGGCGGCCAGCCGGGTGCTGGCCTCGAACAGCTTGGCGGTCTTCGAGCGGATCACCTTCAGGTAGGCCTCTTCGTCGAGCGTGGCGTCGTGCATGTTCATCAACTGCAGCACTTCGCCCTCGGCGATCACGTTGGTGGCCTCCGCGAGGATCTGCATCACGCGCACGTCGTTGGCGTCCAGCATCATCTGGAACGCCCGCGAGTACAGGAAGTCGCCGACCAGCACGCTGGCGGGGTTTCCGAAGGATTCGTTGGCGGTGGGCCGGCCGCGGCGCAGCGTGGATTCGTCCACGACGTCGTCGTGCAGCAGCGTGGCCGTGTGGATGAACTCCACCACGGCGGCAAGATTGAAGCGCTGTTCGCCGCGATAGTCCAGGGCGCCCGCCATCAGCAGCAGCAGTGCCGGGCGCAGCCGCTTGCCGCCGGCGGAGATGATGTACTTGGAGACCTGGCTCACCAGCGGGACGCCGGTGTCGAGTCGGCGGGCGATCACGAGATCGACGCTGGCCATGTCTTCGGCGATCAGGCTGAGAACGGCGGCAGCGGGGGAGGTGTCGGCGGCGTGGACTGACAAAGGCGAGGGCGCTTGCGCGCTGCAGGAAATGCGACGATGGCGCTGGAGGCCGAAGCGGCCGGAAGCCCTCGATTATAGGGACGCCCGGACCGCCCTCAGTGCAGCAGGGGCGTGCCCAGTGGCGGCAAACGGCCGGAGTGCTATAATCATGGGCTCTGCGGAATTCGCCGTGGAGCCATCTTAATCAAGAGGTCAATATGTACGCGGTCATAAAAACCGGCGGCAAGCAGTATCGCGTTGCTTCCGGCGAAAAAATTAAAGTAGAACAGATTGCTGCGGACGTGGGCCAGGAAATCGTGATCGATCAAGTGCTCGCAGTCGGAACCGGCAGCGAAATCAAGGTCGGTACGCCCCTGGTGTCCGGCGCAACGGTGACAGTCACGGTACTGTCGCACGGCAAGCACGACAAGGTTCGCATCTTCAAGATGCGCCGTCGCAAGCACTATCAGAAACGTCAGGGCCATCGCCAGCAGTTCACCGAACTGCAAATCGGCGCGATCGCCGGCTAAGGAGCAGATTCCATGGCACAGAAAAAAGGCGGCGGCTCAACGCGAAACGGGCGCGATTCCAAGCCCAAGATGCTCGGCGTGAAGCGCTTCGGCGGCGAACTGATCAGCGCGGGCTCGATCATCGTGCGCCAGCGCGGTACCCAGTTCCATCCCGGCGTCAACGTCGGCATCGGCAAGGACCACACGCTGTTCGCCCTGGTCGAGGGCCATGTGTCCTTCGGCACCAAGGGTGCACTCAACAAGCACACGGTCAACGTGACGCCGGCGTAAGCCAGGTCACTTCGATCTGTTCGAAGCCCCGCTTTGCCGGGGCTTTTTCATTTTGTAGACTGATTGGACATCTCATGAAGTTCGTGGACGAAGCCTTCATCGACGTCGCCGCCGGCGACGGCGGCAACGGCTGCGTGTCGTTCCGCCATGAGAAGTACAAGGAATTCGGCGGCCCGAACGGCGGCGACGGCGGTCGCGGCGGCCACGTGTTCGCGGTTGCGGACTCGAACCTCAACACGCTGGTCGACTTCCGCTTCTCGCGCCGTCACGATGCCAAGCGCGGCCAGCACGGCATGGGCTCCGACATGTTCGGCGCCGCCGGCGACGACGTGACGCTCCGGATGCCGGTCGGCACCATCATCTCCGACGCCGAGACCGGCGAGGTGCTGTATGAGCTGCTGACGCCCGGCGAGGTGATCACGATCGCCAAGGGCGGCGACGGCGGCTTCGGCAACATGCGCTTCAAGAGTGCCATCAACCGCGCGCCGCGCCAGAAGACGCCCGGCTGGCCGGGCGAGAAGAAAAACCTCAAGCTCGAGCTCAAGGTGCTGGCCGACGTCGGCCTGCTCGGCATGCCGAACGCCGGCAAGTCGACCTTGATCAGTGCGATTTCCAATGCCCGCCCGCGCATTGCCGACTATCCGTTCACCACGCTGCATCCGAACCTCGGCGTGGTGCGCGTGGGTCCGGAGCAGAGCTTCGTGGTGGCCGACCTGCCGGGTCTGATCGAAGGGGCCTCCGAAGGCGCCGGCCTCGGCCATCTGTTCCTGCGCCACCTGCAGCGCACCCGGTTGCTGCTGCACGTGGTCGACCTGGCGCCCTTCGACGAGGGCGTGGACCCTGTCGCACAGGCCAAGGCGATCGCGGGCGAGCTCAAGAAGTACGACAAGTCGCTGTACGAGAAGCCGCGCTGGCTGGTGCTGAACAAGCTCGACATGGTGCCGGACGACGAGCGCGCGGCCCGGGTCAAGGATTTCGTCAAGCGGCTGCGTTTCAAGGGCCCGGTGTTCGAGATCTCGGCGCTCACGCGCGAGGGCTGCGAGCCGCTGGTGCAGGCGATCTACCAGCACGTCAAGGCGCAGCAGGTGGCCGAGCAGCCGCCGACCGAGATCGATCCGCGTTTTCCAGACATTCAACAATGAGTTCGACCCCAGGCTCCACCGTGTTGCGCGACGCGCGCCGCATCGTCGTCAAGGTGGGCTCCAGCCTCGTGACGAACGAGGGCCGCGGGCTCGACGAGAACGCCGTCGGCGAGTGGTGCCGGCAGCTCGCGACGCTGGTGCGCGAGGGCCGGGAGGTCGTGATGGTGTCGAGCGGCGCCATCGCCGAAGGCATGAAGCGGCTGGGCTGGCGCGTGCGACCGCGCGAGATCCATGAATTGCAGGCCGCTGCCGCAGTCGGTCAGATGGGGCTGGCGCAGGTCTACGAGACCCAGCTGCGCGCGAACGGCATCGGCAGCGCCCAGGTGCTGCTGACCCATGCCGACCTGGCCGACCGCGAACGCTATCTCAACGCACGTTCGACGCTGGTGACCCTGCTCGCGCTCGGCGTGGTGCCGGTCATCAACGAGAACGACACGGTGGTCAACGACGAGATCAAGTTCGGCGACAACGACACCCTGGGCGCGCTGGTCGCCAACCTGGTGGAAGCCGATGCGCTGGTGATCCTGACCGACCAGAAAGGCCTCTACAGCGCCGATCCCCGCAAGGACCCGGACGCCCGCTTCGTCGACGAGGCGGCGGCCGGCGATCCGGTGCTCGAGGCCATGGCCGGCGGCGCCGGCAGCAGCATCGGCCGCGGCGGCATGATCACCAAGATCCTGGCGGCCAAGCGTGCGGCCGGCTCCGGCGCGTCGACGGTGATCGCCTGGGGCCGCGAGCCCGACGCCCTGCTGCGCCTCACGCGCGGCGAAGCCATCGGAACGCTGCTCGTGGCGCAGACCGCCAAGCACCAGGCGCGCAAGCGCTGGATGGCCGATCACCTGCAACTGCGCGGCGCCGTCTCGGTGGATGCCGGCGCGGCGGCCAAGGTGCGCACCGAGGGCAAGAGCCTGCTGCCGATCGGCATGACCGGCGTCGAGGGCGAGTTCTCGCGCGGCGACGTGATCGCGATCCGTGACGAGCAGGGCGTCGAACTCGGGCGCGGCCTCGCCAACTATTCGAGCGCCGAAGCCCGGATGCTGTGCCGCAAGCCCTCGGCCGAGTTCGAGCGCCTGCTGGGCTATGCCGCGGAGCCCGAGATGGTCCACCGCGACAACATGGTGCTGCTGCAAGCCTGAGCGCCTGCGCGCGCAGCGGGTCCTATTCGACTTCGCGGATCGGGGCCTTCAGGAAGCGGACCATCTCGCCGACCGAGGCGCGCGGCGCACTGCCTCGGCACAGCCCCTGCCGTGCTAAGGCCTTGGTGTAGACCGAGTTGCGATCGTTCAGGCGTTTCCATTCGGGCGCCGGCGTGACGTCCCAGGTGCCGTTGGTGAAGCGCGCATAGGTCTTGTACTCGTCGGTGGCGCAGCGCAGGCCTTCGTAGAAGGCGTTGAAGCCGCCGCCCTCGCGATGGCTGGCGACCACCACGTAGCGCACCACGCCGTCGCCGGTCACCTTGATGGTCGACGGATCGATGCCGAACTTCAGGGTCATGTACTGCGGCATGTCGACCGGGATCAGCTTGTTGGGGTCGAAGGCCGGCGCCGGCGGCGCCTCGGTCTCCTTCCAGTCGGCGTCTCCGAACACCTGCGCCTGAGCCAGGCCGGCGGCGCCCAGCGCGCAGGCCAGCAGGATCGTGCGGCTAGCGCGGAACATGGGACGGATCGTTCGTCGGGAGAGGGTCGTTGGCAATGTGGGCATTCGGGTTGGGATCGAAGCTGGCGCCGGGCGGCAGCTCGAAAGTCGGTTCATGGCCCGCGCCGGGCGGATGGCGCTCGAATTCGCGGGCCCGCACATTGCTGCGCAGGAAGCGGTTGCGGAAATCCTGCCGAGGCAGGTAGCGGGCGAGTTCGGTCAGCGCCATCTCGTAGACGCCGCGCTTGAACTCGACCACGACGTCGAGCGGCACCCAGTAGTCGTGCCAGCGCCAGGCGTCGAACTCCGGGTGGTCGGTGGCGCGCAGGTTCAGATCCCAGTCGTGACCGGTCAGCTGAAGCAAATACCAGATCTGCTTCTGGCCCTTGTAATGGCCCCGTGCGTCACGGCGGATGAACCGATCCGGCACCTCGTAGCGCAACCAGTCACGGGTACGGGCGACGATTCGCACATGCTCCGGATGGAGACCGACTTCCTCATGCAGTTCCCGGAACATGGCCTGCTCGGGACTTTCGCCGCGATCGATGCCGCCTTGCGGAAACTGCCAGGAATGGGTGCGGATGCGTTTGCCCCAGAAAACCTGGTTTCTCTGGTTGAGCAGGATGATGCCGACGTTGGGCCTGAAGCCGTCCCGGTCGAGCATAATCAAACCCCAATTTTTTGAACTGAGTCGATTATGCATGCCGGGTTGCGCACGGCAAGCGACCGGTTCCAGGACCGCTCAGGACCTGCCCTCCCGACCACTGCTTCTAGCCCTCTTCGAGACCGATGAAAGCTTCCCGATTCTTTATCTCCACCCTCAAGGAAGCGCCCGCCGATGCCGAGGTCGCCAGCCACCGTCTGATGATGCGTGCCGGCATGATCAAGAAGCTGGGCACCGGCATCTACACCTACATGCCCATGGGCCTGCGCGTGATCCGCAAGGTCGAGGCCATCGTGCGCGAGGAAATGAACCGGGCCGGCGCGGTCGAGCTGTCGATGCCGGTGGTGCAGCCGGCCGAGATCTGGTCCGAGACCGGCCGCTTCCAGGTCTTCGGCCCCGAGCTGCTGCGCCTGAAGGACCGCCATGACCGCGACTTCGTGATCCAGCCGACCAGCGAGGAGGTGGTGACCGACATCGCGCGCCAGGAGATCCGCAGCTACAAGCAACTGCCGCGCAACTTCTACCAGATCCAGACCAAGTTCCGCGACGAGCGGCGGCCCCGCTTCGGCCTGATGCGCGGGCGCGAGTTCATCATGAAGGACGCCTACAGCTTCGACCGCGACCTCGACGGCGCCAAGGCCAGCTACCAGGCCATGTCGGACGCCTACCGCCGGGCCTTCGACCGTTTCGGGCTGCGCTACCGGGCCGTGGCGGCCGACAGCGGCGCGATCGGCGGCGACATGAGCCAGGAGTTCCAGGTCATCGCGGCCACCGGCGAAGACGCGATCGTCTTTTGCCCCGACAGCGACTACGCGGCCAACATGGAAAAAGCCGAGGCGCTGGCGCCGGCCGGCCCGCGCGGCCCCGCCACCGGCGCGCTCACCAAGACCCCGACCCCGGGCAAGAGCACCTGCGAGGACGTCGCCGTGCTGCTGGGCGTACCGCTGGCGACCACCGTGAAGTCGCTGGTGCTGGCCACCGACGAACTGGACGAGGCCGGCAACATCAAGGCCGTGAAGGTCTGGCTGCTGCTGCTGCGCGGCGACCACGACATGAACGAGATCAAGGTGAGCAAGGTGCCGGGGCTCGACCGGGGCTTCCGCTTCGCGACCGTGACCGAGATCGAGGATCACTTCGGCTGCAAGCCCGGCTACCTGGGCCCGCTGAACCTCAAGCAGCCGGTGAAGATCGTCGCCGACCGCGAGGTCGCGGTGATGGCCGACTGGATCTGCGGTGCCAACGAGGTCGACTTCCACCTGACCGGCGTCAACTGGGGCCGCGACCTGCCCGAGCCCGATGCGGTGGCGGATCTGCGCAACGTGGTGGCAGGCGACGCCTCGCCCGACGGCCGCGGGCTGCTGGCGATCGAGCGCGGCATCGAGGTCGGCCACGTGTTCGTGCTCGGCACCAAGTACAGCAAGCCGATGAACGCGACCTTCCTCGACGAGGCGGGCAAGCCCCAGTTCCTCGAGATGGGCTGCTACGGCATCGGCATCACGCGACTGCCGGCGGCGGCGATCGAGCAGAACCACGACGAGCGCGGGATCATCTGGCCCGATGCCATCGCGCCCTTCACGGTGGTGGTCTGCCCGATCGGGATGGACCGCAGCGCCGAGGTCAAGACCGCCGCCGAGGCGCTCTATGCGCAGCTGCTGGCCAGCGGTGTCGACGTGCTGCTCGACGACCGCGGCGAGCGCCCGGGCGCGATGTTCGCCGATTGGGAGCTGATCGGCGTGCCGCACCGGGTCGTGATCTCCGACCGCGGGCTGAAGGAAGGCCAGCTCGAATACCAGCATCGTCGCGACAGCGCGGCGACCAAGGTGCCGGCCGCGGGCATCGCGGACTTCATCACCGGCCGACTGGCTGCGTGAGTCCAGGCCGGTGAACACGCCCGGCCTTTCCCGGCGTTCCTGCCTGGGTGGCGCCGCCGCCGGGATGCTCTCGCTCGCCTTGCCGACGCGCGCACTCGCCGGCGCGCAGATCGAGGAGCCGCTGATCGACTCGGTGCGCACCGCGCTGAGCTCGGCGATCCACAACAAGGCGCCGCCGATCCCGGAATTCGGCGATACCGAAGCCCGCATGGCCTACCTGCGCTGGCTCGGCGCCACGAGCGAGCGGCTCAAGAAGAAGCTGCCCGACTGGCCGACGCGCAAGGAGTTCCTGCAGACCGTCTGGTACGAGGCGCGCCGCGCCGGGCTCGACGTCAGCCTGGTGCTGGGCCTGGTGCAGGTCGAGAGCAACTTCCGCAAGTTCGCCGTCTCGAGTGCCGGTGCCCGCGGCTACATGCAGGTGATGCCCTTCTGGACGCGGGTCATCGGCGACAGCGACCCGTCCAAGCTGTTCCACATGCAGACCAACCTCCGTTTCGGCTGCGTGATCCTGCGCCACTACCTCGATCGCGAGAGAGGCGACCTCTTCATGACGCTGGGCCGCTACAACGGCAGCCGCGGCAAGTCGCCGTACCCCGACGCGGTGTTCGCGAACCAGCGGCTGTGGGTCTTCAAGGATCCGTGGAATGAGCTCACCCCCAGGTTGGCTCACTCCGCGTAGCCGCCCACCCCCTTCCGGGGGGCAACACCGGCGGCCCGGCGAAGCCGGTTCCGCGACTGCCCATGAACGGGCGCGCTGCGCGCGGCCGAAGAACAAGCACAGCGCGGGTGTGTTCACCGGCCGGCGCAGCCAGGCCCGTTGGTGAAACACCGTGGAACCGGCTTCGCCGGGCCACTGGTGTTGCCCCCGGTAGGGGGTGGGCGCCCGGACACGAAGTGCCGGGCAACCTGGGGGGGAGTCACGTTTTCGTCACCATCACCTGGTCGATGCGGTGGCTGTCGACGTCGATGACCTCGAAGGTGTAGCCGGCCCAGGTCACGCTGTCGGTCCGCTTGGGCACGCGGCGCAGCATCACCATCAGGAAACCCGCCAGCGTCTCGTACTCCTCGGCATGCGGGAGCTCTTCGATGTCGAGTGCCCGCTGGACGTCCTGGATCGGCGTCACGCCGTCGATCAGCCAGGAGTTCTCGTCGCGCTTGACGATCTGCTGTTCCTCGTCCTGGTCGCCGACCAGGTCGCCCATCACGGTGCTCATCACGTCGTTGAGGGTGATCACGCCGACCACCAGGCTGTATTCGTTGACGATGATGGCGAAGTCCTCGTGCGCCTGCTGGAACTGCTCGAGCACCTCGGTCAGCGACAGCCGGTCGGGGATCACCAGCGCCTTGTGCAGCGGCAGGCCCTGGCCGAAGGCGAGGGGCTGGCCGCTCAGCACGCGCTGGAACATGTCCTTGGCGTCCACGTAGCCCAGCACGTGGTCGATGTCGCCCTCGCACACCGGATAGGCAGAGAAAGGCTCGGCCACGATGCGCGCCCGCAGCACGTCTTCGGGATCGTCGCGCAGGAACCATGCGATGCGCTCGCGCGAGGTCATGACGCTGCTGACCACGCGCGTGTCGAGCTCGAAGACGTTGGCGATCACCTGCTGCTCGCGCACGGCGAGCACGCCGGCGCGGGCCCCGGCCTCGGTCATCGCGAGGATGTCGGCCGAAGTGATCTTTTCATCGCGCTGCAACGGCATGCCGAGCAGCTTGAACAGCAGGTCGGTGGAGACGGTGAACAGCCAGACCAGCGGCTTGAAGGCGGTGATCAGGACCTGCATCGGCCCGACCATGCGCACCGCGAGCGATTCCGGGCTGCTCATGCCCAGGCGCTTGGGGAACAGGTCGGCGAAGACCAGGAAGACCGAGATGATGGTGATGAAAGAGGCCAGGAAGGCGGCAGTCTGGGATGCGTCGACGCTGAGCCAGACCTCGAACAGGCGCGCGAAGTAGGGGCTCAGCGCACCTTCGCCGACCACGCCGCCGAGGATCGCGACCGCGTTGAGGCCGATCTGCACCACGGTGAAGTAGTGGCCCGGCTGCTCCTGGATGCGCAGCACGCGTTCGGCGCGTGCGTCGCCCTCGTCCGCCATCTGGCGCAGCCGCAGGCGGCGGGAAGCCGCCAGCGAGATCTCGGCCAGGGAGAAGAAGGCGCTGGTCGCGATCAGCGCGACGATGATCAGGAGGCTCTGTGTCAGGGTCATGGGTCGGTCGATGAAGACCGCCATGGTGCCATGAGCCGCGAACGAGCCGCTACTGGACGAACCCGATCCGGCTCCTGGCGGCGTGGGCGCGCGGCAGATCTTCGACCCGGACCTCGTCGCGGCCGGCCAGCCGGGCATTGCCGAAGCCGGTCATCAGGGCGCGCCGCATCTCGCGCGGCGCCAGAGCGGCCAGGTGATCGAGCACGTCGGCCGCAGGCTCGTCGACCAGCCGGCGGCCCCAGTCGTGGTCGCCACGGATCGAGGCGTAGAGCTGGCGTGCGATCTGGCGTGCCGCCTCGGGCGAGGGCGCGTCGATCTCGAACACGTTCATGCGGTTGAGGATGGGCTCGGGAATGCCACGCGCATCATTGGCCGTCGTGATCCAGATCACCTGGCTGGCATCGATGGCCACTTCGGCGAACTCGTCGACGAAGGCGTGCGCGGTGTCGTGCTCGAGCAGGTTGTACAAGGCGCCCAGCGGGTCGTACTGGCTGTCGGCGCCGGCCTTGTCGATCTCGTCGACCACCATCACGGGGTTGGCGTACTGGCCCTCGACCAGCGCCTCGAAGACCTTGCCGGGCTTGGATCCCTTCCATTGCGAGGAGGCACCGGAGAGCAGCCAGCCGGCGGTCATCGAGTTCATCGGCACCAGCGACATGCCGGTGCCCAGCAGCTCGGCGAGCTTCCTGGCGAAATGGGTCTTGCCGATGCCGGGCGCACCGAGCAGCAGCATCGGCGTGACTTCGAGCCCGTCGCGGCTGTCCTGCGCCAGCGCGACATGGCGACGCACGTCGTCGAGCACCTCGGTGAAGTTGGGCAGCTGGGCGTAGAGCGAGGCCATTTCCGGCACGCCGCTGGGCTTGACCTGGAAGCGGTCCGGGCCGCGCTCGAGCATGCGTTCGTAGGTGGTTCGCAGGTGCTCGTGGTCGCGATCGGGGAGCTTGGCGAGCTTGCGCTCGACGTCGTGCGTCTGGAATACGCTGCGCAGGTGGGCGACCGGCAACTGGAACGTCGGCGAGGCGGGGACGAGACTGCGGGAATCCATGGACACCTCCGGTTTCGAACACTCTTTGGACAGCATAAGCCGTGCCCGGGTTCGACGGATGTCTACGTTTTCTCGCTTCGAGGTGTTTTGCGGATCTGTCGCGCGGCGGTCACACGCCGCGGTGGGGATCGTCGTGCTCTACGGGATCGCGACGCGTGCCGCGTGGCCGGCTACATGCCGTGAGCCAACCCTGGGGGAGCCTGTTTCAGGCGGGGCTGCCGTTGAGCATTTGCTGCAACTCGCCCGATTCGTACATCTCCATCAGGATGTCCGAGCCGCCGACGAATTCGCCCTTGACGTAGAGCTGGGGGATGGTCGGCCAGTTGCTGTATTCCTTGATGCCCTGGCGCACTTCGGCGTCGTCCAGCACGTTGACGGTCTTGAGCGTGCGGGTGTCGACCCCGACGGCCTTGAGGATCTGGATCGCTCGGCCCGAGAAGCCGCACATCGGGAAGCTGGCATTGCCCTTCATGAAGAGCACGAGATCGTTGCTCTTGACGAGATCGTCGATGCGTTGCTGGGTGTCGGACATGGGGAACTCCTGAAATTGGACTGGCCGGATTATTTCACTCCCGGCCAGATTCCGCCGGAGCAGCGCGCGATGCCGGCGAGGTCGTCGCGGCTTTGGGTCTGGACGAATCCGCGCCCGGCCAGCAGTTGCCGTACCGCCTCGGCCTGGTCGTAGCCATGCTCCAGCAGCAGCCAGCCGTCCGGCGCCAGGTGTCCCGGGGCCGACTGGACGATGCGGCGGATGTCGTCCAGCCCGTCGGCGCCCGAAACCAGCGCTTGCAGCGGTTCATGCCGCAGCGCGGCCAGGTGCGGGTCGCCGGCCACGATGTAGGGCGGGTTCGAGACGATCAGGTCCAGCCCGCCGTCGGCGCCTTCCAGCCAGTCGGCCTGGGCGAAGCGCACCGTCAGGCCGAGCCGGTCGGCGTTGGCGCGGGCCACGGCCAGTGCTTCGGCGCTGGCGTCGACGGCCGCGACGCGGGCGTCCGGGCGTGCATGCGCGATCGCCAGCGCGATCGCTCCGCTGCCGGTGCCGAGGTCGAGCACGGCGGGCGTGCCGCGGCCGTCCAGGCAGTGCAGCGCCCATTCGACCAGCGTCTCGGTGTCGGGCCGGGGCACCAGCACGCGGGCGTCGACCAGGAGGCCGAGGCCGTGGAATTCCTTCTCGCCCACCAGGTAAGCCACCGGTTCGCCGGCCAGGCGCCGCATGAAGAGCCGCTCGCAGGCTTCCCGGATGGTGTCGGGGAGCGTGTCGGTGTCATGGGCCAGCAGCCAGGCGCGTTCGCTCCCGGGGCGGCCCAGCGCATGCAGCAACAGCAGTTGCGCATCGAGCCGGTCGATCCCGAGAGCCGCCGCCGCGGCCAGCATGTGCGCCGCGGTCGAAGGCTGATGGTCGGGCGATGCTGTCACGCGGGCAGGCTGGCTTCGAGCTCGGCCAGCTGTTCGGCCTCGCGCGCGGCCTGCAGTGCGGCCAGCACGTCGCCCAGGTCCCCTTCCATGATCGCCAGCAGCTTGTAGAGCGTGAGGTTGATGCGGTGGTCGGTGAGCCGGCCCTGCGGGAAGTTGTAGGTACGGATGCGGTCCGAGCGATCGCCGGTGCCGATCAGGCCCTTGCGCACGGCCGCGTCCTTGGCGGCGCGCTCGCTGCGGTCCTTCTCCTGGATGCGCGCCGACAGCACCTGCAGCGCCTTGGCCTTGTTGCGGTGCTGGCTGCGGTCGTCCTGGCACTCGGCGACGATGCCGGTCGGGATGTGCGTGATCCGCACCGCCGAATCGGTCTTGTTGATGTGCTGGCCGCCGGCTCCGCTGGCGCGGTAGGTGTCGATGCGCAGGTCGGCCGGGTTGATCTGCACCGCCTGAGCTTCGTCGGGTTCGGCCAGCACGGCGACCGTGCAGGCGCTGGTGTGGATGCGGCCCTGGGTCTCGGTGGCCGGCACGCGCTGCACCCGGTGGCCGCCGGATTCGAAGCGCAGCTTGCCGAACACGTCGTCGCCGACGATGCGGATCACCACTTCCTTGTAGCCGCCGAGTTCGCTCTCGCTCTCGCTCACGATCTCGCAGCGCCAGCCGGTGCGTTCGGCGTAGCGCGTGTACATGCGCAGCAGGTCGCCGGCGAACAGCGCCGATTCGTCGCCGCCGGTGCCGGCGCGGATCTCGAGGAAAGCGTTGCGGGCGTCGTCCGGATCCTTGGGCAGCAGCAGGCGCTGGAGTTCGTCGTCGAGCTGTCTCAGCTCGGCCTCGGCAGCGGCGATTTCCTCCTGGGCCATCTCCGCCATCTCGGGCTCGCCCAGCATCTCGCGGGCGCTGGCCAGGTCGGCCTCGCGCTGCAGGTAGCGGCTGTAGCGCCCGGCGATCTGCGTCACCTCGGCATGTTCACGCGAGATGGTGCGGTACTGCGCCATGTCGGACATGATGTCCTCGCGCGAGAGCAGGAAATCGAGTTCGCCGAGGCGTTGCGCATAGCGCTCGAGTTGGTGACGCAGGAAGGGTTTCACGGAAATGGGTGGGTGGCCAGGGAACGGACCGCGAGCGGGGCGCGGCGACGGCGGGGAGCGGCACCGGCGGCGCCGCTGCGACGAGCGTCGCTAACGCTCTTTGCGCAGCTCGCTGCGCAGGAACAGGCGCGACACGGTCTGTGCCGTCTGTTCGCGCGCGGCGGCATCGCCGGCATGCAGTTCGGCCAGCGCGCCGTGCAGCATCTTCTGGGTGAGTCCGCGCGACAGCGCCTCCAGCACCGCGTCGACGCTCTCGCCCTTGGCCAGCAGCTTGCGTGCGCGCGCCAGCTCGACGGCGCGCCATTCGTCGGTCTGCGCGTTGAGCTGCCGGATCAGCGGCACCGTGCCGCGCTGGTCCAGCCAATGCATGAAGCTCTGGACGCCGGCGTCGATGATGACCTCGGCCTGCGCCACCGCGGCCTGCCGGTTGGCCTGGCCTTGTTGCACCACCTGGGCGAGGTCGTCGACGGTGTAGAGGTAGACGTCCTCGAGCGCCTTGACTTCGGGCTCGATGTCGCGCGGCACGGCGAGGTCGACCATGAACATCGGGCGGTGTTTGCGCAGCTTGAGCGCGCGCTCGACCGCCCCGAGCCCGATCAGCGGCAGCGTGCTCGCGGTGCAGCTCACGACGATGTCGAACTCGGCCAGCCGCGCCGGCAGGTCGGCCAGGCGCATCGCTTCGCCGCCGAAGCGCGAGGCCAGCTTCTCGCCGCGTTCGAGCGTGCGATTGGCGATCACGATGGATTTGGGCTGCCTGGCCGCGAAATGGGTCGCGGCGAGGTCGATCATTTCGCCGGCGCCCACGAACAGCACCCGGGTGCGCTGCAGGTCCTCGAACAGCTGGCCGGCCAGGCGCACGGCCGCGGCCGCCATGCTGATCGAATGGGCGCCGATCTCGGTCGCGGTGCGCACTTCCTTGGCGACCGCGAAGGAACGCTGGAACAGCTGGTTCAACGTGCTGCCCAGCGCGCCGGCTGTTTCGGCGGCGCGTACCGCATCCTTCATCTGGCCGAGGATCTGGGCCTCGCCGAGCACCATGGAATCGAGCCCGCTGGCGACCCGGAAGGCGTGGCGCGCCGCGTGGTCGTCGTGCAGGGTGTACGCATGCGAGCGCAGCAGGGCGGGGGCGACGCCGCCGCTGCGGGCCAGCCAGTCGACCGTGTGGTCGAGCGCCAGCTGATCGGCGGCGCAATAGATCTCGGTGCGATTGCAGGTCGAGATGATCGCGGCCTCGACGCCGGGGTGCCGCTGGGAGCCGAAGGAATGCCGCAGACTCTGCAGCGTGGGGGCGATCTGGTCGATGGCGAACGCGAAACGACCGCGCAGGTCGAGCGGCGCGGTCGTGTGGTTCAAGCCGAGGGCCCAGACTGACATAGCTGCTGATTATAAAATCAGCAGCGCCCGGACCGCCCGCGGCGGCGAAAAAGTCCGCGGCAAAGCGGCGAATCCCCTGTCATGGCACCGCTGGACCTCTTCAATCACCTGCTCAATTTCGTCGCGCCTGCCTTCGCGGTCGGTTTGCTGTGCGCGCTGCTGGGCCGGATCTCCATGCGAAAAAGCGCGAAGGCACCCGCCTGGTGGGTCGTGGCTGCTATCAATTTCATAGTTGGCGTCGGGGTGCTCTCGGCCGGCCTCGTGATCTTCGGCCGCGACGGCAAGATGGCGACATATGCGGCCCTGGTGCTGGCCTGCGCCACCAGCCAGTGGCTGGTGGCCGGCGGCTGGCGCCGCGCCTAGGGCCTGTTCACAGGCCCTAGCCCGCCAGGCCAGGCAATATCGGTGGTGGTGGGGCGGCGACGGCCGCCGGCGCCCCGGGCGCGCCCGCATAGGCTGGCGCCCCCGGATAGGCGGCCATCGGCAGATCGGCCGCCCGCAGCCCCTCGAGCATCTCGAACAGCACGTCGCTGCGCACGCCGCCGGCCAGCCTGGGGCTCTGCACATAGGCGACCGCCTGGAAGATCAGGAAACCCACCTCCACGCCCTCCAGCGTGACCGAGGGAGCCGGGGTGGCCAGCACGCCCGGATGACTGGCGAAAGCCGCCAGCATCACCTCGCGGGCCCGGTTGGCGTGGGTGGTCAGCGGCATCGGCAGGCGGATCAGCACCCGGCCCTCGGCATTCGCGAGCGTCATGTTGCGCACGGTCTTGGTGATGAACTCCGAGTTCGGCACGATCATCGTGGAGCGGTCGCCCAACTGGATCTCGGTGGCGCGCACGTTGATCCGGCGCACATCGCCCTCGGCATTGCCCAGCACCACCCAGTCGCCGACCTTGACCGGGCGCTCCGCCAGCAGGATCAGGCCGGAGATGAAGTTCTGCACGATCGCCTGCAGGCCGAAGCCGATGCCCACCGACAGCGCGCTCGCCACCCAGGCGATGCGCTCGATGCCGATGCCCAGTGCCGAGAGCCCGAAGGCGATCACCATGATCCCGCCGACGTAGCCGAGCAGGGTGGTGATCGAGCTCTGCATGCCGGGCTCGAGCCCGGTGTGCGGCAGATAGCGCTGCTCCAGCCAGCGCTTGACCACGCGCAGGGCGACGAAGCCGATCACCAGCACGGTGACTGCGCTGACGATCGCGCCGGGCACCAGCTGGATCTCGCCGATCTTGACGCCGCTGCCGAACTTGCCGCTGCGCTGGTAGACCTCGCCGGGGCTGGTGCCCAGGGGCGTCGCCAGCGCGATCACCATGTAGAAGAACAGGATCACGCGGCTCAGGCCCGAGAGCACCACCGCCGCCTGATCGAGGGTGCGCGGCTGCAGGCCGAAGCTCAGCTGCAGGCGCTCGCCGAAGCTGCTGCGCGAGGAAACCACCGCCACGAACAGGTCGTCGGCAAACTTGAACAGCACGTAGAAGGCGGCCACCACGATGCCGGCCCAGGTGAGCTGGCTCGCAAGAAAGCTCGCCATCGCGACGTAGCCGATCGCCACCAGCACCCAGATCACGATCAGGATCAGCATCACCCCGGCCAGCAGTACGCCGACCCACATCGGCCTTTCGAGGCCGCCGGCGGCGGCGGAGGGTGCCGCCTCCGCCGGGCCGGTCCCGGCTTCCTTCGGCTGCATCCCGGCGGCGGCGGCCGGCGCTTCGGCGGCCGGCGCGCTGTGCAGGCGCAGCAGCATCGCGCCGATCATGCCCGTCAGGACGAGGGCGGTCATGACGTGGGTGGCCACCACGGCGGCAAAGCTCGCCTCCACCACCGCGTTGACCTGGGTCGGCGCCCACACCACCGCAGCTACCCCGGCCATGACCCAGGGAAAGGGTGCCAGCCGTGCCGCCATCGCATCCGAGAGCGGCGGCAATCGCCACGAAGGCCGTCCGTTGGACAGCAGTGCGCGGCCCAGTCCCACCACGAAGGCGATGAAGATGCTCGACTGCACCACGGCCTGCCCCAGCTTGCGGGTCTGGGGCCCCCAGAGGCCGTGGCTGTCGAACACCGCGAACACGCCCTGTGCCGCCAGGCCGACCAGCAGCACGTTGGTGGTGACGATCGCGATCACCAGCAGGGAGCGCCGCAGTCGACCGGACGGCAGGTAGCGGGCGGCGAACCGGGTCAGGGCGCGCTCGGCCAGCCAGTTGCCCAGCAGGGCCACCAGCAAGGCCAATGCCAGGGTGCCGAGCACCGCGGGCGCATGGACCGGTTCGCGAGCGGTCCGCATGCCGTCCTCCACCTCGGCGCCGAGCCGCTCGAGCCGGACCAGGTCGCCCGGCCAGGCGTCGCTGACGTCGTCCCAGAAGTCCCGTCCCAACGGGGAAGGCGAGCGCTCGGTCAGTTGGGCTTCGAACAGCGCACGGCGTTTGGCCAGCAATTCGCCGGCGCGCTGCTGGGCGTCTACCGAGACCAGTCGCGCGAGCCGGATGTCGGCATCGCGCGCGTTGCGCYCCTTGATCAGCTCCGCCCGGCGGCGGGTGATGTCGGGATTCTCGGTTGCCCCCGCGGCCGGCGCATTGCCCAGTTCGCCCAGCCGGGCGTTCAGGTCGTTGAGGTCGCCGGTGCGCGCGGCGATGAACTTGTCGGTTGCGGCGCTGATGGCGTTGAGCTGCTCGACCACGCCGCGCACGTCGGCGTTGGTCTCCACCTCGACCGGCACGTTCTCGAGCTGGCTTCGCAGTGCCGCCACCGTGGGTGCGACCTCGGGCGCGTTGCCTGGCTGGGCCCAGGTGCCGCTGCACAGCGCGACGGCCAGCAGGAGGACCGCGAGAGGGGAGAACCAGCGCATGGTCTTCATCATAAAAGCCGCCGGCCGCCGAGTTGAAACAAGCCGTCGGCGGGTCAGGCCACCGGGCTGAAGCGGTCGACCCGGTCGGTGATGATGCCGTCGGTGCCGATCGCGGTCAGCCGTTCGGCCGCCCATTCATCGTTCACGGTGTAGCTCAGCGCGCGCAGGCCTGCGGCGTGCACCCGGGCCACCGTGGCGGCGTCCCACAGCGCTTGGTTGCAGACGACCGCGACACAGCCGAGCTCGAGCGCCAGGTCGAGCCAGCCCTTCGGCAGCGTGTCAAGCAGCAGGCCGCGCGGCAACTGCGGCTCGGCCGCGCGGGCCGCGCGCAGGGCGTCGGGTGCAAACGAGGTCAGCAGGGGCGGCGGCAGCTCCGATGCGGTCCAGAGCTGCGCGGCTTGCCGTGCCACCACGTCGCCCGTCCGTTGTTCCTGGCCCGGCGTCGGCTTGATCTCGATGTTGAGCGCGTGGCCGTTCGCGAGGCAGAAACGGATCAGGCCCTCGAGGCTCGCCAGCGGCTCGCCGGCGTAGCGGCGCGAATGCCAGGCGCCGGCGTCGAGCCGCGACAGGGCTGCCCAGGATTGCTCGCCGGCGATGCCGTGGCCGTTGCTGGTGCGCTCGAGCGTGGCGTCATGCAGCAGAAAGGGCACGCCGTCGGCGCTGAGCTTGGCATCGCATTCGAACATGCGATAGCCGTGTTCGGCGCCCAGCCGGAAGGCCGCCAGGGTGTTCTCGGGCGCGAGCTTGCCGGCGCCGCGATGGGCGATCCAGCGCGGGTACGGCCAGTTCACGCCGGCACTCATGCGCTTCGCTTGCCGGAGCCGGCGTCGAACCAGTGCAGCTTGTCCTGGCGCGCGGCGATCTTGACCGTGTCGCCCGCGACCGGTGGCGTGTGGCCCTCGTCGACACGCATGATGAGCTGCTCCTCACCGATGCGGCCGTAGATCAGCCGCTCGGCGCCCAGCAGCTCCACGTGCTCGACCTGCACCGTCCAGCCGCTCGCGTCGAGGCTCAGGTGCTCGGGACGGATGCCGAGGATCATGCCGGGCCGCACGCCCGGCGCGTGCCGCAGCAGGTTCATCGGCGGCGAGCCGATGAAGCTGGCGACGAAAGTGGTGGCGGGGCGCGAGTACACCTCCTCGGGGGTGGCGAACTGGTCCATCACGCCGCCGTTCATGACGATGATGCGCTCGGCCAGCGTCATGGCCTCGACCTGGTCGTGGGTGACGAAGAGGGAGGTGATGCCGAGCTCGCGGTGCAGCTTCTGGATCTCGAGGCGGGTCTGGGCGCGCAGCTTGGCGTCCAGGTTCGACAGCGGTTCGTCGAACAGGAACACCTTCGGCTGGCGCACGATCGCGCGGCCCATCGCCACGCGCTGGCGCTGGCCGCCGGAGAGCTCGCGCGGCTTGCGCTCGAGCAGGTGGCCGAGCTCGAGGATGCCGGCGGCCTTGTCGACCCGCGTCTTGATCTCGGGCACCGGCACCTTGGCGATCTTCAGGCCGTAGGCCATGTTGTCGAACACCGTCATGTGCGGGTAGAGCGCGTAGTTCTGGAACACCATCGCGATGTCGCGTTCGGAGGGCTCGAGGTTGTTCACCACGCGGTCGCCGATGCGGATCTCGCCGGCGCTGATTTCCTCCAGCCCGGCGACCATGCGCAGCAGCGTCGACTTGCCGCAGCCCGAGGGGCCGACGATGACGACGAATTCATGGTCGGGGATCTCGGCGCTGACGCCGTGGATGACCTGGTTCGCCTTCGGCCCGTGGCCGTAGCGCTTGATGACGTTGCGCAGTGAAAGTGCTGCCATGTGTTTTTCTCAGTTCTCCAATTCGACACACGCATCGCGCGTACCGATCTCGTTCCAGGAATACCGCGGAACCGGCTTTGCCGGGCCGCCGGTATTGCCCCCTCGCAGGGGGTGGGCGGCTACACGAAGTGAGCCAACCTGGGGGTGGTTCATTTTTCGGTGTCCACCAGGCCCTTGACGAACCATTTCTGCATCAGGAGCACGACCAGCGCCGGCGGCAGCATCGCCAGCAGTGCGGTCGCCATCACGATGTTCCATTCGTTCTGGCCGTCGCCGCCGGCGATCATGCGTTTGATGCCGATCACCACCGGATACATGTCCTCGGTCGTGGTCGCGAGCAGCGGCCACAGGTACTGGTTCCAGCCGTAGATGAACTGGATCACGAACAGCGCCGCGATCGAGGTCTTCGACAGCGGCAGCAGCACATCCCAGAAGAAGCGCATCGGGCCGGCGCCGTCCATGCGGGCGGCCTCGATCAGCTCGTCGGGCACGGTCAGGAAGAACTGGCGGAACAGGAAGGTCGCGGTCGCCGAGGCGATCAGCGGGATCGTCAGGCCGGCATAGCTGTTGAGCATGCCGAGGTCCGAGACCACCTGGTAGGTCGGGCCGATGCGGACCTCGACCGGCAGCATCAGCGTGATGAAGATGGCCCAGAAGCACAGGGTCTTGAACGGGAAGCGGAAATACACCACCGCGAAGGCCGACAGCAGGGAGATCGCGATCTTGCCGAAGGTGATGACCAGCGCCGACACCAGGCTGACCCACATCATGCGGGCCACGGGGGCGGTCGATCCGGCGCCGGCCGTGCGGCCGAACAGCGCCGACTTGTAGGTTTCCCAGAAATGGCCGCCGGGCAGCAGCGGCATCGGTGCCTGCACGATCTCCTGCGCCGTGTGGGTCGACGCCACGAAGGCCAGGTAGAGCGGGAAGGCGACGATCAGCACGCCGAAGATCATCACGGCATGCGCCAGGATGCCAAGGGAGGGACTTCGTTCGACCATCAGTAGTTCACCTTCTTTTCGACATAGCGGAACTGGACCACGGTGAGCACCACCACGATCGCCATCAGCACCACCGACTGCGCGGCCGAGCCGCCGAGATCCATGGCCTTGAAGCCGTCGTAGTAGACCTTGTAGACCAGGATCGAGGTCGCCCGGCCCGGTCCGCCCTGGGTCGCGGCATCGACGATCGCGAAGGTGTCGAAGAAGGCGTAGACCACGTTGATCACCAGCAGGAAGAAAGTGGTCGGCGACAGCAGCGGGAATTGCACCGTCCAGAAGCGCCGCCAGGGCTTGGCGCCGTCGATGGCGGCGGCTTCGATCAGCGACTTCGGAATCGACTGCAGGCCGGCCAGGAAGAACAGGAAGTTGTAGGAGATCTGCTTCCAGACCGCGGCCATCACGATCAGCGTCATGGCATGGGTCGAATCGAGCAGGTGGTTCCAGTTGATGCCGACCTTGCCGAGCGCGTAGGCGACCACGCCCAGCGACGGCGAGAACATGAACACCCACAGCACGGCGGCCACCGCGGGCGCCACCGCGTAGGGCAGGATCAGGAGTGTCTTGTAGACCATCGCGCCGCGCACGATGCGGTCCGCGAAGACGGCGAGCACGAGCGAGATCGTGAGGCCGAAGAAGGCGACCAGGATCGAGAACAGCGCCGTGGTCTCGAAGGACTCGATGTACTTCGGGTCGGCGAACAGCTGCTTGAAGTTGTCGAGGCCCACCCATTCGGTCGAGGTGCCGAAGGCGTCCTGCATCTGCATCGACTGCAACAGCGCCTGGCTGGCCGGCCAGAAGAAGAACACGACGATGACGACCATTTGCGGCGCGAGCAGCGCCCACGGCAGCCAGCCCGAGCGAAAGACGACGCGTTTTTCCATGAATCCCTCAAAAAGAAACCCCGCCGGTTCTTAGGCCCGACGGGGCTGCGAGTCTAACTGCGTCCGCTTGGGTGGCAGGCACCCTCCCCGCTTGGCGGGGAGGGCAGGGAGGGGTGCCATGTTGTGCCCAAGGGGCTGCAAGGGCGTGAGCCCTTGTCAGGCCCGCTTGGCGGGGAGGGCAGGGAGGGGTGCCCTGTTGGAGCGAAGCTAAATAGGGCTTTCAGCCCTTATTAGCTTTCTGGAAGCGTTCGAGCTGCTCGTTGCCGCGCGTCACGATCGCATCGAGCGCTTCCTTGGCGGTCTTCTTGCCGCTCCAGACCTGCTCGAGTTCTTCGTCCTCGATCGCCCGGATCTGCACGTAGTTGCCCAGGCGGATGCCGCGGCTCTTGTCGGTCACCTTGCGGATCATCTGCGTCACGGCGACGTCGGTGCCCGGGTTCTGCTTGTAGAAGCCGGACTTGTCGGTGAGCTGGTAGGCGGCCGTGGTGACCGGCAGGTAGCCCGTGCGCTTGTGGCTGGCGGACTGCACTTCAGGCGTGGAGATGAAGCTGAAGAACTTGGCGATGCCCTTGTATTCCTCGGACTTCTTGCCCGCCATCACCCACAGGCTCGCGCCGCCGATGACCGTGTTCTGGGGCGCGCCCGGCACGTCGGGGTAGTAGGGCAGTGCGGTCAGGCCGTAGGCGAACTTGGCATTCTTCGCCACGTTGCCGTAGAAGCCCGACGAGGTGGCGATCATGGCGCACTCGCCCGAGACGAACGAAGCCTCGGGCACATTGGAGCGGCCCTTGTAGATGAACAGGCCCTGCTTGGCCATGCTTGCGAGGTTGTCGATGTGGCGCTCGTGCAGCGGCGAATTGACCTTCAGCCGGGTGTCCAGGCCCGAGAGGCCGTTGTTCTTGGTGGCGAACTCGACGTTGTGCCAGGCCGAGAAGCTCTCGAGCTGGGTCCAGTTCTGCCAGGCGGTCGTGAACGGGCACTTGTGGCCGCTGGCCTTGAGCTTGGCCGCGGCGGCGACCACTTCGGGCCAGGTCGCCGGCGCCTTGTCGGTGGGCAGGCCGGCCGCCTTGAAGGCGTCCTTGTTGAAATAGAAGATGGTCGTCGAGCTGTTGAACGGGAAGCTCAGCATCTGGCCGTTCGGCGCCGTGTAGTAGCCGGCGACGGCGGGGATGTAGGCGCTGGGGTCGAACTTCTCGCCGGCGTCCTTCATGACCTGGCCGACCGGCACGATGGCGCCCTTGCTGGCCATCATCGTCGCGGTGCCCACCTCGAACACCTGCAGGATGTGCGGTGCATTGCCGGCCCGGAACGCGGCGATGGCGGCGGTCATCGATTCGTCGTACTGGCCCTTGTAGGTCGGCACGATCTTGTAGTCCTTCTGGCTCTCGTTGAACTGCCTGGCCAGATCGTTGACCCATTCGTTGTTGACGGCGGTCATGGAATGCCACCATTGGATCTCGGTCTGTGCCAACGCGGAAGTGGAAAGCGTTGCGGCCAGCGCCGATGCCATGGCGAGCGTTTTGAATCGCATGAAGACTCCTGAGGGGGGAAATGAAAGCGCGGATGCTAGGTCGCGCGTATGACACGACAGCGTCACATATTCTTTGCGCGCGGCGCAGCGTCCACCAATCGGGGAAACCCTTTTGGTGCGCCGCAGCGCGCACTGCATGCTGCGGCGCACCATGCTAGCATCGTCCTTCGCTTTTTTTGGCCTCGGAATGAGCAAGACTTCACTCGACAAAAGCAAGATCAAGTTCCTCCTGCTCGAGGGCATCCATCCTTCGGCGATCGAGGTGTTGAAGGCGGCCGGCTACACGAACATCGAGTCGCTTTCCGGCGCGCTGCCTGACGCCGAACTCAGGGCCCGCATCGCCGACGTGCACTTCCTCGGCATCCGTTCGCGCACGCAGCTCACGGCCGAGGTGTTCGCCGAAGCGCAGAAGCTGGTGGCCGTGGGCTGCTTCTGCATCGGCACCAATCAGGTCGATCTCGATGCGGCGCGCGAGCACGGCGTGGCCGTCTTCAACGCGCCTTTCTCCAATACCCGCTCGGTGGCCGAACTGGTGCTGGCCGAAGCCATCCTGCTGCTGCGCGGCGTGCCCGAGAAAAGTGCGGTCGCGCATCGCGGCGGCTGGCTCAAGTCGGCCGACAACGCCTTCGAGATCCGCGGCAAGACGCTCGGCATCGTGGGCTACGGCTCGATCGGCGCCCAGCTCTCGGTGCTGGCCGAGGCGCTGGGCATGAACGTCTGCTTCTACGACGTCGTCACCAAGCTGCCGCTGGGCAACGCCCGTCAGGTGCGGCTCCTGCCCGACCTGCTGGCGCAGAGCGACATCGTGAGCCTGCATGTGCCCGAGACGCAGGCCACGCAGTGGATGATCGGCAGCGCCGAGATCGCGGCCATGAAGCCGGGCGCGATCCTGATCAACGCCTCGCGCGGCACGGTGGTCGAGATCGAGCCGCTGGCCGAGGCGCTGAAGGCGAAGAAGCTGCTGGGCGCCGCGATCGACGTCTTCCCGGTCGAGCCGCGCAGCAACAAGGACGAGTTCCTGTCGCCGCTGCGCGGACTCGACAACGTGATCCTGACGCCGCACATCGGCGGCTCCACCATGGAGGCGCAGGCCAACATCGGTCTCGAGGTGGCCGAGAAGCTGGTGAAGTACAGCGACAACGGAACCTCGACCTCGTCGGTCAATTTCCCCGAGGTGGCCCTGCCGGCGCACCCGGGCAAGCATCGCCTGCTGCACATCCACCGCAATGTCCCGGGCGTGCTGTCGGAGATCAACAGGATCTTCTCGGACAACCGCATCAACATCGCCTCGCAGTTCCTGCAGACCAACGAGAAGGTGGGCTACGTGGTGACCGACATCGATGCCGCCTCATCCGACCTTGCGCTCGAAAAGCTGGCCAGGGTGCCGGGAACGATCCGCAGCCGGGTGCTGTTCTAGGGACTGTCGGGGCTGTTTCCGGAGGCCTGCCAAAGGGGCCGGCTGGAAGGCGCGCGCGCGGCGCGGCTGAGGCCCTGCAAGCGGGGGCGACGCCGCTGCGTTCGCGACTCCGACAACGCTGATCGGCCCTGGCCCCGCGGCGGCTTCGCGGCTCGCCGGGACCAGTCAAACCCCTCCGTCCATGCCGTACCGGGTGCTCCGAAGTGCGCCCCGGTCTGGTGCATCTCCAGTTCGCCCCCGTGCTTTTTGTGAATGCGTGTAAGGCCATCATGGTCTTTCACGTCTTCTCCGTGCCGGGCTCGTTGCAGGAACTTTCTAACGTTGACGCGAGAAATGAGCGAAGAAGTCGCCGAATAGTTGGCGAATACGGGAAAACAAAATGTAGGAAAAGTCCTTTGTCACTTGATTGCGTTGCCATGCATATGTAGGAAAAATCATGTCAACTGAAGGAGTCAAGTGTGAAAGTAATATCAAAGTTGTCCTGTCTCGTGGCGCTAGCCATCGTGGCAGGTTGCGGCGGCGGGAGTTCCGGCGGTGGTTTGGGAAGTGCAGGCGCTGCCGGCACCTCGACCGCGAAATCCGCTGAAGTGACATCCGACGCTGCGCTCGTCGCGCTTTCGGGCACCGGCAAGGACGCCGCCGGGACGCAGAAGCTGGACGCGAGCTGGATCAGCATCGCGACCGAAAACCAGTCGTTCAACGTGCCCAGCGGCACGGTCGTCCAGTACGGCTCAGGTTCGACATTCGTCCAGAAGACCGTCAGCGGGTCGGGCGTGTGCAGCACCGCCTTCTTCGGCAGTGACCCCACCCCCGACGTGGTGAAGGGCTGCTACGCCCAATCCGGCACGACGACCGGCGGGACGCTGCTGGCCAATGAAGGCGGTTCGTTCACGGTCGCCACAGCCACCGTCGTCAAGTACGGCGCCGGCGCCAACTGGGTGCAGAAGACCGTCACCGGCACCGCGGCCTGCAACAACGCCTACTTCGGCTCGGATCCCGCGCCCAGTGTCGCGAAGGCCTGCTATTCGGTCGACACGACGTCCACGACGCCGCCCTCCGGCACCAAGCTTGCGGCCGAATTCGAGAGCTTCACGGTCACGAGTCCGACCATGGTGAAGTACGGTGCCGGCACGAGCTGGGTGCAAAAAACCGTGACCGGCACGGCGGCCTGCAACAACGTGTACTTCGGCTCGGATCCCGCGCCCAATGTCGCGAAGGCCTGCTATGTGGACGGCGGCGGCACAACGACGCCACCGACGACGCCGGCCGTCGGCACCAAGCTTGCGGCCGAATTCGAGAGCTTCACGGTCACGAGCCCGACCGTCGTGAAGTACGGCGCCGGCACGGGCTGGGTGCAGAAGACCGTCACCGGTACTGCGACCTGCAATAACGTGTACTTCGGCTCGGATCCCGCGCCCAATGTCGCGAAGGCCTGCTACGTGGACGGCGGCAGCACGACGCCGCCCACGACGCCGACGGCGCCGCCCAGCGGCACCAAGCTTGCGGCCGAATTCGAGAGCTTCACGGTCGCTAGCCCGACCATCGTCCAGTTCGGCGCCAACTCCAGCTGGGTGCAGAAATCCGTGAATGGCTCGGCGAGTTGCAGCGTGGCGTTCTTCGGCTCGGATCCCTTGCCGAACTTCGCCAAGGCCTGCTATTCGCTCGGCGCCGACACCGGTGGCGGCTCGACAACCCCGCCGCCCACCGGCGGTGGCGGTGGCACTCCTGTGGGCGGCGACATCGTCGACGGCTCGCTGACAGTGATCCCGAGCGCCTACAGGTCGATGGCGGCCCAAATGAGCAAGGACGCCGGTCTCGCCTATCGCTACGGTCCGGATGCCGCGTCCTACGGGGTGGGCAACTCGGGCATTCCGACGCTGTTCGCGAAAGACGCGGCCAATCCGCTCAACATCCCGGGTCGCGGCGCTTTGGCGGGCACCTGGCAGGTCGCCGGTCCGCCGCAAGCCGATGCCGGCCTCTATTCGACGAACTGGGCCAACCTGGCGTACGTCGCCGACGATTCGACGCAACGCATGGGGGCCACCGACATCCAGGTGTCGGGCTACCAGTACAACGTCTTCGCGCAGACGCCCCAGATCAGCTGGACGATCGGCGGGGCGGCGGGCGGCCACATCGACAGCATCAATGCGCAGGCCTACAAGGCCGCCGGCCTCGTCAACGGGGATCCGGTGGCGGTCGGTCGGTGCAGCGGGCGTTCGGGCTTCTGCAACCAGAGCCTGGTGGTCTACCAGAACGGTTTGATCGGTACCACCGGCTCCAACACCTCGAGCACCCAGACCACGGTGAAACTGCCGGCCAACAAGGTGCCGACCGGCATCGCGGTGACCAACAACAGCGAATTCGCGCTGGTCACGGTCTGGGACACGACCGCCCTCAAGGG
>NZ_JBFREQ010000013.1:0-160444 GCF_052114385.1 Variovorax sp. M-6 | reverse complement strand
GCGGCGGGACGGTCACCGTTGGACGAGGAATCGTCGCCCCGGCCCCAGCGGCCGTCGTTCAGGTTGAACATGGCCGGAAACCGTCTCCACACTGGCTTTGAATTCATTCGGTTCTGTTCTTTGGTCAGTGAAGTGGGATTGTGCTCAATCGGTCGGCCGCCCCGTGCAATTCGGCCCCGTCTTCTCAGGGGGGATCGTACCTTTCCGACGACTCACGCCGGCCGACGGCGACGCGCTGGTCGCCGGCACGCAGGGCTTCTTCGGGGGGTACTGCGTTGCCCCAGGCAACGGATTCGCTTCACCCGCGCTGAAGGGCGCGGATGGCCATTGCAGGATGCCTCTACCCGGCAAGCCCCGAACTCAGGACGACGCGCGCCGTTTCTTCGTAGTGCTCCCGCAGCAATCCGCTGGCGCGAGCGGCGTCCCGGGACAGCGCGGCCTCCAGGATGTCCCGGTGCTCCTGCTCCACGTCCCGCCGCACCGCCGCGACGGCTGGCGCCGCCCATCGTCGATACAGGTCGGTGGACAGCGCCAGGCTGTTGGCGAGCCGGATCATCGGCTCGCAGGCACAGGCGGCCAGCAGCGCCTGATGGAACGCCCGGTGGGCCATGGACCATTCTTCGTTGATCTGCGTGTGATCCGCACCGGTTCTCCGAGGCGTCTTCGTCAGCCGGTGATGCGCCGCGATCAACGTCGTTTCCCACTGCAGATCGCCACGTTCGATGGACAGGCGCAAGGCGAGCGCCTCCGTCACGCAGCGAAGCTCGGTCAGGTCGCGGAACTCCCGCAGATCGAGCTCGGGGATGAAGAACCCACGGTTCGTCCTGGCCGCCACGAGGTTCTCGCCGACCAGCCGCGTGAGCGCCTCCCTGACGACGGTGGTGCTGGTGTCGAACCGTTCCGACAGGGCGCCCGGCGCCAGCCTTTGGCCCGGGGCCCACGCACCCTCGAGGATCGCGCGCCGAATCCGTTCGAAGACAGGAGCCTCTGTGTGTGTGAGCATGGCGAGATTCTACTATTCACGAATAATATTTTCTTTGTTGACAAGTAGTTTCTCTATCAAATAGTATTCATCGCCGCGCTGTCATGGATCGGCGCGGCGAGGGGGGACACCGGTTCACCGGCCGTGCTGGCTCTTGCCGGGGCGCCTACAACTATCTGGAGACTGGATGACGCTGGCTTTGTGCGCTCTGTCGCACTCACCTCTTTTCGGGATCAATGACCCCGGGCCGGAAACGCTGGACGGCGTGACGGCTGCGCTCGATGCGATGCGGACGTTCGTGCGCGATTTCGATCCGGCGATCACGATCGTCTTCGGCCCGGACCACTACAACGGCGTCTTCTACGACATGATGCCGGCCTTCTGCATCGGCTCCGGTGCATCGTCCGTCGGCGACTGGGGCACCGAGCCAGGGCCCTTGCCGGTGGATCGCGCGGCCGCTCGCCGGCTCACGCGCGCCGTCCTCGATGCGGGCATCGACGTCGCTCAGTCGGAGCGCCTGCACGTCGATCACGGCATCACCCAGCCGCTGGAGTTCCTTTTCGGCAAGGGCTCGACGCGGCCTGTGATCCCTGTCTTCGTCAACGCCGTCGGGCTTCCGCTCGGCCCGGTCCAGCGGGTGCGGCTGCTGGGCGAGGCGATCGGCCGAGAGGTCGGGTCGTGGGGCCAGCGCGTGCTGGTGATCGCGTCCGGCGGGCTCTCGCACGACCCGCCCGTGCCGCGCCTCGAGGGCGCTGCGCCAGAGGTCGTGGCGCGCTTGATCGACGGCCGGAACCCTTCGCCCGAGGCGCGTGCCGAGCGGCAGCGGCGCGTCATCCAGGCCGGCAAGGCGCACGCGCAGGGGGACGGCTCGTTCCAGCAGATCAACCCCGAGTTCGACGCCCTGGTCCTGGACACGCTCGCTTCAGGCCGCCTGGCGGATGCGGATGGCTGGACCAACGATTGGATCCAGCGCAGCGGCGGTCATTCCGGCCACGAGGTCCGGGCCTGGCTGGCGGCCTTCGGGGCGCTGTCCGCGCGCGGCCGCTATCGCGTGACGAACCGATGGTATTGGCCCGTCAAGGAGTGGATGACGGGCTTCGGAATGATGACTGCCGTAGAGGAAAGCTGAGATGCAATCGAAATCGCTGGATCGCCCCGAGCCGGGCGTCGAACTCCGTCTGGAAATCCAGGCCCTGACCGCGGAGCATGCCTGGCGCCTGGACCACGGCGCGGCGGACACGCTGCACGAGCTCTATACGCGCGACGGCGAGCTCCTGGGCCTTCCGCCGAGTGATCTCGTCGGACGGGACGCGATCGCGGCCTGGGGCGCGGCGCGCGTCCAGCTGCCCCGCGTCTCGCGCCATGTCGAGACCAACCACCGGCTCTGGTGGAGCGAGGAGGGGCTGCGCGGCACCCTGTATGCCAGCGTCTTTCGCAGCGAGACCACCGATGCCGTCGACACCACGCCGCTCATGGTGGGTGACTACGAGGACCTGTATGCGAAAGAGGAGGGCCGGTGGCGCATCCGCAGCCGCGTCATCCGCAAGGCCTTCCGCGCAGTGCGTTGATCAACCTGGACCCGCCCATGACCGACCCGACTGCCCAGCCGAAGAAGAACGTCGCACGCGTATTCCGCATGGATCGGATGGCCTTGACCGAAGTCCGACCGGGCTTCGCCAGGACCGGCCTTCGCTCCGAGGGTGCCGTGACCACCGTCAACTGGTTCGATCCGGGCTACAAGACGATCGGCCCCCACGCCCATCCCTTCGACCAGCTCAGCTACGTGCTGTGCGGCGCCATCCGGTTCTGGGTCGGCGACGAGGTGTTCGACGTGGTGTCGCCGAGCGTGCTCTACATACCGGGCGGCGTTCCGCACTGCGCCGAGCCGATCGGCGACGAGCGCGCGCTCAACGTCGACGTCTTCGCACCGCTGCGCGAGGACTACCTCGCCTTGTGCGAGCACCAGGATTTCGTCGCTTGAGCGAAGTCGCGGCAGCCGCGATCTGAGCAGCGCGAGGGCCACGGCCCGGGCGCCTCGCGCTTCGCGCTTCGCAAACCCTCAAACCATCTGGAGACTTTCATGGACAACACCGTCGACACCGACGTGTTGGTGATAGGTGCGGGCCCGATCGGCCTGGCCGCTGCCAATCTGCTCGCCGACCAAGGCATGCGAGTGATGCTGGTCGAGCGCAGTCAAGCCATTTCCGATGAGCCGCGCGCCATCAGCATCACGGACGAATCGCTGCGCGTGATGGCGGAGATCGGCATCCTCGAGCAACTCTTTCCGGAGATGCTCGTGGACACCGGTGCGCGCTACTTCGGGCGCAAGGGCCAACTGCTGGCGGAGGTCTCCGCCAAGAGCCCGCGGCTCGGACAGCCGGTCAAGTCGCAGTTCGACCAGCCGATCCTGGCGGGCCTGCTGCTGGCGGCGGCCCGGGCCAGGCCGTCGGTCGACATCCGTTTCGGCACCGAGGCATTCGGCGTCGTCGACCATCCGCAACACGTCGAGACCGAGCTGATCGACGCGGCCGGCAAGCGCCGCGTGCGTGCGAAGTGGGTCGTGGCGTGCGATGGCGGCCGCAGTCCCGTGCGTACGCAGCTCGGCATTCCGCTGGAAGGGTCCACCCAGGTCGAGAAATGGATCGTGGTGGATGTGCTCAACACCCGGGGTGAACCGGAGCGGTTCTCGCAGTTCCATTGCAACGGCGTGCGGCCCTGCGTGGTGGTGCCGGGCGTCAAGGGTCGTTGCCGCTACGAGTTCATGCTGCTTGCGGGCGAAGACCCAGCCACCGTCACGGCGCCGGGTTTCATCATCGATCTGGTCGCGCCCTACCAGCGCATCGTGGCCGAAGACATCCGGCGCGCGGCCGTCTATGTGGCGCAGCAGCGGATCGCCCTGAGCTACCGGGCGGGCCATGTGCTGCTGGCCGGCGATGCGGCGCATCTGATGCCGCCGTTCGCAGGGCAGGGGCTCAACGCCGGTATCCGCGACGTCGCGAATCTGGCCTGGAAGATCGCCGCCCACGTTCGAGGGCAGGGAACCGGCGCGCTGATCGACAGCTACCAGGACGAACGCCGGCCTCACGCGGCGGAAATGGTCCGGCTGTCGCACCGGATCGGCAAGGTGGTGATGAACACCCAGCCTCTGCTGACCGCCTTGAGGGACGGCGCCATCGTCGCCCTGGGCATCGTGCCCTCCGCCAAGCGGTGGCTGGTCGGGATGAAGTTCCTCAAGCAGCCGCACTTCACCTCGGGTTGCGTGGTGCCGCCCGGCCACGATGCGCCGAAGGCCGCGGCCGAACTGGTGGGACGTTCGTTGTCGCAGCCCCAGGTGCAGCGCACGAACGGCGAGCGCATTCCGCTCGATCGGGTGCTGGGCTCCGGCTGGGCGCTGCTGCGCTTCCCGCGCGAATCGATCATCGAGATCCAGCGCGCGCCGGCGCCGGGAACCGGCCATGCCACGTTGCAGGAAACCGTCGTCGACTTCGGCGGCGCGTTCGCCGCCATTCTTGGAAGCGGCGTCACGCTGGTGGTGCGGCCCGACCGCTATGTGGCCGCCGCCGCGCGCGCAGCGGGCGAGCGCGAAGTTCTTCAGGCACTGAAGGCCTTCGTCCCCGAACTGCCGACGCTCTTGAACGCCAACCCCGCACCCGCGGGCACCTTCGAACGGGTGGCGAAGCCCCCGAAATCTGTCTCGGCAACTTCAAATCTTTAACAAGGAATCACATGAAACTCATGAGCTTTGAGCATGGCGGAAAGGCCAGCTTTGGTGCCGTCGTCGGCGACGGCGTGATCGATCTTTTTCCGCTGCTCGAAGGGCGCTTTGCCGACCTCAAGAGCCTGTTGGCAGGCGATGGCGTGGCGGCCGCGAGGACGGCCATCGAAGGACGCACGCCGGGCCTGAAGCTGGCCGACCTGACTTTCCTGCCGGTGATCCCGAACCCCGGAAAGATCTGGTGCGCGGGATTGAACTATGGAGAGCACGTGCGCGAGACCGGCCGCGAGGTGAGCGAGATGCCGGTGTTCTTCCTGCGTTTCCCCGATTCGCAAGTGGGCCACGGCCAGGCCATCCCGCGGCCCCCCGAGTCCATCAAGCTGGACTTCGAAGGCGAGATCGCCGTGGTCATCGGCAAGGGCGGTCGCCGGATCTCCGAGGCCGATGCCTGGGATCACATCGCCGGCTACGCCTGCTACAACGACGGCTCGGTGCGCGACTGGCAGATGCACACGGGGCAGTGGGCTCCCGGCAAGAACTTCTGGCGCACGGGCGGATTCGGCCCCTGGATGGTGACCGCCGACGAAATCCCGGCCGGCGCCGTGCTGTCCCTGGTCACGCGGCTGAACGGCGCCGAAGTGCAGCGAGCCACCACCGAGATGATGCTGCACAGCATCCCGCGCCAGATCGCCTATGCATCGACGGTCGCACCGCTGCAGCCCGGCGATGTCTTCGTCACCGGCACGCCGGGCGGCGTCGGTGCCAAGCGCACGCCGCCGCTGTGGATGAAGCCCGGCGACGTGGTGGAGGTCGAGGTCGAGCGCGTCGGCGTGCTGCGCAACACGATCGTCGACGAGCAGGTCGGTTGAGGCGCTTCGATGACCATGCTCAAGAAGCTCGCTCTCTCGGCGGCACTGGCCGCAGGTGCCGTGATTCCGGCCGTCGGACTGGCGCAGGTCTTTCCGGCCAAGCCGATCACCATCGTCGTCCCGTTTCCGGCGGGCGGTGCCGCCGATGCGTCCGCGCGCATCGTGGCGCAGAAGCTCGGCGACAACATCAAGCAGCCGGTCCTGGTGGACAACAGGCCCGGGGCCGGCGGCCAGATCGCCGCTTCCGCCGTGAAGAGGTCGCCCGCCGACGGCTACACCTTGTTCCTCGCGAACACCGGTTCGCATGCGGCCAACCAGGCGCTGTATTCGAAGCTCTCGTACGACCCCGAAAAGGACTTCGAACCCGTCATCGCCGTCGTCCAGATCCCGCAGCTGCTGGTCGTGCCGGCCGCCAGTCCGGTCAAGACCGCGGCGGAGCTGATCGCCAGGGCGAAAGCCCATCCTGGCAGCATCAACTACGCGTCGCAGTCCGTCGGGGCGGGCGGCCACATCGCGGCGGAGATCCTGAAGTCCAGGAACGGCGTGCAGATCAATCACATCCCCTACAAGGGATCCGCCGCGGCCCTCACGGACCTGGTGGCGGGACGGGTCGACTTCATGTTCGACGCCATCCCGTCGTCGCTGCCATTCGTCAAGGACAAGCGGCTGCGGGCGCTGGCCATCGATGCGCCCAAGCGCTCGGCGCTGCTGCCCGACGTCCCCACGCTGGTGGAGCAGGGCCTGACCGGCTACGAGGCCAGCCCGTGGTTCGGGCTGGTGGCGCCGGCCGGCACGCCCCAGCCCGTGATCGACAGGCTGCATGACGAAGTGGCCGCCGTTCTGCGCAGCCCGGACGTCCTGTCCCGGCTCGACGAGATGGGCATGACCGCGGTCGGCGGGACGGCCAGGGAATTCTCGGACCTGATGAAGTCGGACACCCGGCGCCTGGGCGCCGTCATCAGGGAGTCCGGCGCGAAGCTCGACTGAAGGTCGAACGCGCGGGCGACGTGCAAACAACCAAAACCAAACCATGAGGCAAACCATGTCCCTGAACTCCATTCTCAAGTCGATCCTGCTTTGCGGCGCGATCGCGGCCGCGCTGGCCGCCCAGGCGGAAGTGACGGTCGGCGTCATTCTCTCGAGCACGGGCCAGGCGGCATCGCTCGGCATCCTCGAGAAGAACGGCGTCGCGCTGGCGGCGGCGGGCGCCAAGGAGAAGTTCAAGCTCATCTACGTGGACGACGCGACCGATCCTTCCGAAGCGGCGCGGGTGGCGAAGAAGCTGATCACCGAAGAGAAGGTCGACGCCATCATCGGAACGACCGGCACGCCGGGCGCGCTGGCCATCAGCGGCGTGGCCGCGGAGGGCAGGACGCCGGTGATCTCGCAGGCGCCCGCCAACATCCTGGTGCAGCCGGTCGACGCCCAGCGGCGCTGGATCTACAAGACCACGACCAACGACGACCACGAGGCGAATCCGATCTTCGCGCACATGAAGGCCAATGGGGTGCGCAGCCTGGGCTTCGTCGGCTTCTCCGACTCCTACGGCGACCAGTGGCTGCGCATGGTCAAGCAGCTCGGGGCCGAACAGCAGATCCAGCTGGTGGCCGAGGAGCGCTTCGCGCGCACCGACACCACGGTCGCGTCGCAGGTGCTCAAGATCGTGTCGAAGTCGCCCGACGCCGTGTTGATCGCGGGCTCCGGCGGCGCCGCCGCCACGCCCTTGCTGGAGCTCAGGAAGCGCGGCTACAAGGGGAAGGTCTATGTGACGCTGGGCGCCACCTTCGGGGACTTCCTGCGGCTGGCAGGACCCGAGGCCGAAGGCCTCTACGCGCCTTTCGCCGCCGTCATGGGCGTGTCCCAGCTGCCGGACTCCGACCCCGCCAAGCGCAGTGCGCAGGAGTTCGTCCAGGCCTACGACGCCAAGTTCGGCGCCAACAGCGGCAACATCTTCTCGGCCGGCGGCTGGGATGCGGTCAAGCTGCTGGACCAGGCGGTGCCCGTCGCACTCAAGAGCGCCGCGCCCGGGACCCCCGAGTTCCGCGAGGCGCTCAGGACGGCGCTCGAGAACGTCAAGAACATGCCGGGCGCGCGCGGCATCTACAGCCTCTCGACGACGGACCACGCCGGCCTCGACAGCCGCGCGCTGCGCGTCGGCCGCTTCGAGAAGGGGCGCTGGGTGCTGCAGGACTGACGCCCGGACGGCTCGACATGGATCTCTCATTGGCCAGCATCCTCACGCTCGACGGCGTGACCAGCGGCGCCGTCTATGCGTTGCTGGCGCTGGCGACGGTCCTCATCTTCGCGGTGACCCGCGTGGTGTTCATCGCGCTGGGCGAGTTCGTCGCCTACGGCGCGCTCACGCTCTCCATGCTGCAGATGGGCAAGGTGCCCGGAACGGTCTGGCTGCTGCTGGGCCTGGCCCTGCTCGCCGCGGCGCTCGACGTGTGGCGCGGGCTCCGGCGCCGGGCGGGCTGGCGATCGATCGCCGCGGGCGCCGCCGGTCTGCTGGCGGTTCCGCTGCTCCTCGCGGTCGCGACCGTGGCGCTCGCGCCCTGGCGGACATCGTTGCTGGTCCAGAGCCTGTTGAGCCTGGCGCTGGTGACCGCGCTCGGGCCGCTGGTGTACCGCGTGGCCTACGAAAAGGTGGCCGATGCGAGCGTCCTGGTGCTGATGATCGTCTCGGTCGGCGTGCATTTCGTGCTGACCGGCATCGCGCTGGCGGCATTCGGCGCCGAGGGCTTTCGCAATCCCAGCTTCTGGGACGCGAACTTCGATGTTGGCCCACTGTCGCTGCCGGGGCAGTCGATCACCATCTTCATGACCTCGATCGCGCTGATGGGCGGGCTGTTCCTCTTCTTCGAACGAAGCCTGCGCGGGAAGGCCCTGCGGGCGACGGCGGTCAACCGCTACGGCGCGCGGCTCATGGCGATCTCCACCGAGGGCGCCGGCCGGCTCAGCTTCGGCATGGCGGCATTCATCGGCGCGCTGTCGGGACTGCTGATCGCCCCGACCACCACGATCTTCTACGACTCCGGCTTCCTGATCGGCCTCAAAGGCTTCGTGGCCGCCATCTTCGGCGGCCTCGCGAGCTATCCGGCCGCCGCGCTCGGCGCGCTTCTGGTGGGGGTGCTGGAGAGCTTCGGTGCCTTCTGGGCCAGTTCGTTCAAGGAGGTGATCGTGTTCACCCTGATCATTCCGGTGCTGCTGTGGCGCAGCGTGAGAGAGGGTCCTCGGGACGACGAAGAATGAAGATGCGCCGCACCTTTCTGCTGTTCTTCGTGGTTCTCCTGGCGGCGTTGCCGATGCTGCCCGTGCCGGAGTTCTGGATCACCCAGGCCAACTACATCGGACTCTATGCGCTGGTGGTGATCGGGCTGGTGCTGCTCACCGGTGTCGCCGGACTGACTTCGTTCGGGCAGGCCGCCTTCGTCGGCATCGGCGCCTACACGGCGGCCTACCTCTCGCTCGCGCATTCGATGTCCCCGTGGTTGACGATCTGGGCCGGCCTGGCGCTGACGCTGGTCGTCGCGCTGCTGCTGGGCGGGATCACCTTGCGCATGTCGGGGCACTATCTGCCGCTGGCCACCATGGCCTGGGGCCTGAGCCTGTACTACGTCCTGGGCAACGTGGAGGCCCTGGGCAAGTACGACGGGTTGCAGGGCGTGCCGCCGATTTCGCTGGGGGGCATCCGGCTCCAGGAAGGGCGCAGTTTCTTCTACCTGCTGTGGACCGTGGTGCTGCTGGCGTCGCTCGGAACCATCCATCTGCTCGACTCGCGCGTGGGCCGGGCATTGCGCGCGGTCAAGGGCGGGACCACGATGGCCGAGGCGATGGGGATCGACACCTTCCGCGTCAAGGTGACCGCGTTCGTGATCGCCGCGTTGCTGGCCTGCGTCGCCGGATGGCTGTTCGCCTACTTCCAGCGCAGCGTCAATCCATCGCCCTTCGGGCTGAACATGGGCATCCAGTACCTCTTCATGGCGGTCGTGGGCGGTGCCGGCCATGTCTGGGGGGCGCTGGTCGGCGCCGGCCTGGTGAAGATCCTCCAGGACCAGCTGCAGGCCTGGCTACCCAACCTCATCGGCGGCAGCGGCAACTACGAGATCATCGTGTTCGGCGTGGTGCTGGTGCTGGTGCTCCACTACGCGCGCGACGGCGTCTGGGCCTTCGTCGAGGCCAGGCTGCCTCGGCTGCGGCGGCGCAACGACTGGTCGGCCGCGCCTGGCCTGGCCGAGCGCATCAAGCCGCCGCGCGGCGAGACCGTGCTGGAGGTGAAGGACGCGGTCAAGCGATTCGGCGGCCTGGTGGCGGTGAACGGCGTGAGCTTCCAGGCTCGCGCCGGGGAAATCCTCGGGCTCATCGGCCCGAACGGCGCCGGCAAGTCGACCACCTTCAATCTCGTCACCGGGGTCCTGGCGCTGAGCTCGGGCGAGGTCCGGCTGCAGGGCGAGCGCATCGACGGCTTGCCGTCGCGCGACATCGCCAGGGCGGGCGTCTCGCGGACCTTCCAGCACGTGAAGATGGTCCCGACAATGACGGTGCTGGAGAACGTCGCGATCGGCGCGCACCTGCGCGGGGATCGCGGCGTTGCGGCGGCGCTGCTGCGGTTCGACCGGGCCGAGGAGCGGCAGCTCTTCAAGGAGGCCGAGCGCCAGTTGCGCCGGGTCGGCATGGGCGACGCCATGCACGAGCTGGCCGGCAACCTGCCGCTCGGGTCGCAGCGCCTGATGGAGATCGCGCGCGCGCTGTGCGCCGACCCCGCGCTGCTGTTGCTCGACGAGCCGGCCGCGGGCCTGCGCCTGAAGGAGAAGGAGTCCTTGTCGGTGGTGCTGCGGCAACTGCGCGCACAGGGGCTGTGCATCCTGCTGGTCGAACACGACATGGACATGGTGATGGCCCTGGTCGACCGCATCGTCGTGATGGACTTCGGCACCAAGCTGGTCGAAGGCTCGCCCGAGGAGATCCAGGCCAGTCCCATCGTTCGCGAAGCCTATCTCGGCGCGGAGAAATAAGACATGTCGATGCTGCTGACAGCGTCCGGCCTGCACGCGGGCTACGGCCGCGCCGAAGTGCTGCACGGATTGAACATCGAGGCCCGGGCCGGCCAGGTCATCACCGTGATCGGGCCCAACGGGGCCGGCAAGTCGACCCTGCTCGGTGCGTTGATCGGCGCCATTGCGTCGACCGGGCAGGTGCTGTTCGACAACCGGTCCATGCAGCTTCGCACGCTCGAGGACCGGGTCATGGCGGGCCTGGCGCTGGTGCCCGAGACCCGTGCCCTGTTCGCCACCATGTCGGTGCAGGACAACCTGGTGCTCGGCGGCTTCCGCCGGCGTCGTCTGGGCGCGAAGCGGGCCGAGCAGGCGCAGGACCTGGAGCGTGCCTATGCGCTCTTTCCACGCCTGAAGGAGCGGCGTTCGCAGCTGGCCGGCACCTTGTCCGGTGGCGAGCGGCAAATGCTGGCCGTGGCGCGGGCGCTGATGGGCCGGCCGTCGTTGCTGATGCTGGACGAGCCGAGCCTGGGCCTGGCGCCGCGGGTGGTCCAGGACATCTTCAGGACGATCGTCGACCTGCGCGCGACCGGTGTCACGATCCTGCTGGTCGAACAGAACGCGCGCGCAGCCCTCGAGATCGCCGACCACGGCTACGTGCTCGAAATGGGGGAGTTCGTCCTGGAGGGGCCCGCCGGCGAACTCGCGAAGGATGCGAGGGTGATCGAGACGTACCTGGGGACGGGGAAGAAAAAACCGTCCTGAGGATCTGCAGGGCCGTGGCCCGACCTCGGCTACGATGGGCGCGCCCTGAAACGGAAGAGCATCGCGCGCACTGCGAGGCCTCCAAGAGGGAGGTGAAACATCATGACCGACACCCGCTCCGACCTTGCCAAGATCACCTTCGGCGTACTGACCATCGTGCTGCTCATCGGCTCCTCGTTGTGGATCCTTCGCCCCTTCCTCGGCGCGACGATCTGGGCCGTCATGGTCGTCGTGGCCACCTGGCCGGCGCTGTTGTGGTTCGAGGCCCGGCTGTGGAGGCGTCGCAGCCTGGCGGTGCTGGTGATGCTGCTGATCCTGCTGCTGCTGTTCGTGCTGCCGCTGACGATGGCGATCTCGACGATCGCGGCCAACGCCGACGAAGTCGTCGGCTGGTTCAGGTTGCAGATCAGCAAGGGCCCGCCCCAGCTTCCCGACTGGATCGGCCGCGTGCCTTTCGTCGGGCCGAAGCTGGTGCTGGCCTGGGACGAACTCGTGGCATCGGGCGTGTCGGGCCTGGAGGCCAAGGTCACGCCCTATGCCTCGCGCGTCACGGGCTGGCTGTTCTCGCAGGCCGGTGTCGTGGGAGCGTTGACGCTGCAGTTCCTGCTGACCGTGGTCATTGCGGGCGTGATGTACGCCCAGGGCGAATCGGCTGCCGCCGAGGTTCGGCGCTTCGGCCGCCGGCTTGGCGGTCCGCGGGGGGAAGACGCCGTGGTGCTGGCAGGCAAGGCGATCCGGGGCGTGGCGCTGGGCGTGGGGGTCACGGCCATCGTCCAGGCCGTGACGGGCGGCATCGGCCTCGCCATTGCCGGCGTGCCCTTCGCCGCATTGCTCACCGCGGTGATGTTCATGCTGTGCATTGTCCAGCTCGGGCCGACGCTGGTGCTGGCCCCGGCGACGATCTGGATCTTCTGGAACGGGTCGACCGGCTGGGGCATCTTCCTGCTGGTGTGGACGCTGATCGTCGGCACCATGGACAATTTCCTGCGTCCGATGCTCATCAAGCGCGGCGCCGACCTGCCGCTGCTGCTGATCTTCGCCGGCGTCATCGGCGGCCTGCTCGGCTTCGGACTGGTTGGCATCTTCGTCGGCCCGGTCCTGCTGGCGGTGTCCTATACCTTGGTCAATGCCTGGCTCGACACCGCCGAGCCGCCGGCGGTCGAGCCGCGCTGAGTGAAACGGGCGTCCTCGAATCGGAAAAGAAAAATGCAAGAGCCGCATGAGCATTCCTTGAACGCGCCGAGGGCCCGCTGGCGGACCTGGCTGACGACCGGCCTCGCCCCGGCCGTGTCGCTGCTGCTGCTGGCCGGCTGCACGTCCTTTGCGCCGGTCAATCCGCCGATCGAGCGCGTCGACCTGAACAGCGGCTATCGCGTCGGCAACATGCTGAAGCGCACGCACGGCGTCACGAACGATCCGCACACGCTGTTCCTGCTGACCTTCTCGGGCGGCGGCACGCGCGCGGCGGCGTTCTCGTACGGGGTGCTCGAAGAGCTTCGGCGTACCAACGTCGACGTCAAGGGCCGGACCGTCAATCTTCTCGACGAGGTCGACGCCATCGCCGGCGTGTCCGGCGGCAGCTTCACCGCGCTCGCCTACGCGCTCTACGGCGACCGCCTGTTCACCGAGTACGAGACGCGCTTCCTCAAGCGCGACGTACAGGGCGCGCTGACCCGGGGTGCCTTGAATCCGCTCAACTGGTTCGCGCTGGGCAGCGGCCTCTATGGTCGCTCGGAGTTCGCGGCCGACTACTACGACCAGATCCTGTTCGGGGGCGCGACTTTCGACGACCTGCTGACCCGGCCGACGCCCGTGACCGCCGTCACCGGCACCGATCTCTCCACCGGCGCGCGCTTTCCGTTCTCCCAGGACCATTTCGACCTGTTGTGCTCCGACCTGGGCAAGGTGCGCCTGGCGCGGGCCGCCGCCACCTCGTCCGCCGTGCCCGCGGTACTGTCGCCGGTCACGTACCACAACTATGGCGGCAACTGCGGTGCGGTGCTGCCCGCATGGGTCGGGGACGTCACCCGGCCGGGCTCACCGGCGCGTCCCGCGGGCCGAGCCTTGCTGCGCTACCGCGAGATCCAGGATTTCCAGGACAGCAAGAACCGGCCGTACCTGCACGTGGTCGACGGCGGCGTCTCGGACAACCTCGGCTTGCGCGGCCTGCTGGAGGCGCTCGAGGAACTGGAGGCCAGCCCGGCGTTCCAGCGCGAGGTGGGCCTGAAGAACGTCCGCCGGATCGTGGTGGTGGTCGTCAATTCGCGCTCGGCGCCCGACACCGACTGGGATCGCAGCCCGCGCGCCCCGGGCATCATTGCGCAGCTGCTGCAGTCGTCGAGCGTGCCGATCGATCACTTCTCCTACGAATCGGTCGAACTGCTGAAGGACATCGCCCAGCGCTGGGCCGACAAGCGCGAACTCGAGGTGGCCGAGCGCCGACTGGCCGGCATGTCGAAGGCCGAGGCCGAAGCCGCGGTGCCCAAGCTGAGCTTCGACGCCATCGACGTCAGCTTCGACGCCATCGAGAACCCCGAGGAGAAGCGCTACTTCATGAACCTGCCCACCTCCTTCGTCCTGCCCGACGAGGCGGTGGACCGCCTGCGCGCCCTGGGCGGCCAGTTGCTGCGCGATTCACCGGCCTATCGCGACCTGTTGCAGAGAATCGAGGATGCGAATGCCGCACCGCGACAGGGCGTGGCGTCGCGGCCCTGAAGGCGATGCAAGCGGGACCGAAGGGGTCGGCTTCGCGGCAGTGGCCGGCCGCTACGGGCGCGCCTTGCGGGACCTGCTGGCCAGCACCAGCGCGATGCCGCCGAGGATCGCCCCGGAGGCGACGGCCAGGCGCGGCGTGATCGCCTCCGACAGGAACACCACCCCACCGAATGCGGCGATGGGCGGTACCGACAACTGCACGGTGGCGGCGCGCATGGCGGACAGCCCGGGCAGGGCGGAATACCAGATGACGTAGCCGATGCCGGAGGTGAGGGCGCCGGAGGCGATCGCCAGGGCAACGCCGCCGGCATCCGCCTGCGCCCTGGCGGCAAGCAGCAGGCTCAGCAGCAGCGCAAGCGGCGCCGCCCGTGCGAAGTTGGACGCCGTCGCGGCCAGCGGGTCCGCGACGCCGCGGCCGCGCAGCGAGTACACGCCCCAGGCCACACCGGCGATCGCCATCCATGTGGCGCCGAGCAGCGGTGGGGCGGCGACTCCCGGCGACACCAGGTAGAAGAGCCCTGCGACCGCCAGGAAAAGACCGATGCACGCGATCGGTCCGAAACGCTCGCCGGAGCGCAGCCCCACGCCGAACATCGTCAGTTGAACCGCGCCGAACAGAATCAATGCACCGGTGCCCGCGGACAGGCTGAGATAGGCGAAGGAGAAGAACGCGACATAGGCGAACAGCATGGCCGCGGCGAGCCAGTCGGCACGGGCCTGCGATGCCCGCGCCGGTCCGAGACGCACGATGACGGCGAGCGTCAGCGCGCCGGAAACCAGCCGGATGCTGGAAAAGCTGGCCGGATCGATGCTTGCCTGCTGCAACGCGAGCCGGCACAACAGCGAGTTGGCGGCGAAGGCCAGCATGGCCGCAGCGGTGAGAAGGATCGTTCGCAGCGCGGGCGGGCCGCCGCGCTCCTCATGCATGGGTCGCCACCAGGACGATGGCCCAGGCCAGCAGGGCGATGCCGAATGGCGCGCTGAGACGACGGCCCCAGCGAAGGTTCTTTTCGATCGCCATCGCGGCGGCGAGCAGCAGCATCCAGCCGAGACTGCCGGTGCCGAGCGCGAACATCAACAGCATCAGCGCCCAACAGCAGCCGACGCAGAACAGGCCGTGGTGCACGCCGAGCGCGAAGGCCTGACGCGCCTGGGCCTGACCGCGCCAGTGCTCGATGACGAAGCTCAATGGCGTGCGGCACTTGTCCAGGCAGCGGTACTTGAGCTTGCTGAACTGGAAGGCGCCGGCCAACCCGATCGTCGCGGCGCCGATCAGCCAGCCATGCCAGGCGAGCGTGGGCGCCGTCGCGAGCACCGACAACACCCCGGCGTGGAGCACGTGCGCCAGGAGCCCGAAGGCGCCCCATACCGCGATGTAGCCCAGGCCGAGCAGCAGCAGGAGGCGCCCATGGTCCGGGCGCTGGGCCGTCAACCGGTCGAAGGCGTTGAACAAGGGCAAGGTCGTCGGCAACATCATGGCGGCCGTCATGAGGATCCAGGCGGCGGCATAGAGCACCAGGGGGACCACCACACCGCCGGCCGGAACGGCACGGCACAGAAACGCCGCCGGTCCCGACGACGTCCAGTCGTCGTGCTCGAGATAGCGTCCGTACGGGCTGCGCGCCCAGGCCCACAGCACGAGCCACGCGAGCGCAATCAGCGCTGCCAGGACCGGCAGGAACACGCGACGGTGACGGGAGGCGCCGCTCGGCGGTGGGAGCGCCGGCCTGGCACCCGCGGTGACACGCATCGAAGCACCGCTCACGCGTCGAAGACGAAGGTGCTCTGCAGGGCGTTGTGGTTCTTGATGTCGAGGTCGATGCCGAGGGCCGGGTTCTTGGATCGATAGGTCGGGGCCTTGCCGACGAACACCGGAGCGCCCGGCACGGTCGAGAACACGGTATCGGAGAGGGTGGTCTGACCGCCTGTCGCGCCGCGATAGGGCTCGAGTTCGGCGTAGTAGTCCTTGCCGATCTCCAGTTCGCCCTTGCCCTCGTTGACCGTGAAGCGGATCGGCGCCCGCTCCACCGACACGACCTGGCCGATGAGCTTGGCGAGGTCGGCGATCGGCCCGCCGGCCTGGCCGGTGTAGACCTTGAGCAGCGCCTCCTCCTGCGCCTTCGACGATTGGTCGTCGACGAAGATCGCCGCGGTCCAGTTGCCTTCCAGGATGTTGCCCGGCACATGCGCCACAGCCGCGATGGTGTTGCCGCCCACGTCGACGCCGTCGATCGTTCCCTTGTCGATGCGCCACGCGACGATGGTGTCGCAAGTGCCGTTGTCGGGGTCCTCGCCGATCCAGCAGGGGCACAGCACATTGCAGTTGCACACCTCCAGGAGACGTCCTTCCAGGTGATAGCTCATACGAACCTCCGTTGAAGCCGCACGAATATCGCCTTGTCGCCGCGGCTCGGGCGGCAAGGGGAAAACGATGCTACGCCGCGTGGGGATCCAAGTCCAGTTCGATGACGGCAAGGGCGCCGTCGACTGCGGGCGGGCGGGAATGGCACCGACGCACGCGCTGCGGCACGCTGTGCTGAACCCGTCGGACCCGCCGGACCCATCGGTGTCATCGAGGAGTGACAGTCGCCGCCTCGATATTGACGACGCGCCGCTCCTTCCTGGTGCCGACGCAGGAGAAATCAGGGTGAGACAGGCACCGTTGCACCGATTGCTTGCACAACGCCAGAATGCCGGCTAGCCCTTCCAACGAGCGGACACCCTCCCGCATGCCTCGAGTGCCTACGGTCGCCGCTCATGCCAAACGCCAGGTTTCGCAAGGAGCGCCCGACATGTCACCACCCTATCTGGGCAACTGCCTTTGCGGGCAGATCAAGTTCCAACTCAGCTCGGAGCCGCTGACCCTTTACGCGTGCCATTGCACCGACTGTCAGCTCCGCTCGGGAGGCGCGCTGCTTCTGTCAATGTGGGTTCACTGCGGTTCGCTCGAAGTGCTGGAGGGTAGCCCTCGACTGGTTTCGTCCATCGCAAACGACGGACGCAAACGGAAGAACAAGGTTTGTCCGGCGTGCCTGGTTCGTCTCTGGTCGGAGCCGGTCGATCGACCAAAGCACGCCATTCTCCGGCCAAGTACCTTGCAGCGAGGCAGGGACTTCGCGCCCATCGCGCACCTGTTTGTCCGCAGCGCACTGCCATGGTTTGTCTTCCCAGAAGGAGTTGCACGCTACGAAACAACGCCCGATGATCCCGCCGAGCTTGTTCGCCTGTGGCGTGAGGCAAGACCGCAGGGGGTGGGCAACGACACCTCACCCGTCCATTGACTCCGCTCTGCAGGACCACATGGTCAGCGCTGGCCGGCATGGGAGGTGCTGGCACCGGCAGCGGGGTCGGGCCGATGGGACTCGTTGAATCGCCGACGACAACGCCATCGCCCTTCCGGCCCGCTATGCCTTCAGCGTGTTCTTGTGGATCCTGCCGTCCTTCATGACGATCAGAAGGCTGCTGTCTGGATTCGCAAGGAGCGCAATGTTCTCGAGGGGGTTGCCGTCGACGAGCAGCAGGTCCGCATACGCGCCTTCCTCGATGACACCCAGTTTTCCGGGGTAGGGATTGCGCGGACCTGAAAGCCGCAGCAGCTCCGCATTGGTGGACGTCGCCATGGTGAGGATCTCGGCGTTCGAGTACCACTTCGTCAGGTGCGTCAGCATCGTGCTCTGTCGGGTCGCGAGCGCCTGGGAGAACAGCATGTCCGAACCCCATGCGGTCTTGATCTTGTACTTCTTCGCGAGCTTGTAGGCGTTGTCGGAACCTGCGAACACCTGGAGCGCAGCCACACGGTTCGGGCCGGTCAGGGGCCCCGTGTCCTCGTCCGACAGAAAAGGCTGAATGCTCAGCCACACGCCCTTGTCGGCCATCATCCTGGCCGTCGTGTCGTCCATCAGATGGGCATGCTCCACGCAGCGGGCACCGGCCGCGATCGCGCGCTGCACGGTCTGCGGCGCATAGGCATGCACCGTGACATAGGTGTTCCAGTCTTTCGCTACCTCCACGCCTGCCCGCAACTCCGACTCCGAGAGCGTCGTCAGGTCAAGCGGACTGCGCGGCGAGGAAACGCCACCGCCGCCCACGAGCTTGATCTGCGATGCGCCTTGCGTCAGTTGTTCACGCACACGCAGCCGGATCTCGTCCGGGCTGTCGACGATGGCCGCCGCGCCGGTCTGCTCCATGGAGCTCAGGGTGCCCGGGTTCCGCGGCACATCGGACAAGGGGCGCAGGTCGCCGTGCCCGCCGCTGCCCGTGATCATCGCGCCGGAAGGATAGATGCGCGGCCCCGGCGTCAGGCCCTGGTCGATGGCCTGCTTGAAAGCGAACGCCGGACCGCCGAGGTCGCGCACCGTCGTGAAACCCCGCAACAGCGTGCGCTGGGCTTCCCCGCTGGCCGCGACATGGATGTAGCCGATGTTTCCCTGCAGGAGCACCGGAAGCGGCAAGGCCGCGAACAGCGAATGCCAATGGGCGTCGATCATCCCGGGCATGACGACCCGCCCGCCGCAATTGATGGTCTGGGCGCCTTCAGGCGCTGCCGGCGCGCCGCTCCCCACCGACTTGATCCGGTCGCCCTCGACCACCAGATGGAGGCCGTCGCGCAGCGTTGCACCCTTGCCGTCGAAGAGGCGGAAGTTGGTCAGCACGATCGGCTTGGCCGGCGCGGGTTGCGCGCTGGCACGGAATGGAAGCCCCAGCGCCGCGACCGAGGCGGCGACACCGGCCACGAAACCGCGCCTCGACAGATCCGCGTTGATCAGTCGGGTCAGCCTCCCAAGCTCGGGCCGATGACAAAGGCAGATGGCACGGCTCACCGCCGAACCGTCCGCCATGGATTCGCAGGCATACATGAAAACGCTCCAAAATTCGACAGTCTGCCGTCGCCCGCCCGGAATGCCAAGGCGAACGAGTTTGCCAGCTTGATGCGACCTGAAACCGCAGGCTTGTCGCGTATCGCGAGGTCCTGACAACGCTCAGGCCTGCGGATAGCTGAGGGGCAGGTTGCCGACATCTTCCGAACCGCAATCGCATCCGTTGAGCTCCAACGCCTGAGGCATCAGCCCTCGAGGTAGGCGCTGAGCTTGTCCATGATCTCGCGGCTGCCGCGCTCACGGCTGCCGTTGTCATCGTAGCCGTCGAGGAAGGCGCCCTGTTCCGTCATGATCAGCCTGGCGCCGGCGCCCGACGGCTTGAACTCGAAGGTGGCGAGCGAGACCGAAATCTTGCGTCCGTCGATATGCATCTCGTAGGCGTACACGATTCGCTCGCCGGGAATGATGTCGAAATAGGTCGCGTCGAACTCGGTGACCAAGCCGGTCTTCCACTGGCCCTTCAGCCGTTCGCGGCCGCCAACCCGGAAATCCATGGTCCGTTCGACGACGTCCCACCGGTCATTGGGTGCGGTGAACCAGCCGTTCTTGCCCTCGATGCTCGCAAAGGCGTCGAACACCCGCTGCGGTGTCACTGACGAATAGGTCCGTTCAATGGTGAAAACGCCGTGGGCCACGCTGCGGTTCGTTTCGGTTCTCTGGGCGGTCATTTCGGTTCTCCGTCTGGAAAGCGTTGGAGGTGTTCGCCGAGACGGTCGAGACGCTGGTCCCACTCCGCCCGGCGCTGGTTGAACCACTGCTCGGCGAGGCTGAGCGCGGTGGGCTCTATTCGGCAGGTACGCACCCGGCCGACCTTCTCGGAACGCACCAGGCCGCTGTCCTCCAGCATTGCCAGGTGCTGGACGATGGCCGGCAGCGACATGCCGTACGGCTGGGCCAGTTCGCTGACCGAGGCCGGCCCGCGGGACAGGCGCTCGACCATGCTGCGCCGTGTCGGGTCCGCAAGCGCCTGGAAGGTCAAGTCGAGCTTGGCGGCCGGGGTCGGCATCAGCCGTCCTTCAAGGGAAAGTAGTGGAAGAAGGGCTCGGCCTCGGCCAGCACCCGGGCCACGCTGGGCCGCGCCTTCAGGCGGCCGAGGTAGGCAGCGAGCTCGGGCCAATCGGCCAGGGGGATGGTGTAGTCGGCGTAGAACAGCGCCGGCAAGGCCGCGCAGTCAGCCAAGGTGAAGGTGTCGCCCATGGCCCAGGGCCCGGTGAACATGGGGGCGATCAGGTTGTAGCCAGAGCGGATTCGGCTGCGTGACTGCTCGACCCCGAAAGCATCGTGCTGCCCTTGCGGACGCAGGCGTTCGGCGACCACCTGCTGAAACGGAAGGTGGATATAGCAGTCAATGAGTCGGTCGATCAGCCGGGTTTGCATCGCCAGGTCTGGATCGCTCGGGACGAGCGAGACCGCGGAGGGCTCGTGTCGGGCCAGGTAGTCGATGATGATGCTCGATTCCGGAATCGTCTTGCCTCGCGCGTTGTCGCGCAACACGGGAAACTTGGCAAGCGGCCAGATCGCCTCGAAGGCGGCGCGGGCGGCCGGATCGCCGAGGTCCACCTGGCGCGGCTCGAAGTCGACCTCGGCCTCGTAGAGCGCGACCAGCACCTTCCAGCAGAAGGAGGAAAGCGGGTGGTAGTAGAGGGTCCAGCGCATCGCGAGCTCCATACTTAAGTGAATGCCTAAGTATGTCCGCGCACAGGCCGAGCGTCAAGCCGGCAATTTCTGGGTCAGTTGACCGGACATGGCGACCGCGCCGCTGCGGAGCGGCTTCGCCGAGACCCGCTCGGTCATTCGCGTCGACGACACGACGTCCTTCGGCTTGGCCTGCAGTTTGACCGCCCACTCGCGCATCGCCGGCGGCACCTCCTGGTTGCCGCGGTCAACCTGCACATGCCTAGCGCGATCCGTATCATCGAGGTGGCTGCGTGGCCTGCGCCCGCTCGTCCAGGTGCTCGCGCAGGATCCGGCGAATCTCGAGGATGGCCTGCGGGTTCTCCTGCACGCTGTGCCAGGAAACGATGACTCTCTCAGACTGCGCGCCGGCAAGATGCGAGCTGGTGTAAGGCACTACGCCGTCGGTGGAATCGAGGAGATCGCCCTCGGCACTCTCGCGTCCGATGATCGAGTGGTACCGCACCGCCGGATTGATGGGCAGCGTGGAAGACAGCCGAACGAAGGGATTGCGATCACTGAGGTTGTCGATGCTGTTGGGGATGCGCAGCGGCGGCTTTCCACTCTCGGGCGGCCGTAGCCGGGCGGCCATGCGGGTCAGGTCGCCGACCTCGTCCAGCATGGCCACGGGCAGCGTCACGAGGTTGGCGGCGTAGCGTGCCAGCCGGTTCTCGGCAAAGGACGTCCCTCGGTGGGGCGCCGCGATGAAGATCGCGCGGCTGACCTTCGGCTGCGGGTGGAACTCCAGGTAGTCGTCCATCTCACTGCGGAATGCCTTGTCGTATGCACGGCGACTGCGGACATCGGGCGGCAGTGTTTCCCACATCTTGTCGCCCGAGTCGGACGCCAGCAATCGCGCGAGCACGCCGCCCATGCTGTGGCCGACCAGCACGAGGTCCTTCGAGGCCAGGGCCGTCCCTTGCGAGTCGTAGTGCGTCAGCGTTGCATCGAGGGCCTGCCGGATGTTGTGCAGGTTCAGCGCCAGTGGCGCATTGGTCGGGTAGTACACCTGCCAGATCTGGTAGTGGCGCCGCAGCGTGTCGTCGCCCATCACCTCGTTGGCCACGTTGACCCAGGCCTCGGGACTGCTCGCCAGTCCGTGGAGCATCACCACGATGTGGCGCTTCGGGTCGTAGGGCTGCATCAGCTGGATGCGTGGGCGCACGATGCCGTCGCTCAGTCCGAACAGGCTGCTCAGGGCCTCGGTCGAGAATCCGGAGCGGGCGAGCCACAGCCCGTAGCCGGCGGTGAAGTTCGCGGTCAACGGCACGGTCTGGCCGGCAAGCGTGGCCTGCGTTCTCTCGTAGGGGTCGTACAACGCCAATTCGACCTTGCGCGTGTTCATCACCTCCTGCAGGCTCTTCCCCTCGAAGCGAATCAGCGCGGTGATCGCGGGATACCGGTTCTCCACGAAGGGCGCCGGCTTCGCGGAGGCTTCAGCCTCAGGCAGAACGGCCACCAGGGCGGCGCCAAAGCCGTCACGCTGGTAGGTGTTGCGCAGGCCCGTGAAGCGCAACGAGGTGGCGGCCACGAGTTCCTCGGGCTGGCGCGTTTCGCGCCCGGGCTCCGAGGTCTCGAACGTGACGGACAGCCGCCAGCCGATCACGTCGTTCCACCAGGTGTGCGTGCCGGTTCGCCCGCTCGCGTAGTTGCGGAACAGGCGATCCATCGCCTGCTGGACCGCATAGTTGTAGTAGTCGCGCACCTGTGTCTGGCGTTCCTCGAAGGCGCGGTCGCCCGGTCGGCGGTCGGTGAAGAAAAGGTAGGCCCAGGCGTGGCGCGCGGTCTCGATCCAGGCATCGAGTTCCGCATCCGGCTGGGCCGCCGGGAGCAACTGCGGCTGCTGTGCGGCCGCGCTGCCGGCCGCCAGCGCGGCCTCCAGCCAGAGTTCCGACAGGGTCGAGAGACGCTGCTCTTCGGTGATCCCCGGCGCCTGCGCAAGCTGCTCGCGGCATGCCGCAGGTTCGGCGCGGCAGTCGGCGATGCCCACGATGCGCAGCACCTCCCGGGCGGAGAGGCTGAGGCGCCCGGTGGTCAGCGCGTCGCTGCGGCGCTCGGCCAGGTAGCCCGATGGCGACACCGAGGACACGCTCACGACGGCGCAGCCGCAAAGCAGCCAGGCCGAGGCCAGCAGCATCGCGAAGGCCGCGAAGCGGCGGCCCCGGTGCGCCGTGGTCGGCGCACCCGGCCAAACGCCTGTCGGGGACCATGCCTTCACTGAGTCGCTCCTTTCATTCCTGGAACGCCGCGCCGGATGGCCTGCGAGAACTGCGGATCGGCATCGGACGCCTCGGCCCGCGCGGTGATGCGGCCGGCGGCACGCAGCACCGCAAGATCGCCGTCGGCGGCGAGTCCGCCGATGTTCTGCAGGTATTCGGGCAGGTAGCCCGAAGCCAGCAGGCGCCAGTCCAGCGGCAGGCTGCCCAGGATGTGTTGCGCCATCTCGAACACGAGGGTCGTGCAGTTGGCCGTCAGGGTGTCGTAGAAGCGCGGGTGCTCCGACAGTTGTGCCGCGGTGTCGAGGTAGGCGAGGAACAGCGCGCGCCGGGCCTGCGGTGTCATTGCGAGACGGTACAGGTACACATCCTCCCCGCGCACGTTGGTGCGCACGCGCAGGACGTCCCGCTCATCGGCGGCCACGAGTTCGAGCTCGAAGCGCTTGAAGAAACCGGCGATCGCCGAGAACTCCTCGTGCCGCTCCTTGCGGATTTCGAGCGAGAAGGCCAGGTAGTCGGTGCCGCCGCGTCCGTCGTCGAAGCCGAACGACACCAGCGTGTGGGCGATGGCCGGACCCATCCAGTACGAGAGGGCCAGGTCCACACTGGCGAGACGGTCCAGGTCGTAGCTGCGGGTTTCCCAGCGCGCGTCGTAGTTCGTGTCACTGTGCCAATCGAAGTTGCGAACGTTCTCCAGCGTCGCGATGCTGCCGCGCAGCTGCGGATGAAGCTGGCGCGCCACGTCGTCGGCCCAGTCGCGCGAATCGGAAGGAACGATGCGGATCCACCACGCCAGCAGCAGCGCGAAGGCCAAGCCATAGGACAGCAACGCGCGCGGGGCTTGACGCCGCCAGAGCAGCATCACGGCGACCGTGGTGAAGACGGCCCACAGGGCGCAGACGATGGTCCGGGGCACCGGCGATAGCTGCAACTGATAGTGCAGGGCCAGAACAGCCCACAGGCCGGAGGCAAGCAGAAGCAGCGTCGCGACGACGGCAGCCGAGAAAAAGACGGCGCGCATCATCGAATTCGCGAAGTTTTCGTCGGTGCTCCGTGCTGCCGAGACTCGGCACCTCGCGGTGTACCTCGTGGCATTCAGGGCTCGATCAGCTTGTTGCGGATCGCATAGCGCACCAGCGACGCGGTGGAACTGATTCGCAACTTGCTCATGGCGGTGGCCCGGTGCGCCTCCACCGTCTTGGCGCTGATGTGCAGCATCTCCCCCGCGGTTCGGCTGCTGTGGCCTTCGGCGATCAGCTGGACGATCTCCTTTTCCCGTGGCGTCAGGACCTCGGGAATGCCGGGGTCCGACAGCGGCGAAAGGTAGTGCGCAAGCAGCGCTTCGTTGACCTGGCCCGTGAAGAAGGGCTTGCCTGTCGCCAGCGCATCGAGCGCCGCAAAGAGCAGTTTCTCGGTGTCCGACTTGACCAAAAATCCCCGCGCGCCGGCCGCGAGTACCTCGCGGATGACCTGCTCGTCTTCATGCATGGTGAAAACCAGCACCTGTGTCTTGGGTGAGCGGGTGCAGATCTTGCGCGTGAGTTGCGCGCCATTCATCAACGGAATGCTGTAGTCGACGATGGCGATGTCCGGCTCTTCGGCCGTCGCATGGCGAAGGGCTTCGAGCCCGTCGGCGGCCTCCGCGACGACCTGCCAACCGGGGCGGCTTTCGATGAAGGAGCGAAGGCCCCGGCGAACCACGTCATGGTCGTCTGCGATGAGGACGCGGTGGCCACTGCCGCTGCAATGGTCCTGAGCATTGAGTCCACCTGATTGAACAGCCATGATCCGAGATCACTCCTCGCGACGACGGTCCAGTATAGTTTCACGACCTTGCTCGAATCGTTGGCAAGCACGTGGGCTCGCGCCCGTTCCGCCTCCGCGCACATGAGCCTGAAAGTGTCGACACGTTCCAGCTTCCGCTTCAACTGGCAGCCCCCTGTCGACGAACTCAAGCCGCGGCTGCGGCGGCAGCTTGCGATCGTCATCGCAGGCGCGCTGTTCGTGGTCTTCGCGCTGTCCGCGACCTACATCATCGTCGGCGTGCTTCGGGCCCGAAGCGGCGAGATCGGACGACTGATCGCGGCATCCGCGGATCTTTCGCAGGCGCTGGACCGCGAAGTCGCGCGATCGCATGCGCTGCTGATGGGACTCGAGTATTCGCCGGCCCTGCAAAGACGAGACCTCGAGGCGTTCCAGAAGCAGATGGCCGCCACGAGGGTTCCCGAGGGCTCCTGGCTGATCCTCTCCGATCGCGAAAAACTCGTCGTGCACTCGCTGCGGCCATTCGGCTCGCGGCTGCCTACGCTCGCCGACTTCACGCCTCAACCCGCGTTCCTGGAGCGGATTGACCAACTCGATGTCAGCCTCACGGGGCGTGTCGGCAGTCTTCTGCTCAACCAGACGGCGGTCACCGTGAACATGAAGGCGCGGGATCCCGATGGTGGGTGGACGTACTTCCTGACGACGGTGCTCTCCGATCAGCGGTTCGCTTCTATTGTCAAGGAGCAGCAAATGGCGCCCGGGCTGACCGGCGCCATCTACGACCACAGCCTGAACGGCGTGGTTTCGGTCCGTGGCGACGAGATCATCGTGGCGCCGGTCATGGCCGAAGCCGCATCGTTCGTGCTGGGCGACACGGCCGCGTCTGCGGAATCCGGCCTGATCCGTGCGACCGATCAGCATGACGGGCCGAGCCTGATTGCCTATACCCGCTCCGGCTACACGCAGTGGATTGCAACGACTTCGATGACGCGGGCCGACCTCGATGCGCCGCTGCATGACGCGCTCAAGCTTCTTGCGGGCGCCGGCTTCCTGATGGGCCTTGCCGGAATCGGCGTCTGGCGCTATCTCCGGCGCGAGATCGAGTCGCCGATCGAACGACTCGAAAGAAACATCGCCGCCGCCGATGCGAACGTCGAGCATCTGACCGAGCGCCTGCTGCACGTGCAGGAGGACGAGCACCAGCGCATCGCAAGGGAATTGCACGACTCCACGGCTCAACACCTCGTGGGCGCCATGCTGGGAGTCGCCAACCTGGAAAGGATCGAGGCCGGCAACGACGGCGCGCGATCGATGCTCAAGGATGTCAAGACATCCGTCGAATCGGCGTTGAACGAACTCCGGACCTTCACCTTTCTGATCCATCCTCGCGATCTCGGCGAGCACGGCCTTGCGCGGGCGCTGAGGGATTTCGCGCAGGGTTTCATCCACCGCAGCGGTTTGACGGGCACGGTGTCCGTCGATTCGGCCGCCGATTTCCTGCCCTTCGAATTGCAGAGATCCCTTTTGCGCATCGCGCAGGGCGCGCTCGCGAATGTCCATCGTCATGCCAAGGCGACGCAGGTCGACGTCAGGCTCGAAATGGATGCGACGCGCATCGTGCTGAGCATCGAGGACAACGGCCTCGGAAGTCGGCAGTCGACGCCGGACGGGCAGGGGCATGGCAACGGCGTCGGCATCCCCAGCATGCACGGAAGGCTCATTCCCTTCGGAGGCGAACTCAAGATCGAAAAGTCCGCAAGCGGCACGGTCGTGCGCGCCGTCGTGCCGCGTCCGGCCGCTTCCTGAGCGGCACGGGCTTGCGGCCTGCAGAGTCCTGTCAGCGCCCACCTGAGTCACCGATCCGTTCCTCGGCCTCACCGGACGGGTTGCGCCGCGGGGAACGTCCATTGCCCACCGAGGATTTCGGCGTGCGGCCGGTACAGCCGCACCATGTAGTTCCAACCCGGCATGACCGGCAGGCAGTTCGCGACCTTGCCGTCGCAACCGCCGAACTGGACGGCGATCGAACCGTCGCCATCCTTCTTCGCGGTGATGTTGTTGAGGGTGTACGCATTGAGCGGGTTCTTCTCGTAGTACCCCTCGGCGTTGTAGACGCTGATCGACCAGAAACCGTCGACCGGCACCTCGCGCGCAACGAGCCTGTAGACCGTCTTGCCGTCGTTGCGCTCCGGCACGATGTTCAGGTAGACCGCGTCCTTGTCCGGATTGCCGCCCCACCCCGACGCGGCCCCGAGGAGAAAGCGCACCGAATCCACCTCGTCCTTGCGGCCGAACATGCGGTTCTTGTCGGGCAGCGTGTCGGACAGTGCGATCAGGGCGTCACGGACCTTCTTCTGCCCGGCGAGGTCCCAGCGAGGGATTTCAAAATTGCCCGAGGACTTCTGCTGCACCTTGATCGCATCCTGCACCGCGTGGACCTTCGCGAGATCCTGCGGATCGTTCGGATCGGCCAGCATCCGGATGGCCGACACAAAGTAGCGCGTGCCCATGCCGGCGCGATCGAAGGTGTAGCTACCGGCCTTGTAGTGCACTCCGTGCGTGTACTGGTCTTCGTCGATGATCTGCATCGACATGAAGCGCCGGCCGGGATCAGGCAGCGTGATCGTGACCGGCCCGGCATCCAGATCGAACACAGCGGAGGAATAGAGCGTGTCGCGATTCAGGCGGATCACGGTCTGCTTGTCCACCGGGGCGACGTTCCTCGTATGGTCGAACTTGCCGAAGCCGCCGTTCTTGACGATGCCGGCGAAGTAAAGGTCCGATTCCGCGCGAGCGAAGTTTTCCACGGTTACCGCCTTGGCTTCCGACTGCGCCGCCGCGCCTTCGGCTGCCGCGAGATCGAGCGCCGGCTGCTTCCAGCGGCCGTCAAGCGCCTGCGGCTTGGGCCAGTAAAGGCGCATGGCCGCCCAGAAGGGCCCCTTGGGCGCGGGCAGCCAATTGGCTTCCTTGCTCTTGCCGGGTGACTCGTTCTGGAGGTAAAGCGTGACGCCGCCGTCCGCGTCGCGCTTCAGTTCGGGCAGCATCGCGGAGTTGATCAGATAGCGGTTGAGCGGATTGGCAACCAGCAGGCTCTCGGGCAGGCCGTACATCGTGAGCGACCAGAACGAGTTGACCGGCGGCAGTGCGTTGGCCGGGAAGCGCAGCACATAGCGGTTGCGTGTACCGTCCAACGCCTGCCCCTTGGAATCGACGAAGTAGGCCGGATAGACCGCCTCCTCCTTCGAATTTCCGTAGATGCCGAAGGCCGCCGAGGCCATGCGGGCGAGATAGTCGTTGTTCAGGAACTTGCGCGTGCCGAAGCCGTCGCCCGAGGTGCGCTTGCCGGTGTCGATCTGCTCGGTCTTGAACCTGGCCAGCGCCTGCCATGCGTCGGCCATTCCTTCTTCGACGGCCTGGCGCTGCTGCGGCGTCAACTGCTCGGCGTCAAAGGGCTTGCCGGGCACGACGCCGATCCGCGCGAAACGCGCACGCAACGCGGTCTCGCTCGGGTGGGTGGGCGCGAATTGCAGAAGGAAGTTCAGTTCATCGAAGAAGCGCGGCGAGGTGCGCTGCTCCTTCGCCGACAGCGGCTTGAAGAAGTCCACGGCAGGCGCGGGCGCCGGCGCCGCCTTGCCCAGGAAGGCCGACAGCGGCTGAACCTTGTAGCCCGCCTGGATCTTCTTCACGTTGTCGATGTCGTCGGGACCCTTGAGCTGCGTCCGGTACAGCACGAAAGCCAGATCCGTCTCGGATCGGATGACCTGCTTGATCCCCGCCGGCACCTTGCCCTTCCACTGCGGACCGGCCAGCAGATAGTTGCCCGCCTCCGAGCCGGTGGCGCGGCTGCCGACATAGGCGAAGTTGAAGGTGTAGAGATCGATGAACTGCAGCGAGTAGTAGCGGTCTTTGCTCACCGCCGGCACCGAGATCACGAGCGGCTCGGTCCGCAGGTCCGCGCCAAGTTGCGAGTACGGCGTGTCGGAATTCGGCGTCTGAATCGCCTTGTCGTCAGGGGTGTAGACGCGCTCGACGTTGTGGATCGTGTTCCAGGGCGCCTTGAACTCGGCCCCGGTCGTGTCCACGAAGTACGAATGCATGACCCGGTAGTTGTCCACCAGCGGGAATCCGTAGATCGTCGCGTCCTTGGCGATCGTGCGCGCTTCGGCGGACGGTACCTGCTGCCGCGCCGAAGCGGCAATTGCTGGAACGATGGCTGCCTGCAGCGCCAAGGCGCAGGCAAGGATCACGTATCGGGTGGTTGCGGATCGCAATGTCATGGCGGGTGCCTTCGGACTCGTTTGGTTATTCAAGTTGTGTAGCGGCGTGTCCCGCTCACAGAGGAAGCTGCAGATTCAGCCCGAAGAACACCTGGAACTTGGGTTGGCCTTCGCCCTGGTGGGCGACCGTCCACTGAGGTTCGGCGAACAGGTTGTAGGTCACGCCATTGCCCTTCCAGATTTTTCCGGCGCCCACGCCGATCGGGATCGAATAGTCGCCATTGCGCAGGTTGAAGTTCCACGTGGCGCTGCTGCGCATGTACCACCCGTCGGGAAGATTGCGGATCACGAAAGGCTGCAGCGTTGCGTTGTCCTGCGACGGCCGGTCGCTGTCGCCGGCAAAGGACTTCTGCCAGGTCATCAGGCCGCCGACCAGGCCCCATGGTTGGGGCGCCATCGCGATGGCGGCAAAGCCTCCTTGCCACTTGCCGGTGCCTGTCTCGTCTCGGCTGGCGGTGGGGATGGTCAGTTGCGGACCGACGCCGAGTTGCATGCCACCTGCCTGGAACAGGAAGACGTCGAACAGGTTCAGGTCGCCCACGCCCGTGTGGCGGCCTCCGGTCAGATCGGAGTTGGGTGTAGTGACGACAGGCAGCGTCGCACGCACGATCTGGGGTGCACCGAAGAGCTTGTGAGGCAGCGTGCCGCGCAGCAGCGCGGCGTTGCCGTCCGCGTCTCCGAGACCGTAGTAGCGCCCGCTGTACTGGTTCTGCAGGTTCAGGCCGATCGTCGGAGTCAGCGGATTGTTGGCCGCGTTCATGTCGTCGTTCGATTGTGCGGAGGCGACACCGCATGCCGCGGCAAGCAGCAGGGCGGTGAAGGTCGGCTGTGTTGGAGTTTTGGAATGCACCACGGGACGGGTCTGGACTGCGCTGTTGCGGAAGCGCCTACCTTACTGAGGCGCGAGGGGTGGCGAGCACTAGTAAAAGGGTCTATTTCCGGGCGGAAATCTACCTATCCCGTCCCTTTGGCGTTGACGCTGAAAAACCCTCACGCAAGACTCGTCGCATGGTTCAGGGAAAAACAAGAAGACAGCGATGACCTCGCGAGACGAGGAAAGGAAGAGGATGACGCATCGATTGCTGTGCAGCGCCCTGTGGGCGGGCGTTGCGCTGGTGCCGCTGGGTGCGGCAGCAACCGAAGGGGGGATGGGCCGGCCCATCACGGGCCAGCAGGTGAACTCCAACGCGGGCATCGTGCCGCCGACCCCGGGCCTCGCGCTCACGCTTGCCAGCATCAATTTCAACGGCGACATCGAAGGCTCGCGGCGCGTATCGATCGGGCGGGTCGTCAGCGCCGGCATGGAAGCCAGCGTCAGCTACAACATCGCCAACCTGAGCTACGTCTGGGACACGGGGCCTGGCCAATGGAACTTCGCATCGGCCATCGGCTTGCCGGTGCAGTACACCAAGGTCACCATCGACGCATCGAGCACCCTGCGCCCGGGCTTGTCGAACACCGACAGTGGCACCCAGTTCGCGGACGTTCTGATCAACCCGATCGTGGCCGGCTACCACTTCAGCGAGACCGAGCACATGGCTCTCTCGCTTCCGATCTATGCGCCCACGGGCGCCTACGATCCGAACCGCCTCGCCAATGCCGGCCAGAACACCTGGACCTTCTCGCCGACCATCGCATACACCCATCTGCTCAAAGGCGGCGGCGAGTTCACCGCACTGGCGGCGTTCGACTTCTACACGCGCAACACGGACACCGACTACAAGAACGCCGCGGTCTTCCGCATCGATGCGATGTGGACCACGGCCGTCGCGCCGCAATGGCGCCTGGGCTTGGTGGGCGGCTGGATCGAGCAGCTCGGGAACGACTCGGGTCCCACAGCCGAAAAGCTCAACGGCTTCAAGGGTCGCTCGGTCGGGCTGGGCCCGATCGTGACCTGGACGGGAAAGATCGGGCCCCTGCCCGCAGCGTTCTCGGCGCGCTGGGTCCACGACATGGATGCGCAGAACCGGCCCAAGGGCAACGGCGTGACGGTGAGCCTCACGCTGCCCATCATGTAACGGAAGCTCGCGTGAACAAGAATTCAGTCGTCGCGCCCGCATTGGCCCTGCTTGGGCGCGGCATCTTCAATCTCGCTTTCGGGATCGCGCTGGTTGGCTTCGCGAACTCAACGGCGATGCATGGGGCGAACTGGGCCGGGATCTTCGCGCTGGTCGACGGCCTGTTCGGCCTCGTAGGGGCGACGCTCATCTGGACCCGGGCGCGCTGGCTCTTCGCGCTCGCGTGTGCCGATGCGATCGTCCGAATACTGATTGGCGCGCTGCTGCTCGGGAATCCCGGCATGGAAGCCTCGGTGATCGGTTCGGCGCTCTTCTTCTCGCTGCTGAGTGTGGGGCTCATGACCTTCGGCATCCTCGGCGCGGCCTGTGTGTGGTGCGCGCGACCGCGGGGCAAGACGCCCGCCGAGAGCGGGGAGGTGGTCTGGCCGGCTCTCATTTCCTGCGCGCTCACCGCGATGCTCGGCCTCGGTGTGGGCGTCGGATTTCTCGACGCGGACAAGCGCGCGGCATTGAGTGCCTATTGCATCGTGTTCGGCGTGCTGCTGTGCTGGAGCAGCCGCCTGGCGACAAGAAACAACGAAAGGAGGTCGTGATGACTCGGAGAATGAACGGATTCCTCGGTTGGCAGCTCAAGGCGACGACTTGTGCGTGCATGCTGCTGTTCGGATGTGCGCAGCAACCCGCTGCCACCTCGGCGGCGCCAGTCGCGAGCACTGCGACGTCGCCGCAGCAGCCCGCCTCGGAGGCGCCGGGCGCTGCCGCACGAGCGGATTCCCCTCGTGCCCCGATCGACCCTGGCGTCCTGCAAGCGCTCGACCGCATGGGCGACGCACTGCGCCATCTGAAGAGCTTCGAGCTGCAGGTGTCCACGACGACGGACGAACCGCTGGCCAACGATCAGATGGCCCAGATGGGCCGCTCCGCGATCCTCAAGGTACGCCGGCCCGACGCCCTTCGGGCCGACATGCGCAACGACCGTGGCGACCGCAAGGTCCTTTTCTACAACGGGCAAAAGGCGAGTCTGTGGGACCCGGCGACCCAGTTCTTCACGACGGTCGATGCTCCGCCCACGCTGGCCGAACTGGTGCGCGTCCTGGCTGATCGCTACGGTATCGAGCTGCCGGCCGCCGACCTGTTCTACTGGGATTCGAACAAGCTCGACGAGCGCGGCGTTCACTCGGCCGACTTCCTCGGCCATGCCGAGGTCGACGGCAGTCTGACCGAGCATTACGCGATCCGCCAGGATGGCATGGATTGGCAGATCTGGGTCGAGCGCAGCGCAATCCCGTTGCCACGCAAGCTCGTGATCCGCACCACGGACGTGGCGGCGCACCCGCAACACACCGTCCTGATGCGCTGGAAGCTCTCACCGAAGGTCACGTCTGCCGACTTCGAGTTCAGGCCGCCGGCGGGAGCGCGCCAGATCGTGATCCAGACGCTCGACAGCGGCGCAACAAGTCCGCGGATCGGCACGCGATGAGGCGTCACGCGCAGACCTCAAACCCCTTCGTCAAGCGAGGCCTAACCATGAATCATCCATCGGCGATCCCATCCATTTCGCTTTCCGGTCTGCTGCTGGCACTGGCGGCCGCTGGCTGTCTCTTCTCCAGCGGCGCTGCGCATGCGCAGCGGGAGATCCGGGCGGGCGGCGCACGAACTTCGGTCAACCACAGCATGGCCGCCAACCGCAATCTGGCGGTCAATCAGAACGTCTCTGCGAACCGGAACGTGAACGTGAACCAGAACGTGAATGTCAATCGCAACGTGAACGTGAATCGCCACGTCGGCGTGGTGGGCGGCCCCGCGGTCGTGGTGGGCCGACCCGTCGTCGTCGACAACTACCATCCCGTGGCGACGGCGGCTGCGGCCACGGCCGCCGTCGCGCTGACCGCCGCGACGGTGGGGGCGATCGTCCACAGCCTCCCGCCTTCGTGTACCGTCACGTCGCTCAATGGAGTCACCTACCAGAACTGCAACGGCACCTGGTATCAACCGCAGTATGTCGGAACCCAGGTCAACTACGTCGTCGTCAACCCGCCCCGTTGAGTTTGCGGTTGGCGCAGGGTTTTCGAAACCGCGGGCCAGCGACTTGAGGTCGATGGAGCCGATTCGCCAGACCGGTTGGCCGGTCGTGGCCATCGACGAGACCCACGTGACGATTCGCGGCAGTGTTGGCAGCTCTGTAGATCGCAGGAAGCGCGGGCGGGGCTTGAAGTTTGGTTTGCGCCAGAACCGCTACGTCTGCTTCTGCTCGGAGCGGACATTGACTGGGACGCGAGGAATTTCCGGAGTTGGCCGGCTTATGCCGTTGGGGCGGCGGTCGAAAGCCACCAGCCTTCGCCAACGCACCAGGCTGTCGGGTCCGGCTGGTCGCCCCTCGACCCCGCGCGCCCCGACACATGGGATGAATCGCGCCAAGCTCAAACACGCTGCCGTGTATGCATCCTCCCACCACCGGCAAATCATCAACATGAACCCGGCTCCACGCCCCGGGCGCCTCGTTCGCCCTTGGCTCAACCCCTACCCGGCTCATTGGAGCTTGGTAAGGCGCTCCTCGGCCACGTCAGCCGCTTCGGATTCTGGATACGCCTCTACGACGTCTTGAAGCGTCCGGCGGGCCGCTTTGACATTCATGAGTTCTACTTGGCAATCGGCCACAGACAACAGCGCGTCGGGTGCGCGCAGATGGCTGGGCTCGGCCGTCACCAGCGCCCGGAAATTGACTTCAGCATCCAAGTAGTTTTGCAGGGCGTACTGGACACTGCCCAGCCAGAACAGCGCAGAAGGCTTGTATCTGCTTTGCGGGTAATGATTGAGGAAAGCCACAAGGCCATCTTGTGCTTGAGCAATGTCGCCTTCGCGAAGGGTGGAAAGCGCCGCTTCAAACTCATGCTTCTCGGCCGGCCCGACGACAAACCGCTGGCCATCCACCAAGACCATTGTCGACTCAACATTGCGCTCGCCAGCACTCTGTTCCGTGTCCGTCTGGCTTCGCTGCATTTCGGCCATGCCATGGGCCAGCCCCTCGTTTTGTCCGCGCACGATCGCCACTTCGTTGCGCAATGCCTCCATCTGGTTGGAAAGATCGAGCATGCTGCGACGAAGCTGGACATTGTCCTCATTGGCTTTTCTCAGGTCATCTGCGACGCGCTGCTGGGAATTGGAGACCCTTTGTCGCAACTCGATGGCGCTCGCGGCTGAAAGGGCATACAGGCCATGCCCCACGGTGCAGCCCATCGAGCAAGCCACACCCGCGCCCATCAATGCAGCACCTACCCGACGGCGAAAGTCGCCGCCCAACAAAGCCCAGAAAACCACCCCCAAGACAGTCAGCGGGGCCAGGTCCAGCCCAGCGAAGCCGCTCGATATGCCGAGCGCGCTGGGCGTGCTCGATCCGGACATATTCGTTCCTCCAAGGCGGTTGTCCATTAGATCCTGAAGGAAACAGACTGAGGTCAGTAGGGTCATGACGCCATTTCTCCAGGTCTGGCGCGCAGGGGCGGCGCTCACGTCAACAAGGTCCGAATCTGCTCAGGACGTCGTCAGCCGTCCCAGGTACCGGATCAGACTGATTGCGGCCACTCGCGCGGGTCGAACGACGGTTCGAGCGGAAACCAGTCGTTGAGACGTGCCGGGTGAGAGTGTCTTCCGCCAACAGTCTTACCTGCGCTGCTCAGCCAGCGGGATCGACCATCCTGAGGAACTCGCGTCGCGTCTTTGGCCCGTAGGTCCTGAAGTGAGGATCGGGTTTCTCCAGGTAGGCCATGCGCTTTCGGGCGACCGAGTCGCGGTCGGTGTATCGCTTCACTTCCGCCGGCCTCAAGCCGTATACGTTCGCGGCGTTGAGACCGAATATCTTGGCCCGCAGCGTAGGCGTCATCTCGGGATAGCTATGCCGTTCGCGCAGTTCCGCCGAGATCTGGAACGTGCGGAAGGCTTGGATCTGGTCCTGCGGTGAGCCGTACCAGATCGAGTCCGTGCCCCACAGCACGTTGTTCTCGCCGCACGCGAGGATCAGTTTCCCCAGGGCGTGAGCCGCCTGTTCGGGGTCACGCATCAGGAAGCGCCACGTGCTGCCCAGCTCCGCATAGACGTTGCTGTTCGGCTTGACCTGGTGTGTGCGCAAAGACGTAATCAGCGTGTCGATGCCGTCGCTCTTGCCGCTCGCGTCGTAGGCCTTTTCGGCCACCGTGCTGACGAAGCCCGAGTGATAGATCAGGAAGTTCACGTCCGGGTAACGCTTGGCAACGACGCCGATGTCGCTGCACTGGCTGTGTTCATAGGACCGTGCTCCGAACGGCAGCCCCTTGTGGATGCAGATGTTCTTGACGCCCAGCGCGCGAGCCTTCTCGATGAACCGGATGCCGACGTCGTCGTGCAGGAAGTAGCCATTGCCGTTCGGTCCATACTGCGTGTAGGTCTTCCAGGCGCTGATGCCCCACTTCTCGTGCAGCTCGTCCATGCTCTCGAGGTCTCCGGGCTGGTTCGGATTGACGCGTCCATGCAGCAGCAGCCGGTGCGTTCCCTCGAGCTTGTCGACCAGCCTGCGGACCTCGTCGGCGGCCTGGATCGTGACCGGTTCGGCGTCCCGAGCGGAGGGCACGAAGGACAGCACCATCACGTCGGTGTCGCTGTCCATGAACACGTCCTTGAGGAAGACCTCCGCGCTCTTCGAATTGCCTTTCGGCGTGTCGATGAAATGCCCCTGGACGTCGAGGATGAACTCCTGCCTGGCGGGGCCGACCTGCGCGCGCGCGAGCTGCATATCCAGCATAGCGTCGCGGGGCAGCTCGAAGAAGCCGCCGGTCCTTCCGGCCGCGACGTTGGCCGCGTTGAAGGCCAGCAGCGTGCTGGCTGCGCCACATGATGAGGTCAGGAACGCTCGCTTCGAGCATCCCAGCCGCTTCGCGTTGGTTGCCGCGGCCTCGTGTGCGAGGCGGTTAGCTTCGATGTTCGCCGGCCAGAGCGACACCGGTGCGAACTCGCCATTCGAGGTGCTGTCGAGCTTGATGGGAAGGCGCTTGCCCTCAGGGTCGCTGTCATGCATGGTGGTCCCCCGGTTTGATCAAGAAGACCCGCCGGCCCGCCAGCGGCGCCTTGAGCCCCTTTGGTTTCGACGAGACCTCCCAATTCTGCTCCGCGCCGCGGGGGGCGCCCCCAGAACACAAGCTAGGCACGCCCGCGGGATCCGGCACGACGAGGAATTGTTGGCGGCGAGCCGTGCTGCGGTCACAAAGCCTCCGCAGCTTCGCGACGCGTTCCAGAAAGGTCTTGCGCCCGGCGATCGTGGGCGGAAATGGACTATTAGGGCGAAATCGCGCGTGAGCGGCTGCTTCCGAATGTCGCGAAATGGCGTTCAGGGCCCAAGGCGGGCATACGCCCATGCTCCATAGGGGACGTTCCGACCCCCTGAAAACGGTCGTCGTTCGAGCATCATCATCGATCGCGGCCTATCTAAGACACCCCGAAGGGGAACGGATACTGGCTGAGTATCTTGCGGGCGATGCCGGCCGTGGCTATGCGCGCCACGATGACTTGAATCTGAATTCCGAGGCGCGGGTCATAGTTCACTTCGAGCCGAGATGTCGGGGCGCCTGCATCATGCAGCGCCGTGCGCAGCGCATCCCTGATCTCGCGCCGCCTGAGCTCAGGCTTGAAGATCTTGCCGACGCCAGTCAGAGGCATTGCCGTCACCAACCTGATTGCCTTCGGGATCGCTGCGCGTTCGGTGATCTGGTCCCTGGCGAAGGACAGCAACTCGTCCTCTGTCGCCTGTGCGCCGGGCTTGAGCAGCACATACGCAACCGGCAGTTCGCCCGCGTGCGCATCGGGGCAGCCGATCGCGGCGGCGAGTTGCACGGCCGGATGTCGATGCAGCGGCTCCTCGATGCTGGCCGGGTCTATGTTGTGGCCACCACGAATGATGAGTTCCTTCTTTCGACCGGTCAGATAGAAGTAGCCTTCCGCGTCCTGTCGGCCGAGGTCGCCGGTATTCATCCATTGCAGGCCATCAGCGAGATCCAGCCAGAGCCCTTTGCCGTGCTGGGGGTCGCGATAGCCCACAAATGAATTTGGGCCGCTAATCGCCAGTACGCCGGCCTCACCGACCCCGCAGTCACGCACGTAGGCCCCCGCGTCGTCAAGCACGATGGCTTTCATGGCCTGCAAAGGCACGCGCAGACCGATCGACCCGTGAGGCCGCGCGCCCAGCGGAGGGTTGCAGGTGCTGACGCAGGTTCCCTCGGTCAGCCCGTATCCCTCGAGGATCCTCAGTCCCGTGCTTTCCTGGAAGGCGCGCATCAGTTCCACAGGCATCGGCGCGGCACCGCAAAGCCCGAATTCCAGCGAACTGAGGTCGCGACCTTGTGTCGGCTGCTGCATCAGTGCTGCATAGACCGTCGGAACCCCACTGAAAAAGTTGATGCGGTGGTGTTCGACCAGCTCCCAGAAGCGCTTGATGACGCCCTCGCCGCGATAGCCCGCAGGCGTGCCAATGATGACGTGTGCGCCGCGAGAGAACGGCAACAGGCCGGTCACCAAGACGCCGTTGACGTGGAACAGAGGTAGTCCGCAGAAGAGAGTCTTTCCCACTGCAATGCAGTCGCCGAGGAACTGTCCGATGCTCCAGGTATTGGCTACCTCGTTCGCATGGGTGCGCATCGCGATCTTGGGCGCGCCGGTGGTACCGCCGGTGCAGAAGTAGGAGGACCGGTCTCCAGGGCGGATCACGCGCCCGCTGACGAGGCGGTCCACCGACTGCCGCCCCAGCCCTTCTGCGAAGTCGCAAACGCTGAAGCGACCCTTCGACTCGGTCGTCGAGAGGCCTGCGAGGCCGGGAGGCTGACCTGAGAGGTCGACCAACGCGACGTGTTCAAGGCTGGGGACACGGTCGAGGAGCGGCTGCAGCTTCGTCCACAGGTCGATACCTGGAAACGGTGCCAGCGTGATCAGTACCTTCACTTCCCCGGCGTTCAGCAGTTCGACGATGGCGGCGGGCTCTAGCATCGGGTTGATGGCGAAGGCGATCCCGGCGGCTTGGCCGCCCCAGACTGCGAGATGGGTTTGCGGCAGATTGGGCAGCGCGAAGGCGACGACATCACCGGGGCCGACGCCCAGTTCGTGGAGGAAGTTGGCGGTCGCCGTGATTCTGGCGAACAGTGTCTCGTAGTTCCAGACTTCCGGCCGCGCATGATCTTCGACACGCAGGAAGAACGACAGGGCCGGCGCGAGCGGGTGGGCGCGCGCTGCGGCGCCGATCATTTCGTAGGTGCTGTTCGGCAGCACACCGTCGTGTTTGCTTTCAAGAGCAATCACGTCTGCAATGGAGGCGATTCCGGGCATACTTTCACCGATCTCAAAATGTCGTCACGGCAGCAGAACCGCTCGGCCGGGCTGGCCGGCCGACACATGGTCGAATGCGGCGATGGCGTTGTCGAAGGGTACGGCGATGCCGATCGGCAGCGCGAGCCTTCCGGATTCAACGCCCTCGGCGAGCGCCTCGAGGGCACCGCGGTCGGTCTTGAAAATGGTCCATACGTAGCTGGCCTTCGGTGCGCGCGAAGCGACGATGGAGCGGACGTGGCGGTAGTCCCGGCGGCTGGCCCATGCCCCGCGTATCCATCCCAGCCGGTCGAAGTTCGCAAGCAGAGGGTGCACCGTGGTCGCCTGCCCCATCGCCGACGTGCCAAGGCAGGACGCGAGACGAGCATCGTCGTCCCAGTTCGCAAAGTTCAGCACCACGTCGAAATCCGACCGCAGTGACTCGATGCAGCCAGGGCCGCGCTCCACAGCCACCTGGGCACCGAGGTCCAGGCTGGCTTGCCGTTGGCCGCTGCCGCAGATCGCGGTGATCTCGCTGCCCCAGGGACGAAGCACCTGCATGGCCAATCGCCCCAGGCCACCGCTAGCGCCGTGGATCAGCACGCGGGCCCCCTTCGCGCTCGAAGGCGTGATTCCCGCCGAGCGCAGCGCGAGCCACATGGTGGTGAACGAATAGGGCAGCACCGCGAGCGCGGTCGGATCCGCGTCGTGCGGTGCGGCCAGCAAGAGGTCCTGCGGCACGACGACATGCGACGCATGCGCGGATCCCGCCCGGCCGGTACCGAGCAGACCGAACACGCGTTGCCCACGCGTGAAGCGGGTCACACCAGCGCCTATGGCTTCGACAACGCCCGCGACGTCGTTGCCGAGCGCGAGTGGAAAGCGCGCCGCGCCCTTGAGCCCTAGCAGCCGCCGCCCGTACCCGGCCGCGCGCTTTGCGTCGATCGGGTTCACCGTAGTGGCCTGTGCTCGCACCAGCACGTGGCCTGTGCCGGGATGGGGCAACTCGACGCTGCGCACTGTCAGGCGCGGCGGCGTGCCGGCCTCGGTGCAAACCAGTTCACGCCGCATGCTGGACCTCCTGGATGGGGTAGCCGGCTGTCGGCCGTGTCGCCGCAGGGGACGACGCCGGCGGCGCTACGAGCTCGAGCGCTCGCCGCAGCAACGTCTCGGCCGCCGATGCCGGCCCTTCCGCCAGAACGCAACGGTCGGGCCTGACGATCGCGACCCAGCCGATTGGAGCCCGGTGTGGCAGCAGGGCCTCGTCCAGCGCCTCCAGCCGCTGCGAGGGCGGTGCGAGATGCTGCGCTTGCGATCGCTGGCACCACTGCCACACCCGTCCGCCCGCCGCTTGCCAGCACTGCAGCAGTTCAGCCGGCAGCCTGCCCGACAGGTCCACGCCAAAGCCGATCAGCGCCCATTGCAGTCCCAGCGCGTCGTCGCTGAGGACCGGTCCGCCGCCGGTGGCTGGCCGAACCCAGCCTTGCGGCAGCATGGACCCTGCACGTAGACGCTCGCTGCCGCGCAGGCGCCAGAACAAGCCCTGGTCGAAGGTATTCTGCGGCTTGACCTTCATGTCCTCGAACAGCGCCCGGCCAGCCGGCAGCAGTCGCAGGAGGCTCATGAGCCCGTGCACGGCGAACGCGACGCTGCGGTGTTGCGGCATCACGATCGCGCCCAGCATGCGCGCCAGACGAATGATCTTCCTTGCATGGGGTCGTCGTTCGGTGTCGTAGCTGTCCAGCACGCGCTCGTTTGCCAGTCCCTGCACGACCCAGGCAAGCTTCCAGGCCAGATTGGCCGCGTCTCGCAGTCCGGCGACCAAGCCCTGGCCGGCGAAAGGCGGCGTGATGTGCGCAGCATCGCCGGCGAGGAAGCAGCGACCCTTGGAGAAGCGCTTCGCCTCGCGCGCATGGAAGCGGTAGACCGCCGTGCGTTCGATCCGGATGCGCTGGCTGTCGCACCATGGCGCGAGCAGCTGCCGCACCGATTCCGGCCGCTCCATCTCTTCCGGCCGCTCTCCGGGGCGAAGCATGAACTCCCAGCGTTGCCGTCCACCGGGAGCCACCATGCGCGGCGTCGGGCGCCGCGGGTCGCAGGTGAACTCGACATGATCGATCGGATCCGGCACGTCGAGCGCATCGACGATAAGCCAGTCTTGATGGAAGCTCTGGCCTTCGAAGTCCAGCCCCAAAGTGCGCCGCACCAGTGAACTTGCGCCGTCGGTGCCGACGAGGTAGCGCGCACGGACATAGGTCTCATTGCCGTCCGCGTCCTCCAGGCGGGCTTTGATAGACCGGCCGTCGTCCACGAAGGCCGCGAGTTCGCAGCCGAGCCGCACCTCGATGCCTGGGTATTGCGCAAGCTTCTCGCGCAGCAAGCGCTCGAGCTCCGGCTGGTAAAACGTGACGAGCGCGGGGTGACCGTCGACGATGCCGGCGCTGTTGATGCGGGCAAAGCGGCCGAACAGCGGCGAGTGGTACTGCACGTGCGGGATGGCGACAGTTTCGAACTCGCCGTCGCGCACTCCAGCCAGTTGAAGTATGCGCAGCGCCTCGTTGTCGAGCGCGATCGCGCGCGGCTTCTCGAAGATGGCGGTCGCCTTGTCGATGGCCAGCACGCGCACGCCGTAGCGGCCGAGCAGATTGGCCAGCGCCGCGCCGACCGGGCCGAGCCCGACCAGGAGAATGTCGGTGTCGAGCGGCGGCACGGTGATTTTGGAGGAGTGCGTGTTCATGGCGCGGTGATGGAGGTCGTCTGTTCGCCCAGGTCGATGGCGCCGTCGTCGGTGCGGATCGACGCGTTCATGTGGTCGCCCGGGCGCAGGTAGGCAGGGTTGGCCCGGCCCTTGCGGATAAACATCTGCCACTTGCCGGCGTCGCTGAGCAGATGCCTGGCAACGAACATGGCGGCCTTGCCGGGGGCGCGCGCCGCGCAGCCCGCCGGCGTGCCTGTGGCGATCAGGTCGCCGGGAAGCAGGTCCTGCAGCGCCGCAAGCTCGGTGACCGTGGCCGCGGGTCCGTGGATCATCTCGGCGCAATAGGCGTCCTGCCGCGTCTGGCCGTTGACAGCGAGGCGCATGTGAAGCTCGGGCCAGCGCGCCCATTCCTGCGGCGTCAGCAGCACCAGTCCCGGTCCGACCGGGCCGAAGCCTCGATAGCTTTTGCCTTTGTAGAACTGGCCCTGCGGCAATTGAACGTCACGTGCCGAAAGGTCATTGACGATCGTCACCCCTGCCAACCACCGGGGCAGGTCGTCAGGGCCGACTTGTGTGCCGGCCGGCACTGGATGGCGCAACACCAGGCCAAGCTCGATCTCATAGTCAAGCAACTGCACATGCGCGGGGCGGACCACTGGCACGTCGGCCGCCACGATGCTGGAAGGCGCCTTGGTGAAGATCGTGTTGAAGGGGAAGTCTTCGACGCGCAGCCCCGATTCGGCGATATGGCTGCGATAGTTGACGCCCTGGCAGATGAACTGCTGGTGACGAGTCACCGGCGGCAGAAGCTGGACGTGCTCGAGCGGCACCACCGCTTGTGCAGCCTCAATGGCCCAAAGCAACTCCCAGTGGCCGGCGAGCAGCTCGCCGGTGCTGGGCGCATCGACTTGCAAGGGGGCGATGAGGCGCCCGAACTGAACACCCCAGCGGGGCTTGCCGGCTTCGGCGTAACGAATGATTGTGCGTGACATGGGTTGGATCGGGGAGGGTTAGAGCCAAGGGCGCGCGGGCGCGTCGAGCGCCGCGCTCATGAGCTTCAGTCGCTGTGGGGTAATAGCCTTGCGACGCACGAGCTTCAACACGTGAAAAAGGGTTTGGAGGTTCTTTCTCGGCTTCATCGAGGCGGGCGCGTCGGCGCCCCAGGCCCAGATTCCGCCGAATTCGAGCGGCGAGTAGGCGGTCTCGAACGCCGAGGTGAAGACGTCGCCGTCCGTGTAATGCTCGTACTCGAAGCCGTCGGGGTCGGACCAGTAGTCGAAAAGCTGGCTGCCGAGAAGGTGGCGGCCGATGCCCCACATGTGCCGATGCCCCTGGGCGCTGAGCACCTGCTGGCCCTGTCCGAGCGCATCCAGGTCCAGAACCTCGTAGGCACTGTGTTCGACCTTCTCCTCGATGCCGCCAACGATCACCAGCGTGTGGTGGTCGGCCGGCTGATTGCCCAGATCGAGACGGCAGAACGCAAGACAGGGGCTGCCGTCGGCGAGGTACTGCACATCGGTGGGAATCAGCCCCAGCACACTCAGGTACCACTCGGTCATGCGCGCGAAGTCAATGGTCTGCAGGACCACGTGCCCGAGCCGCACGACGCGCGCCGGCTCGATGGGCGTGCGCACGGTGCGATTCACGCGGGGCCTGTCTTGGGCCGTGTTCGTGCTCGGTGTGACAGCTTCGCGCAGCGGCCGCGGCTCGACACGCCGCTGGTCCTGCAGCAGCCAGACACTGCGGCCGCTCGGGTCGCACAGCTCCACGCCTCGGCCGCCGGCGGGCAGGCGGCAGACGGGCAGCCAGCGGGCGCCCATCAGCTCCACATAGCGGTGCAGATCGGTATCGGCCGACATGAGGAACGCAGGGCCGACGAACCGATCTCGGCGACCGGCTTCAGCGATCGCGATGCAGGGCGCGGACCCTGCACCTCGTGCCATGAGACGCTGCGGGGTGGAACTGACGATGTGAAAGCCGAAGTCGCGCCAGAAGCGTTCGGTCGGCGCCAGCCGGCGCTTTTCCCAGCGCAAGAAGGCCAACTCGATCGCGCGACCGAGAGCGGGCGGCCGGGGCAGTCGTTGGACATCGGCGGGCAGCCGGCTTTCCGGCGCCGACTCGGGCTGCCGAAGCACTGCGGTGAATGCTTTCACGGGTGGGTCTCCCTTCAGAACGTGTAGTGGTAGCCGAGGAGGAGCATCTGGACCTTGCTCGTCAGGGACGTGCCTGCACTGGGGCCGGTGCCGGTCAGCGTGGTGCGCGGATTCAGCTCGTAACCGAGGTTCAGTTCCGAGTGCTGGTCGACGCGCCAGCTCAGGCCTGCGGTATAGGCCTCCTCGTTGATCGAAGGCACGAGCACGTTCTGTACGGCGCGCGAAGCGTCGATCTGGCCGCGGTTGTGGCTGTAGCCAGCCCGCAAAGTCCAGATCTCGTCAAAGGCCCACGCTGCGCCAAGACGCACAACAGGCTGGTTGCGCCAGCCGAACCCGTTCGGGTCCTGCATCGCCTTGATGTCGCCCCACAGGATGCGCAGCCAATCGGCGGCCAGAGTGAGCCGTTCGATGGGCTGCCATGCAACGCCGATGCCGTACTGTCCAGGGACGTCGAGGCGACCATCGCTGTAGGCCAGCAGGTCGCGGTCGTAGCCGTCGAGCCGGCCCATGCGCGCGCGGGACTTTAGGTTCATGCCGAGCGACCAGTCCGAGGTGGGCTTCCATAGCAAGCCGCCTCGAACGCCAACGCCGGTCGCCGTCTGATTGCCGTGACCGGGAATCGGCAGCAAGCCGCCAGGCACGGAAGCGGGCACGATCACGCCATCTGCATCAAATTGCTGCCAGGCCAGCGTGAGGCCCAGGCCAAGTGCCAGTGCAGGCGTGGGCTTCCAGGCCATCGCGGGAATGAATTCGGCGACGCGAAGCGTTGTCTTTGCCGTTCCCGCACCGGGGACCGGTAGGGCGGACTGACCGTAGTCGGAACCCGCACCGGCGCCCGACATGCTGATCCCGAGGGTGAGCTCGGGGGTCGAATGCCAGATCAGGCCTCCATTGGGGGCCACCTGTTTCTGGCGGTTCTCGAGGTGGTTGCCCGGCAGGACATAGTTCGCCGAAGAGTGTCCGCTGAACACCTGCAGGTCAAGCGTCGTGGACGACGGCACGAACGCAATGCCGGCGGGATTGTTCGCCGCGGCCACGGCGTCGAGCGGCAGCGCGATCGAGGCGCCCCCCATGGACGCGTTCTTGGTCCCATTTCCACCCGGCAGCGCGCCATTGACTGCCGGCGCTGCGGTGTGAAAAGCAGCGACGACGAGTGCGAGCATCAGTTGGACGGGCCGTGAGGGTCCGGGCATCGTGAATTCCTTGAGCGGTTGGAGAGCGGTTCCGAGTGGTCTTCATAATAACAAGTTCGTCATCATGACAACATTGTCGTTTATACTTAGTCAACCACTGGGCACAATCCATCCATGCAAACGGAAGACCACCGCCATCGCGTCGCGGCCGAGCGACGCGAACGGATGCGCGCACGCCTGCTCGCAAGTGCGATGAGGCTCGTCGCGGAAAAGGGGCCGGCCGCGACGTCGATCGACGATGTGATCTCGGCTGCGGAGGTGTCGCGGGGCACGTTCTACAAGTACTTTCCGTCGCCTGACGCCTTGGTCCGGGAACTGGCCATAGAGATCGCCAATGAGCTGATCCGGATGGCCGAGCCTGTCGTGCGCAGCTACGACGATCCGGCTGAACGGGTGTCGAGTGGCATTCGACTTGTGGCGAGACTCGCCATCGACCATCCGCTCGCGGCCGCATTTCTGATCCGCCTCGGATGGCCGGACGCGCGAGGCCCGAACATACTGCTCGACTTCGTGAAGAGAGACCTCACCGAAGGAATCCGGCAGGGTCGTTTCACGCACATGCCGATCGCATTGGCGCTCAACATCGTGACGGGCGCTGTGCTCGGCGCGACGCATCGCATGCTCGAGCCGGGTTGCGAGAGTGACTTCGCGGAACAGAGCACCGCCGCCGCATTGCGTGGGCTGGGCCTGGACGCAAAGAGCGCCGATCGCATCGCCCACAGCCCGCTGAAACCGGTTGAGGTTCTGACCGTAGGTTTGCTCAACGAGACCTCGGAAAACACGGCGCCGACCGTGGCGGAGACAACCCGGCACGGGATCGGGCGTCGAAAGGTCGGTTGAGACCTCGTTGACATGACTTGAATCGCTGGCCCACTGATAATTCGTGACTGTCCTCTCGCAAGACGCAGGCATGGCGCACTCGCAGTCAAACCCGGATCCCGTGCGGATCAGCTTCGGGGAGTTCGATCTCGACGAGGTGAACGCCTGCCTGCTGCGCAACGGAACGGCCGTCGCCCTCCCGCCCACGCCGTTCAATCTGTTGTGCGCGCTGGCCCGGAAGCCGGGCGCGCTTCTGACGAAGGACGCACTGCTCGATGCGGTGTGGGGTCACCAGTTCGTCAGCGAATCGGTGCTCAAGACTGCGATCAGCGACCTGCGCACCGTGCTGGGCGACAGTCCGCGTGCGCCGCGCTTTATCGAGACCGTTTCGCGGCGCGGCTATCGCTTCATCGCGGTGCCAGCGGCCGCGTCCCCGACACCGCCCCGCGCCACAACAACGGTGGCGCCGGGCCTGCGGTCTTCGCCATCGCCATCGCCATCGCCATCATTCATCGGCCGCGCAGACGCGATCGCCCGGCTGCAGCAGGGGTGGGACCAAGCCTGCAGCGGTCAGCGCGCGGTGGTCTGGGTCGCCGGTGAACCGGGTATCGGGAAGACCACGCTGATCGAACACTTCGTCGCCGGCATCGGCGGCATCGCCTGTGCGCGCGGGCAGTGCGTGGAGCACTTCGGCACAGGCGAGCCCTACCTGCCGGTGTTGGAAGCGTTGGCCGAGTTGTGCCGCGGCGACCGCACGCTGCCGGCGCTGCTGCGCACCGTGGCGCCGACCTGGCTGCTGCAGCTGCCTTGGCTGAGCACGGCCGAGGAACGCGATTCGCTGCGCCGCGAACTCGCCGGCGTGGGCCCGGACCGCATGCTGCGCGAGATGGCCGAGCTGCTCGACCGGTTCACTGAGCAACGTCCGCTGCTGCTGGTGACGGAAGACTTGCACTGGAGCGACAGGGCGACGCTGCAGCTGATCGACTACGTCGCGCGGCGCCGCGGGCGGGCTCGCCTGATGTGGCTATCGAGCTTCCGCCTGACCGAGGTGATCGCGCTGGACCATCCGTTCAACCCTCTGCGACACGAGCTGCGCCAGCACCGGTTGTGCCAAGAAGTGGTGCTCGACCCGTTTTCGGAGACCGAAGTCGCCGACTGCATAGCGCAACGCTCGACCTCGCTGGCGCAGGACGAGGCCTTCGTGCGCGCGCTGCACGAGCGCACGGACGGCGTGCCGCTGTTCGTCTCGTCGGTCATCACCGAGGTAATGGATCGCACGTCGGACGACAGAGCGGCGGAAGCTCGGCTTGCCGCGATGGCGGTGCCGGAGAACTTGGCGGCCATCATCGACCATCACATTGCCAGGCTGGACAACGAGCCGCGCGCCTTGCTCACGGCGGCGGCCGCCTGCGGGGTCGAGTTTCGCGTCGATACGGTGGCGCTGGCTCTTGAGCGCGATGTCACGTCGGTGGCCGAAGCCTGCGAGGCTCTCGTGCGCGAGCAGGTGTGGCTCGCCGCGCCGCGCGCCCCCGAGGGCGATGCGGCCGAGCCCCCCTACGCATTCCGGCACGCGCTGTTCCGCCAGATTCTGTACGAGCGCACGGCGCCCGCAGCGCGCACGCAGCTGCATCGCAAGGTGGGCGCGGCCCTCGAACGGGAGCGTTCGACCGGCGTGCCGGTTGCCGCAGCGGAGTTGGCGATGCACTTCGACCGCGGGCGCCAGTCGATGACCTCACTGCGCTACTTCGCTGAAGCTGCCGAGTCCGCGTTGCTGCACTTCAGTCCCGCGTCGTGCCTGACCCATACCGAACGCGCCTCGGCGCTGCTGCAGCAGCTACCGCAGGGGGATGAGCGCAACGCGCTCGAGATAACGATCGCCACGTTGCACGGCGCGGCGGCCTTTCAATCGCTGGGCGTCGGCAGCGAAGCCAGGAACGCCTTCGAGCGTGCTTACACGCTGCTGCCGGCCATGCCCGGGCACGCGATGCGCGGGCGCCTGCTATACGGCTTCGGCTACGTGCTGAGCCTGCGCGGGGAGTATGCGCAGGCGGTGGCGGTGGCGCAGCGCACCGAGGCGCTCGCATCGGGGTCGAATGATTCGGCGCTGAAGCTAGTGGCGTGCATCGTGCACGGCCAGGTGAACTATTTGCAGGGCCGGCCCCGAGCGGCGCGCACATGGTTGGAGCTCGGGCTCGCCGCAGCCGAGGCGCTGAAAACAGCGTCGACGGAGATCTACGTCGCCGATACGCAAGTAACGCTGCACGGGTTGCTGGCCATCGATTTCGTGCAGCGCGGTCTGGTCAAGCAAGCTCTCGCGCATGCGCAGCGATCGCGCGAGCGCGCAGGCGAGCTCCGCCATCCGATGACGCGCCTCGACGCCACTTGGCGGCAAGCACTGGTCGAAGTGCGGCTGGGCAACCCCGAAGGCGTCGCGACCTTGGCGGAAGAAATGCAGGCGCTGGTCGATGAGTTCTCCCTGGCGCAGGGCCGAACGGCATGCGGCTGGTTCCGGGGTTGGGCCCAGGCCATGCGTGGTGCGCCGCTCGAAGGCCATCGACAAATTCGCGAGGCCTTCGAAGAGAACTCGCGGCTCGGCATGCGCTCCGGCGCAAGCGAGGTGTTGGGCTATGCGGCGCAAGCCCTGCTCCTGGCCGGCGAATGGGATGCTGCACAAATCGAGCTCGAGGAAGCGCTGCAGGTTGCGGACGAACTGGCCGAGCGCGTATACCTGCCGCAGCTTTGGCTGCTTGAGGCGGCCATCGCCCGTGCGCAGGGCCGGGTCGATGCCGGTGCCGCGTCCGTCCGACGCGCGATCGAGGAGGCGCGAGCACAGGAAGCGCCCTTGCTCGAACTGCTCGCGCTCGTCGACCTGTGCGAGCACCACGAGCCTTCCATCCCGGAGCGGCGTACGCTCGCCGCACTCATCGACCAGATGCCTGAAGCCCACGGCACCGTGCCGGTGCGGCGCGCACAGTCCATCCTGCAGGCCGTGAAGTCGGCCTGACAACGCGCTCGCCGCCAGCGCGTCAGCGCCTTGGCTCGCGCATCCGCTGCTCCCACAGCTCCCAAGCTAGCGTCAGTACAACCGGGCCGATCACCAGCCCGGCCAGGCCCAGCACACCGAAGCCGCCGATGCAGCCAATCAACACCCAGACGAACGGCAACTGCATCCCGCCGCGAGCCACCATTGGCCGCACCAGCTTGTCGCCTGTGATCAGCACTGCGCAACCCAGCAGCAGCGACATCAGCGCCGTCGTGTGCCCTCCCGTCAGCGCGAGTTGCAGCGCCATCGCAGCCACTGCCCCGTAGCCCAGGAACGGCACGGCGGCCAGCGAACCCGTGATCGCGGCCCAGACGAGCGCGCGCGGGGCACCGGCGATTGCGTACGCCAGCGCTGTCGCGAGGCCGTCAAACAAGGCCACGATCAGCATGCTGTTCACCGAGGCGCGCACCGCGCGGGTGGTGATCTCCACGTACCGTTCGGCGCGATCGCCGATAGCCTCACGCAATCCTCGAGTCAGCTCGCGCTTCAGCGAGGCGCCTTCCTGGAAAAGGAATGCCAGCAGCAGGATCGCAAACCCGACGATCAGCGCATGCCGGGCGCTGAACTGTCCCAGCGCCTGCGCCCAGCCGAGAAGTGCGGAGGGATCGGTGCGTTGGGTCAGCTGCAGCAGCGCCCCCGGGTTGACGAATTGGCTTTGCCGGTGCGCGGCCAGCCAAGGTCCGATGAGGGGGGCGTTCGCCAGCCATTCAGGCACGTCGAGCCCGTGGCTATCGGCGGCCGAAAGGCCCAGTAGCAATGTGTGCGCCTCGCTCAGCAGCGCCCAGCAAGCGAAGAGCATGGGTGCCAGCACGAACACCGTGATTGCGCCTGTGAACATCGCGGCGCCTGCGCTCTTTCCGATGCGGCTCGGCAAGCGACCCCTGTATACGGCATAGAGCGGCCAGCTCGCGATCGCAGTCACGCAGGCCGCCAGAAGGGCCTCGATGAAGTCGTGCACGATCCAGAGGGACAGGACGACGATGGCGGCGGCAAGGAGCCGCCCTGGTGTGAGCTTGAGGTTCATGTGCTGCGGGCTGCTGGGTCGGACGGTATTCGTTGTGTTGAGCACTGATGCTAGATACGTCATCCGCCGGCGTCGTCAGCGACAAGTCGGGATTCCGTCGCATCTGCACGCGAGCGCGGTCTCGACTGTTCGTCGACCTTTCGCTGACGACTCGACGCGAGGATGGGCCTACGCTGACCCCCACCTTCTCCCATCCACAGACTGCCATGGTCCTGAACCCAGAATCCAAGTTCCCGAACCGCCGGGCGTACGTGTTGAAGCTGCGCAGCGACGCCACCCCCGAGGCGTTCGCGGGCCGCCTCGAAAACCTTGTCACCGGGCGCCAGCTCGAATTTGCGAGCGCCCGCGAGTTGCTGCTTTCTCTGGCCCGCGAACTCGAGGCCGGGGCCACCGAAGGCCCGGCCTACGAGCCGCCCGCATGAGCGCGCCAGACATTCGGCGACCGCGCGCATGGCGACCAAATGCCGACGCAACGCTGACGACTTCGACCAGCTCGCGCCCTACGCTACCCCCCTCGAATCCAGACGAGTCCACTCCGATGTCACCTCCATCCACACTCTCGCCATCTCCGCAAGCCAGGCAGAAGCGATCCCAACGGGTCGATCGGCCGGCCGGTCTCTTCGTCGTTTCGGCGTTAGCCACGTCAATCGCCCTGGTGTTCACCGGCTGTTCGACGCCGGCCCCGCATCCGGCGGTCGACGTGCCGGCCCGTTTTGCCGCGAGCACGCCTTCCGACATCGAGCCCGAGGCTGCGTGGTGGGAAACGTTTCACGACCCCGTACTGGCCGACCTGGTGCGGCGCGCCGAGCGAGAGAACCGTGACGTCAAGATCGCCGCCGAGCGGTTGCGAGCGGCGCGTTCCGGCGTGACGGTCAGCCAGTCCTTCCTGATGCCCAGCGTCAGCGCCGTCGGCTCGGGGAGCGATCGCAGCAGCGGCTACGGCGACGCCGTGAAGAAGTTGCAGCCGGACATCAAGAGCGGCAGCGCTGGCCTCGACGTCTCGTGGGAGATTGACCTGAGCGGTCGCTTGCGTGCGGGCGCGGCCGCGGCCGCGGCGGACGCGCTGGCGGTGGAAGACGGTCTGCGCGGCGTGCGTCTGCTGGTGATGACCGACGTCGCCAGGAACTACTTCACGCTGATCGGCGCGACACGTCAGCTTGACACCCTGCGTGCCATCTCCGCGGCCCGGGACGAGACTCTGCGCCTTGTGGGGGCGCGCCAGCGTGCCGGCCTCGCTACTTCGTTCGACGTGGAACGCTCGCAGACCGAGGCCGAAACAGCGCGCGCCCAGATCCCGCCGCTGGAGACGGTCGCGGCGGTCTCGCGGCATCGCATCGCGGTCCTGATCGGCGAGCAGGCCTTCAACGCCGCGCAGGTCGAGCCTTGGCGCGGCGACGCGGTCGTGCCCCAGGCGCAGCCGGGACAACCTGCCGCGCTGCTGCAACGGCGGCCCGACGTGCTTGCCCTGATGGCGCAGCTGGATGCGGCCAACGCCCGCCGCCAGCAGGCCGCAGCCGAATGGTTTCCGCGGCTGTTTCTCGACGCGTCGTTCGGCCGCCAGAACGTGCAGCTGAACGGTATGGGTCTGGGCGCCGCACGCTACACCAACGTGGCGGCCCTGCTCGCGATGCCGATCTTCAACGCGGGGCGGACGCGTGCGATCAACGAAATCGCCGAGAGCGGCCAGCGCGAAGCGCTGTTGCGCGCCGAGGATGGCATGGTGCGCGCGCTGGAGGACGTGGAAAACGCCCTGGTCGCGCTCTCCTCGGAACGGCAGCGCTCGCAGTCGCTGCAGAGCGCCGCCGCGTCCGCGGAAGCGGCCCTGGGCCGCGCCCAGTCGCTCTACGACCGCGGCCAGATCGACCTGCTGCCGCTGCTGGACGCGCAGCGCTCGCGCCTGGCAGCAAGTCTCAGCGCCAACGAGAGCAATACCCAACTGCTGCTCGATAGCGTGCAACTTTACAAGGCACTGGGCGGGGGCTGGCAGGTGTTCGAGCCCGCCGGGCATCCGGCAGCGCAAACCACTCCCGCCGGCGCCACCCTGGTGTCGCATTCCTGAAACCCGTCGCTTTCCACGAGGTATCGTCTTGAAGAATTCTCTTTCCGTGGCCGGCGCTTTGGCCGTCGCCACTTTGCTTTCCGCTTGCGGCCCTGACAAGCCGCAAACCGCGGCGCCCCGGCCGGTGCGCACTGCCGATGTCCGCTATGACGCGGCCCGCGAAGCCAATCGCTACGCTGGTACCGTGCAGTCGCGCTACGAAGTCGACCAGGCCTTCCGCGTGGGCGGCAAAGTCGCTCAGCGCAAGGTCGACGTTGGTCAGATCGTGCACGAAGGCGACATCCTCGCGGTGCTGGACGACAGTGACTACAGACTGGCGGAGGAGGCCGCGCGGCAGCAATGGTCGGCTACCGTCTCGCAGGCTCGCCAGGCGGAATCGGATCGCAAGCGGCTGGGTTCGCTGAAAGCCGACGGCTCGGTCAGCGCGGCCGACGACGAGCGCTCCCACAGCGGAGCGGAAACGGCGCAGGCTGCCGAAGGGGCGCAGGCGCGTCAGCTCGAACTCGCCCGCAACCGCCTGAAGTACACCGTGCTGCGCGCCTCGCGCAGCGGCGTGGTCACGGCGGTGCGCATCGAGGTGGGCCAGGTGGTCGCGGAAGGACTGCCGGTGGTCGCGATCGCCGACCCCGGCGCACCGGAAATCGTCATCGATGTGCCCGAGGACCAGGTCACGGCTTTCAAGTCGGCGCACTTCAAGGCGTCGCTGGCGAGCGCGCCCGCCGAGTTCTTCGAGGTCGCGCTGCGCGAGGTTTCGCCGCAGGCGGCCGCGCAGACACGCACTTACCGCGCCCGGCTGAAGCCGGTCGACGCGCGGACCCTGCCACTGGGTGCGACCGCCACGCTGGTGACCGACCGGGTGGTTTCGGACGTGCAGTCTGCCGCGATTCCCGCCACAGCGCTCACCCAGGCGAACGGCCATCCGGCGGTCTGGGTGGTCAAGCGCGCCGGCAAGGAGCCGGTGGGCAGCGTGGACCTGATGCCTGTGGCAGTGCTCGGCTACCGCAACGATCTCGCGCTGGTCTCCGGCCTGCCGGCCGGGGGGCTCGTCATCACCGCGGGGGTGCAGAAGATGGCGCCCGGATTGAAGGTCGCGCTAGCCGATGCGACGCTCGCTGAAGCCAAGATCAAGCCGGTCGACACGACACAGCAGGCCGCCCAATGAACAACTTCAACCTCACCGAATGGGCGCTCGGGCATCGCGCCGTGGTTCTCTTCCTGATCATCGTGGTCTCGATCGCGGGCGTCTTCAGCTTCTCGAAGCTCGGCCAGCTCGAGGACCCCAAGTTCTCGGTGCCGTCGATGACGGCGACGGTGATCTGGCCCGGCGCGAGTGCTCAGCAGATCCAGGATGAGCTCCTGAACCGCATTGAGAAGAAGTTCGAGCAGCTCGACCACTTCGAGAAGGTCGTCACCTTTGCGCGCCAGGGCTACGGCGGCATGACGATCACCGTGAAGGGCGGCACCTCGCACAAGGACCAGCAGGAAGCTTGGTACCAAGCGCGCAAGAAGTTCTCCGACCTCAAGCTCGAGCTGCCCGACGGCGTCGTCGGCCCGATCTTCAACGACGAGTTCGGCGATGTCTACTCCCTGCTCTATGCCGTCAAGGGCGACGGCATCGGACACGCGGAGCTTTCCGACATCACCGAGGACGTCAAGCGCCGCCTGCTCAAGGCGCCCTACGTGAAAAAGGTCGACCTCCTGGGCAAGCAGGACCAGAAGGTGTACGTGGAATTCTCCAACCAGCGCCTGGCCGCGCTCGGCATCTCGCCGCTCGCGATCGCCGAGAGCCTGAAGAGCCAGAACGCCATGTTGCCCGGCGGCTCCATCGACACGAAGGACGATCGCGTGTTCGTGCGCGTGAGCGGCCAGTTCACGAATCTGGACGACATCCGCAACGTGCCGGTCTCCGCGGGGGGCCGGACGATCAAGCTCGGCGACATCGCGTCCGTGACGCGCGGCTTTCAGGATCCACCGACCTACACCATCCGCCATAACGGCCAGGACGTGCTGATGGTCGGCATCGTGATGGCCGACGACGGCAATGTCGTCGAGCTCGGCAAGACCGTGGAAGAGGCGGTCGCGAAGGTGCAATCGGAACTGCCGCACGGCGTGGAGCTGGAACGCGTCGCCGACCAGCCCACCACCGTGAAGGATTCCGTGTGGGAATTCGAGCGCTCGCTGATGGAAGCGCTCGTGATCGTGATGGCGGTGAGCCTGCTGAGCCTGGGTTTCCGCACCGGCCTCATCGTCGCCATCTCGGTGCCGCTGGTGCTCGGCGTGGTCGCCATGGTGATGCTCGCGATGGGCTGGAACCTGGAGCGCATATCGCTCGGCTCGCTCATCATCGCGCTCGGTCTGCTGGTGGACGACGCGATCATCGCGATCGAGATGATGGTGGTGAAGATGGAAGGAGGGTGGGACCGCGCGAAGGCGGCCGCCTTCTCCTATTCCGCTACCGCCATGCCCCGCCTGTCGGGCGCCCTCATCACCGTGGCGGGCTTCATGCCGATCGGCTTCGCCCACTCCACCACCGCCGAATACGCGGGCGGCATCTTCTGGATCGTGGGCATTGCCGTCGTGTTCTCCTGGCTCTGCTCGGGCATGATCGTGCCTTACCTCGCGGTGAAGATGCTGCCGAAGGACTTGGGCAAGCACCACCACGGCGACCCCTACGACACGCCCTTCTATCGCAAGCTGCGCGGCTGGATCGACTTCGCGCTGGAAAAGCGTTGGCTGATCATCGCCGTGACGGGGGGTGCCCTGGTGCTCGCGCTGGCCGGCATGAAGTTCGTCCCGCAACAGTTCTTTCCGAACAGCGAGCGCCCCGAACTGATCGTCGACCTGCGCTTGAAAGAAGGCTCGTCGTTCCAGGCGGCGACCGAACAGGTCAAGCGCATGGAAGCGGTGCTGAAGAAGGACGAGGAAGTGCGCTTTTTCACCGCCTACACAGGCGCAGGCGCGCCGCGCTTCTACCTCGCGCTGTCGCCCGAGCTGCCCAATCCCGGCTACGCCCAGTTCATCGTGATGACGAAGGACATGGAAGCGCGCGAACGTGTGCGTTTGCGGCTGATGGCCACAGTCGACAAGGACTTCCCGCAGGCCTGGGTGCGCGTGACCCGCCTCGAGATGGGTCCCTCGGTGGGCTATCCGGTGCAATTCCGCGTGGTCGGCCCCGACACGCAGAAGGTGCGCGAGATCGCCCGCCAAGTGGAACAGGTCGTGTCCTCGAGCCCGAAGGTGCGTGACGTGCAGTTCGACTGGAACGACCCGGTCCGCACGCTCAAGGCGGACCTCGACCAGGACAAGGCCCGTGCGCTGGGCCTTACCCCCGCCGATGTGAATCTCGTCACCCAGAGCGTCATGAACGGCGCGACCCTGTCGCAGCTGCGCGAGCACGAGAATCTGGTGGACATCGTCGCGCGTGCCGTGCCGAAGGAGCGCCTGGACCTGGACGCGCTGAAGGACGTGAACATCTACACGCGCGCCGGCACCGTCGTGCCGCTCGCCGAAGTGGCGAAGGTGAAGTACGAGCTCGAAGAGCCCGTGCTGTGGCGGCGCAACCGCGACATGGCCATTACCGTGCGTGCCGACGTCAAGGACGGCGAGCAGGCCGTGTCCGTCACCAAGGAAATCGAGCCGCTGCTCAAGGACATCGAGGCGAAGCTGCCCGCCGGCTACCGCGTCGACACGGGCGGCGCCGTGGAAGAAAGCGAAAAGGCAAACAAGGCCCTTGCCGCCGTGGCCCCGGTGATGGTGCTCACCATCCTGCTGATCCTCATGCTCCAGCTGCAGGACTTCTCAAAGATGGCGATGGTGTTCCTCACCGCTCCGCTCGGCCTGATCGGCGTGGTCGCAGCCCTGCTGGTGTTCCGCGCCCCGCTCGGCTTCGTGGCGATCCTGGGCATTATCGCGCTCGGCGGCATGATCATGCGCAATTCGGTGATCCTGATCGACCAGGTGCGCATCGAGATGGAAGAGGGCCGCGACGCCTGGAATGCCATCGTCGATGCCGCCCTGCACCGGACGCGTCCCGTGGTGCTGACCGCCGCCGCCACCGTGCTCGCGATGCTTCCCCTCACGCGCAGCGTGTTCTGGGGCCCGATGGCCCTCGCGATCATGGGCGGCCTGACCGTCGCCACGGTGCTGACCATCTTCTTCGTGCCCGCCCTGTACGCCGCGTGGTTCAAGGTCGGCCGCCAGGCGGCCGCGAGCACCGAGCCGGCTCAGGGGCATGTGGTGCCGGCAGCGAACTGATGTGCAAAGGAGGAACGAGTCCGTGAATGGTGCAGCGATTCCGCTTGCCGACAGCCAGGCGATCTCGAGAGAGGTCGCCAGGGTGGTTGGGCACCCGGTCGTCGCGGGCGTCGATCATTGGGTCGAGTCGGTGGCCTCGCGCGGGTAGTGGATTCGCTGGCCGGCAGCACAGCCACGATCGCGATCGCGTGGATCACCCAGAAGACGCACAGCCGGCGCGAGCTGATCCAGATGGAGATCGGCAAGCACGAGACCCTCTATGGCGAGTTCATCGCGGAGTGCGGCAAGCATCCTCATGGATGCGCTGACGCATACGAGGGATGCCGACCCTCTGAAGGCTTTCGGCGAGGCATGCCGCAGGGAACTGAAGGCAATCCGCGCCGGACTCTAGGTGAGATGGTGCGGCGCCGCTACGCGGGATCGCGATCCTGCTCGACTTGCCTCTGCACGCTTGGGTAGTGCAGCTCGCGGCCGATCATCGCCCGGGCGTACAGGTAGTTGTTGCGCGCTCGCTCGCTCATGCCATCCATGTCGACGAGCCCGTGTGGGTCGCAGGCGAATGCGAACGCCCGGCCTCTTTGGAACAGGGACCGGAACACCAGGACGAAGGAAGCCGACCCGGTTTGCGCGGCTACTGCGCCGAACGCGGAAAGGTGTTGCTGATGCATGGTGAAACCCCCGGTCGTGAAGCCCGCGTCGTCGTCAGGGCGTGTACTCGAAAGCCGGCATGGCCCTAAGGGCCTCGCGCGTGGCGCCACGTAGCACCGGGTGTTCACCTGAGGCGTTGAACACACCTACCGGGATCGCGACGTCGTGTCTGCGCACGCCCAGGAAACCGGCGGCGCCCACGCTGGCGTAGGTGACGGATGCGTTCGGAGCGATGCCGAAAGGGTAGGCGGTGGCTCCTCCGAAGTCGTGGACGAATCGTCTGGGTTCAGTCCGGATTTGGTGTGCGCATGTCTGACCGAAAAGGCACGGAAACGCGACGGTATCGAGACGACTTCGCGCGGCCGGCGGCCTATCTTCTGGCCTGCGGAAACAAGCCGCACAAGGAAGCTCGATGAATCAGTTTTTCTCACATGAATCGCGCCGGCTCGCGCGCGGTGCGTCGGTCTGCGCCCTGGGCGTGCTGCTGGCCGCATGTTCCACGGCGCGTCCCTGGATCAATGAGCCGATCGCATCGGATGCGGCCCACGAGCCGCTGGTGAGGCGAGTGGTCACCACGGATCCGCAGACCACAGGACACCCGGTGATCGCGGCGGTCACTTTTTCCGGTGGCGGCGCGCGCGCGGCCGCGTTCGGGTTGGGCGTGCTGCAGGAACTTAAGGCCACACGCTTCGAGTCGCAACGCGGCGAGACCACGCTGCTGGACGAAGTGGGGCTGGTCAGCGCCGTGTCCGGCGGCAGCATCCTCGCGGCCTACTACGCGGCTTTCGGCGATGAGGTCTTCACGCGCTTCGAACACGACTTCCTGCTGGTGAATTTCCAGTCAGGGCTGATCCGCCAGGCGCTGTCTCCGGCCTCGACGTACCGTCTCACTTCGCCCTGGTGGGGCCGCACCGAAGTTCTCGGCGACCGGCTCGACACTGTGTTCCGCGGCACGACGTTCGGCGACCTGAGCCAGCGCCGTCCCTGGCCGCGTCTTCTGGTCACTGCCACTGATCTCACCACCGGAGTGCCCTTCGAGTTCACACCAGAGCAGTTCGCGCTGATTTGTTCCGACCTGGAATCGGTGCCCCTGTCGTTTGCCGTGGCCGCGTCCTCGGCAGTGCCCATCCTGCTGAGCCCAGTGACGGTGCGCAACTATGCCGGATCCTGCACGCAGTCACAGGGGCCGGAGACCGGCATGTCGCACGAACGGAACCTCTCCGCCCGCGTCCTGCACCGGATCGCTGAGAGCTACCGGAACGCAAAGGAGCGTCCGTACATCCACCTTGTCGACGGCGGAGTAGCGGACAACCTAGGAGTGCGCGGCTTGATGGATCACACCGTCGCCAGCGGCTCACTTCTGGACACGTTCCGAGACATGCCGCCGGCTTCGGTGCACACGATCGTTCTTGTGACGGTGAACTCCGAGCGTGGCGTTGCCACGGGCATCGAAATTTCCGATCGCGTGCCCAACTCAGGCCAAGTGATACAGACGCTGGTCTTCGGGGCCGGCTCCCGGTTCAGCGAGGAAACCACGGAGATGGTGAAGGACGCCGTACAGCGCCTCGAAGGCGAACTGCGCGAAGCAAGGGGTCGCGCAGGTAGCCCGTTTGCTACTGACGCGGAGATCTACTTGATCAACGTGAGCTTGCGCGACCTCAAGAACTCACGCATGCGACAACTGCTGATGAACGTTCCCACGGCATTCGAAATACTCCCCACGCACGCGCATGCCCTGGAGGCAGCCGGCCGGCAGGTGCTGCGCGAAAATCCGGAATTCCAGCGCCTGCGGCACAGCTTGGACTCGCAGCCAATGGCCGCGGGCACCGCGCCCCCGGGGGCGGAGACGCCATGAGAAAGGTCGGGCCATGTCTTCGCTGAACAATCTGCAGGTGTACTGGTCTGGCAGCTTCATCGCGGCCAATGCTCTGATTGGCGTCAACCTGCTGGGCGCGCTTCTGTTGGGGATGCTCATGGGATACGAGCGCTCATACAACGGCCGTGCGTCCGGGATGCGTACCTATGGTCTCGTGTGCATGGCGTCTACGGCGCTGACTGTATTCGTGGGCTATGCACCGCTCTGGTATGGCGGCGCGGCGGCACAAGTGGCGCCGGATGCGACCCGCGTCGTGCAGGGCATCGTCACTGGCGTCGGTTTTGTCTGCGCCGGGGTCATAGTCAAAGACGGGCTCAACGTCAGCGGGCTCACCACGGCAGCATCCATCTGGGCGGCGTCCGCCGTTGGCGTGCTGCTGGGGGTTGGCTTGTATGCGGCGGCCTTGGTCATGGCCGTGCTGTGCTTGCTCTCGATGTCGCTGGTCCACCAAGTGGAGCGCAAGCTGCCGGGACGAGCCGTCTTTGACGTGTCCCTCAGCTTCTGCCGCGATACCATGCCGGAGTTGGAGCAACTGGCCCAAGTGGCGCAGATGCATGGCTATCGCCTGCTGCACCACAGCCTCAGCATCAGCTACGCGGACACAGTTCCGGTGTGGCGCTTCTGGGTGATCGCCCTAGACCGATCGCGCTCCACTTCTCCCGCACGCCTGGCGCACGAGCTCTCTCGATCGGACGAGGTGCTTCGGTTCAGCATCGTTCCGTTGAAGAACTGAATCCCGCATCGACCTGGACGGAAGCGATTGCGGACAGGTGAGCAGCTTGCTGGCGTGGGTGGAGCGCACCTTGGAACCGGTCGGTGGCTTGGCCATGGCGCAAGCGTCAGGCGCACCCGCAAGGGCGCCCGTGGTCGACAACATCGACGCGCCAAGAACGGCTATTGGACAGAGCAAGTTAATAGGTGACTAGTCGAAGGTCCGCAGCCGAACTGAGTCCTTGGCCGTCGCCGTGCGAAAGGCGGGTCCCGCCGCACACCTGCTGTACATCGGTCCTTGGCGAAGGGCAGGGCAGGGCAGGGTCTACTACGGCTGTTGGCGACCCTTTTGGCTCTTGTCCGACGTGCCGCAGTGAGATTCGGCGTTGCCTGCGCAGGCACCTCAATCGGCAAGCCGTATTGAGGAGGGATGGATTCTCTCGGAGCAGCGCCGTGCTACTCTCTCTACACTTGCCACAGCGAAAGGCGTTTGTTGAGGACCGAAGCGGCCCACTGACGGCATCTGAGGCTGCCGTTAGAACCTCAGCCACCCGCGCGATCGCCTCCATCTGACGTACGCTGTGACGCGAGTTGCGTCTGCGCGGTTTGGATTCAAAATCTCCGAAGTGCTCTTGCCCATGAGCCCGCTTGAATGAAAGCCAACTCGATCACTCTGCATCGACTGTGGATGCTGCTCGCCCAAGCCGTGACCGTGGGTGCCGGCCTGCTGATCGCCTGGCATGCGTTCGGTCCTGCCGCGTCGCCGCCCGCCCGCAACGACGTCGTCACGATTCATGAGGCAGGCGGCAGTTCATCGCTGGCGAACACGATACTTGGGCGACGCGACACGGGCTATCGCTCGGCGGCGCGCAAGGCCTCGGCCTCGGTGGTCAACATCTATACGCGCAGCGCGTCAAGTCGCCGCAGCCGGCGCGGGCAGGATTCGCTGAGCCTGGGCTCCGGCGTGATCGTCGCGGCACAGGGCTATATCCTGACCAACAACCACGTGGTCGACGGTGCGACTGAAATCGCCGTCATGCTGCCGAACGGCAAGGTGGCTGACGCGCAGCTGCTCGGCCGCGACCCCGACACCGATCTCGCGGTGCTGAAGGTCGATGCGACGGACCTCCCGCCGATCACGTTCGCGGAGCCGGGTTCGGTGCAGGTGGGTGACATCGTGCTTGCCGTGGGTGACCCCTTCGGGGTCGGGCAGACCGTGACTCAGGGCATCGTGAGTGCAACCGGCCGTAACCGCCTTGGCATCAATACGTTCGAGAACTTCATCCAGACCGACGCAGCAATCAACCCCGGAAACTCGGGCGGCGCATTGGTGGACATCGACGGCAACCTGGTCGGAATCAATGCGGCCATTTACTCGGAAAGCGGAGGATCCCAGGGCATCGGCTTCGCGATCCCGGTGAGCCTGGCGCGCGAGGTGATGGACCAGATCATCGCGCATGGGCGCGTCGAGCGAGGCTGGATCGGCGTGGTCGCGCGCGATGCCAAACGCAGCGCCCCCGATGCATCCGGCGCGGTGGTAGAGAAGATCCAGCGCGGTGGGCCGGGCGAGAAAGCCGGCTTGCGCGTGGGTGATACCGTCACTTCGATGAATGGCAAAAGCATCGCCGATGCCACGGCCCTCATCAATGAGACGGCGATGCTGGCACCCGGCAGTCGTGTCGAGTTCAAGTTGACTCGCCACGGCGTGGCCATGGCCGTGGCAGTTGAACTGGGCCGGCGTCCAATGCCGGCAGAGAGGCGCCGGTGATCGGCATCACCGCCGACGCTCCTGGTGCCGTCCATCCTTTGGCGCAGCCATTGCCCTTCTGGCCGGAGCCGAGCTCGCGTATGCGCTCACGGAAGAAGGTCTTGTCATGCTCTTGGACCTTCCGATCGTCATAGCGTTCTTGCTGGGCTTGTCGTGCACCTTGTTGGCGTATCTCAGCCTTCGCAGTCAACCGCAGGGGCCCTCGCAAAATGGCACCTGACCCCTGCGTCAAGGGGACGTCTTGCGCGAGGGCGAAAGCTTGCCTCACGTCGAACGTCGAGCGGCAGCCTCCGGGTCCACCAAACGACCAAAGCCGGTTCCGCTTGGAGGGCCTACTCGACATCTGGCGCTGACAACGGAGCAAGGCGCTGTGAATGTCCGCAGAGCGCCAGCCTGCAGTCGTTCGTGCTTGCCTACCTGGAGGACTGCTTACGCTGCCTAGGAGCCGGACGGCGAGCGCTCGTGGACGGCAGTGCAGGACCCAAGACGATCAACGGCGGGAGATCAGAGTGGCCCCTCGCGATCTTCCCTGCCTACGACCTGCCTCAGCCGCGCTGACCCGGCATAGTGAGAAGCAGATCCTTGTGTCGACTGCCGTTGCCCTCTTCCCGCCATGCTCGCACAATGCCCTGCTGAATCATTTTCGATTGGGTTGAAATGGCATCTCAACCGAGCGTGCTGATCATCGGAGGCGGCATTGGCGGCTTGTTTGCCGCCAATGCGCTGATCAGGCAGGGGCTGCGCGTTTCGGTTTATGAACAGGCGTTCGCACTCGGCGAGATCGGCGCTGGTGTGTTTGTGACACCGAATGCGGTGCGTCACTTGGAGCGTGTGGGCCTCGGGTCCGACGTCGAGAAATGGGGTGCGCGAGTCGGTCTCGGGTCCTACTACTTTCGCCATGACGGTACGCCGATCGCCCCGGTGCAGGTGTCGGATACCTCCGGCTGGAATGCGACATATGGCATGCACCGCGCCGACTTTGTCGATTTCCTCGCTGCCAACCTGCCCGCCGGGATCGTCCATACCGGCCATCGTGCGATCGGCTTCGAGCAGACCGACAACGTAGCCCGCGTCGAGTTTGCCAACGGCGCAACCGCCGAGGCCGACGTTGTGGTTGCCGCCGACGGCATACATTCCGAACTGCGTTCCTACGTCTTTCCGGCCTCGAAGCCCGTCTTCCACGGCACCGTTTCATATCGAGGTCTGGTCTTGCGCGAGCGCCTGCCGAACTGGCCGATGGATCGCTGGCAAATGTGGGCCGGTCCATCCAGGCATTTCCTTGTCTTCCCTGTTCGTCACGGAACGATGGTCAACTACGTCGGTTTCGTGCCGGCCGATGAGGAGATGAAGGAATCATGGTCCGCGCCCGGTGATCCAGCGGTGCTGCGCAGCGAGTTCGAAGGTTGGGACCCGCGCATCGCCGATGTGCTGCAGCAAGTCGACAAGACATTTCGCTGGGCACTCTACGACCGTGAGCCGCTACCGACCTGGACCAAGGGCCGGTTGACGCTGCTCGGGGACGCGGCACATCCGATGTTGCCGCATCTGGGTCAGGGGGCCAACCAGTCCATCGAGGACGGCATGGCGCTCGCGGCGATTCTGGGCCAGGTGGACACATTGAGAGTACCGGCGTCGCTGCTTGCCTACGAGCGATTGCGTCGCGAGCGCGTGGCAGAGATTCAGCTTGGTGCCCGGCAGAATGGATTGCGTCTCGACTCGGCCGACATAGATCTCCGTGCCCGTGACGCGGAACTCGCCGCGCACGCCGAATTCCGCAAGCGCCTCTATGCCTACGATGTGGTGCCGGATGCGCGAACCGCCGCGGCAGCGCTGCTGGAATAGATCTCTTTTGGCGCGAACTCGACACTTCGCACGTCAACCCATTGGCTGGTTGAGAAGGTGGAAGCGCTTGGCGCACGCGACCCGCCACTGCCAGCCTTCTATTGCCGCCGCGGTAGGCGATGTGCCATCCTCATGGTTGCTGTTCCCTCCCAGGATAGCGCCGCCAACGAAACTGACGTGAACCCGTGTTGGACATCAATGGCCGAACTTGAGATCTGGACGGCCTTCTGTTCGTGGCCGACAGTTCCGGCTCGAGGTCCAAGCCTTGAGCGCGTCATGCAGACTGGTCGCAGCCGGTCGAATCTCTGCGTCGAACGACGGCGACCGGTGAAAGCTGACTTTCGCGCTTTTCATCGTGACCGGCTCGTCTGCATCGAAACTTGACCATTCCCGACGTCGAGGGAGGCTTGGGCAGGGCGGGGGGCGGATCGCTGGAAGGCACTGCATGACTAGGCTAGGCGCTGCCCTTTCAACGGCTGCTTTCAAATCTCGCGAGTTGGCGGTTAGGGCCCATTGCCGACCTTCGATCTTGTGCTGTGAACGCCCGCAACGTGATACCAAGCGGCCCTTCGTTCAGCTCACTTCACCCTCTCGACGTCCCGGGCTTCCAGCTCTTGTCGAAAGCAGGTTCCGTCGGGCCGTAGAGCCGAAGGATGGTGAAGTACCTCTTGCCGGGCGCGGTGGCGAGCCAGTTGCCGGCCTTGCCCTCAGGTGCTTTGGAGCTTCGCCGGCGGCCGCACCGAACGGCCGCCGCAAGTGAGGACCTCCTGGCAGTGGCTATTCCATGTACGCCAGATCGCGAACATCCGAGCGAACGGCTGTCGTAATCGCTCCACGTCGCAGCAGAATGTTCAAGAACTCCAATCCGCAAGGGGCGCCACATGGGCCATTGCTAGGGGAAACACCAAGCCAGCGCCCGCCGCGGCGCACCGGGCTCAGCGTTTATCCGAGCGGTGATCTCATCACGACGTTCAGCGCTCCGGGATTCATGCAATACCCGTCACTCCGGCCAGCCCCGCTCAGCCGCCCGCGGCCGAATCCTGCTTCTTCTCGCCTGAGGACCGCGCTGCCATCATCCCGGCCAGCCTCTGATAGGTTTGCGTCGGCGTGTCTCCGAACAGTGGGTCCGGGCACGAGGGCGCGGCTCTGGCGACGACCTCCCAGTCCTGCGCAGTCAACAGCAGCCGCGCATGCGGCAGGATCTGTCTTTCCTCCGTGGCAAGGTGATGCCGGTAGTAGGCCAGGTAGAGTGCTGCCGCCGCTTCCACCGTCGCGCTCCGCACATAGGTCTCGCTGATGACTTGGTTCAGGCGCGCGGCCAGTTCTTCGCTCGCGACGGCGAGGACGCGATGATCCTGGTGAAGGCGGTTGATCGGCAGTCGCATCCGCGGCTCGTGCGTGGCGAGGAGCGCAAACGCGGCATCTTCGCGCGGATGGTGAAAGCAATCCCCGAACTCGCGCAGGTACGAAACGATCTCGAGCATCAGGTGGTAGTCCGGGCTCTCGCCGTCTCGAAATCTGGCGACCTGCTCCTCAAGGAAGCTGAGGAGCAAGGAGAAATTCCCGTGCTCGGCATGCCATTGCGCGATCTGGCTGGTCATGTTGAACCTCCAAAACTGATGAGCCTGAACGGGCACTCTACGCCGCTTGACCGACAGATTCTTCGATCTGCATCCGCGCCAATGCCGGACGCTTGAGCGTCTCGCCACCGGGTCCGAGGCAGCGCCCCGCGACAATCGTGACGCCCAGGCCTGCGCTCGCTGGATCCGACGATCGCATCGCTGTGGCACCCGACCGCAGCTTCATTGGAGGGTCGTCCTATCCGGGTATCGCGAACATGACCAATTGGCTCATCGCGTCCACAAGCTCCTCGTTCCTCGGCGAGCCGTCTGGGTTGGCCTCGATCAATTGCCGAGCACGAGTGAGTGCTCTCCTCGCTTCCTGCACGTGAATGCTGTCCTGCTTGCGGTCCAGTTCGGCAAGCATGTCGCCGATAGCGGAAGTCACAGATGCCCGATCCATAAAGGGCTCCCGGCGCGCCCAGTCAGGCGCTCGACAAAAGTTACGGCTTCACGCCAATACAGGGCGGCGATGAGCGGCATCGGCAGGCAGTGACGCGTGCCAGCACGACATGCAGGCCGACCGGCTTGACCCCATTGTGCGCGGATGTTGAATCACTGGCGAGCCGTGCGGAAACCGGTTCCTCCGCCGCTTTGTACCCAAATGCAACGCTGGCATTTGCCCTGATCCTCTTGTTGTGCCGCGCGCTGTCGCGGTCGACAATTTGATCTTGGCTGCGCTGTTGTCCAAAACCTTCCGGAGGTCGCAATGCAGACGATGAAGGCCGCAGTGGTCCACGAGTTCGGCGAACCGCTCGTGATCGATGAAGTGCCGATGCCGATCGTGGTACCGGGCCAGGTGCTGGTGAAGGTGGCGGCCTCGGGCGTCTGCCACACCGACCTGCACGCCGCCGACGGCGACTGGCCGGTCAAGCCATCGCCGCCATTCATTCCCGGCCACGAAGGTGTGGGGCATGTGGCCGCCGTGGGCGCTGGCGTGAAGCATGTGAAGGAAGGCGACCGTGTCGGCGTGCCGTGGCTGCATACCGCCTGCGGCCATTGCGAGCACTGCATCACGGGCTGGGAAACCTTGTGTGATGGGCAGCAAATGACGGGCTACACCGTCGACGGCGGCTATGCGGAATACGTGCTGGCCGATCCGGGCTACGTCGGACACCTGCCCGCGAATCGAGGTTTCGCTGAGCTCGCACCCATTCTTTGCGCGGGGGTCACTGTCTACAAGGGCCTCAAGGTGCTCGACTGCCAATCCGGCGACTGGGTTGCGATCTCGGGTGTCGGCGGGCTGGGCCATCTGGCAGTGCAATACGCCAAGGCCATGGGCTTTCATGTGGCGGCGGTGGACATCGACGATGCCAAGCTCCAGTTGGCCAAACAGGTAGGCGCGGATATGGTGGTCAACGCCGCCACTGCCGATCCGGTCAAGGAGTTCCAGCGCGATCTCAAGGGGGCGCACGGCGTACTCGTGACGGCGGCCTCGCGCGCCGCCTTCTCTCAAGCACTCGGCATGTTGCACAAGCGGGGAACCATGTCGATGGTCGGACTGCCGCCAGGCGACTTCGGCCTGCCGATCTTCGATGTGGTGCTCAACGCAAAAACGGTCCGCGGCTCGATCGTCGGCACTCGCAAGGACCTGCAGGAAGCGCTGGCCTTCGCCGGCGAGGGCAAGGTACATACCCTGTACAGCGAAGACCGCATCGAGAACATCAACCCGATCTTCGATCGCATGCGCAAGGGCGAGATCGAGGGCCGGGTGGTTCTGCAGCTCACCGACGAGGCGTAGCTGGCGACAAAGGCAAATCGCTCGATTCGCTGAATTCCCCGGGGCCGGCCACAGGCGCGGCGGCCCGCGCCGACGCAGCGTGCCCGGCGCTACTGGCGACCCTGTTGACAGGAGACGCAGCATGACCAAGCAAGCCTCTTCGCGTGCCACGCAGCAGAAACCGCTGGACAAGGACGAACTGCGACGCATTGACGCCTGGTGGCGCGCGTGCAACTATCTTTCGGTCGGGATGATTTATCTGCGGGACAACCCGCTGCTGCGCGAGCCGCTGAAGGTCGAGCACGTAAAGCACCGCTTGCTCGGACATTGGGGCGCGAGCCCGGCGCTCTCGTTCGTATGGGCGCATCTGAACCGTGTGATCAAGCGCGACGATCAGGACGTGATCTTCATGGCCGGGCCGGGGCATGGCGCGCCGGGCGTGCTCGGCCCCGCTTACCTCGAAGGCACCTACTCCGAGGTGTATCCGGACAAGAGCGAGGATGCCGAGGGCATGGGGAAGTTCTTCAAGCAGTTCTCTTTCCCGGGGCACATCGGCTCGCATGTCACGCCCGAGACGCCGGGTTCGATCCACGAAGGCGGAGAGTTGGGCTACAGCCTCTCGCATGCCTACGGCGCCGCGCTCGACAACCCCGACCTCGTCGTGGCCTGCGTGGTTGGCGACGGCGAGGCCGAGACCGGCCCGCTCGCCACGGCCTGGCATTCAAACAAGTTCATCAATCCGGTTCGAGACGGCGCCGTGCTGCCCATCCTGAACCTGAACGGCTACAAGATCGCCAATCCGACCATCCTCGCGCGCATCAGCCACGAGGAACTGGAGGCGCTCTTCGTGGGCTACGGCTACAAGCCGTATTTCGTCGAGGGATCGGACCCCTCCGAGATGCATCAGAAGATGGCCGCAACGCTCGATACGATCTTCGCCGAGCTCCGCGACATCCGGGAGAAGGCGGGCGTGAGCGGCCGCGCCGAGCGGCCGCGCTGGCCGATGATTGTGCTGCGCACGCCCAAGGGCTGGAGCGGGCCGAAGGAAATCCGGGGTCACAAGGTCGAAGGCTCCTGGCGTTCGCACCAGGTGCCTTTCTCGGACGTGCGCGAGAACCCCGCGAGCCTGGAACTGCTTGAGAGCTGGATGCGCAGCTACAAGCCGGAGGACCTGTTTGATGCCGGCGGGCGGCTGGTCCCCGAGCTCAGGAAACTCGCACCCTCTGGGCCGCGACGCATCAGCGCCAACCCGGTCGCCAATGGTGGCCTGCTGCGCCGGGAGTTGAAGCTGCCTGACTTCCGCGACTACGCGGTGGACGTGCACGAGGCCGGCAAGGTGCTGTACGAGAACACCCGGCCTCTGGGTGAATTCCTGCGCGACACGATGCGCAACAACATGAGCACCTTTCGCGTGTTCGGCCCTGACGAGACCGCCTCCAACCGTCTGCAGGCGATCTACGAGGTCAGCAAGAAAGTGTGGATGGCCGACTTGCTGCCGGAGGACGCGGATGGCGGAGAGCTCGCCCGCGACGGCCGCGTGATGGAGATGCTGTCCGAGCACACGTTGATGGGATGGCTCGAAGGCTACCTGCTCTCGGGCCGCCACGGCTTCTTCCACACCTACGAGGCTTTCGCCCACGTCGTGGATTCGATGTTCAACCAGCATGCGAAGTGGCTGGACATCTGCAAGAACCATGTGCCGTGGCGCGCGTCGGTAGCGTCGGAGAACATCCTGCTGTCGTCCACCGTCTGGCGTCAGGACCACAATGGCTTCTCGCACCAGGACCCCGGCTTCATCGACCTGGTGACCAACAAGAGCCCGTCGGTCACGCGCGTCTACCTGCCGCCGGACGCCAACACGCTGCTGGCGGTGGCAGACGCCTGCTTGCGCTCCACAGACTGCATCAACGTGATCGTGGCGGACAAGCAGAAGCACCTGCAGTTCACGACCATCGAGGAGGCGATCGCGCACTGTGCCAAGGGCATGGGCATCTGGCGGCGCGCGAGCAGCGACGAGGGGGATGAGCCGGACGTGGTGATGGCCTCGTGCGGCGATGTCGCGACGCAGGAGGCATTGGCGGCAACGGCGATCCTGCGTGAACGGGTGCCTGACCTCAAGCTGCGCTTCGTGAACGTGGTGGACCTGTTCAGGATGCAGCCGGCCAGCGAGCATCCGCACGGTTCGTCCGATCGTGAGTTCGAAAGTCTGTTCACGCGCGACAAGCCGGTAATCTTCAACTTCCACGGATACCCCTGGCTGATCCACAAGCTGGCCTACCGCTTCTGCAACCACGAGCACCTGCACGTGCGCGGCTACAAGGAGAAGGGCAACATCAACACGCCGATGGAGCTCGCCATCCTCAACCAGGTCGACCGCTTCAATCTGGTGATCGACGTCCTCGACCGCGTGCCGCGCCTGCAGAGCCGCGCGGCGCACCTGCGGGAAGACATGAAGAACGCCATCATCGACAACCTGAACTACGCGCACACCCACGGCACCGACCACGCCGAGGTCGCGAATTGGGTGTGGCCGGGCTGAGGTCGAGGGGATGAAACATGCCCGCCAGCCCTACCCCGAGCACGATCCCCAGCGGCGCCGGCGCCGCCCGGCGCGGTCTGGACGCCAGTGCGCTGCAGCGCGACGTCGTCGACAACCTCGTGTGCCTGCAGGCGCGCTTTCCGGCCATCGCCACCCCGCACGACTGGTACATGGCGCTCGCCTACACCGTGCGCGACCGCCTGCTGGCGCGCTGGGTCGACACGATGGAGACCGATCGCGCGCGCGAAGCGCGGGTGGTCTGCTACCTGTCCGCCGAATTCCTGATCGGACCGCAACTCGGCAACAATTTGATCAACCTCGGCATCGAGGCGCAAGCGCGAGCCGCCTTGAGTGCGCTCGGTCAGGACCTGGATGCCGTGATGGCCCTGGAGGAAGAGCCGGGCCTCGGCAACGGCGGTCTCGGCCGGCTCGCGGCCTGCTACATGGACTCGCTCGCGACGCTCGAAAAGACGGCCATCGGCTACGGCATCCGCTACGAATTCGGCATCTTTCGTCAATCGATCCGCGATGGCTGGCAAGTGGAGGAAACCGACAAGTGGCTGCAGAAGGGCAACCCTTGGGAGATCGTGCGTCCGGATGTCGCCTTCTATGTTCACTTCGGCGGGCATACGGAACCTGCGACCGACGCGCAGGGGCAGTATCGCGTGCGCTGGATCGCGGCCAGGCAGGTCAAAGGAGTGGCTTGCGACACGCCTGTGTCGGGCTATCGGGTCCACCGCTGCAACACGCTGCGACTGTGGAAGAGCGAGGCCGTCGAGTCGTTCGACCTGACCGACTTCAATGTCGGCGACTACTACGGCGCGGTGGAGCAGAAGGTGGTCTCCGAGACGCTCTCGAAGGTGCTCTATCCAAACGATGAGCCCGACATCGGCAAGCGCCTGCGCTTGGCGCAGCAGTACTTCTTCGTGTCCTGCTCGCTGCAGGACATGCTGCGCTTGCTCGATCTCAAGGGCGAGCCGATCGAACGCTTTGCCGACGTGTTCGCGGCGCAACTCAATGACACCCACCCTTCGATCGCGGTTGCCGAACTGATGCGACTCCTCGTGGACGAGCGCGAACTGCCGTGGGACCAGGCCTGGGACATCACCTGCCGCACCCTTGCCTACACCAATCACACGCTGCTGCCCGAAGCGCTGGAGACTTGGCCGCTGCCACTGTTCCAGAGCCTTCTGCCGCGACCGTTAGAGATCATCCTGGAGATCAACCGCCGCTTTCTTGATACGGTCCGACAGCGTCTACCGGGCGACGAATCGCGCGTGGCCCGTATGTCCCTGATCGACGAATCCGGCATTCGGCGCATCCGCATGGCGCACCTGGCGACCGTCGGCAGCCATGCCGTCAACGGCGTCGCGGCCCTGCATTCGACGCTGCTGCGAGAGACCGTACTGCGGGACTTTGCCGAGCTGTGGCCCGACCGCTTCCACAACGTCACCAATGGCGTCACGCCGCGGCGCTTCCTGACCCTGTGCAACCCTGGCCTTGCGCGGCTGTTGGACGAGACGGTGAGCAAGGGGTGGGTGACGGACCTCAAGCGCTTGCGGGCTCTCGAGGCGCATGCAGACGACGCGGCGTTCCAGGAGCGCTGGCGCCAGATCAAGCGCGCGAACAAGGAAGTGCTGGCGCAGCGCATTCGCAGCGCCACCGGCATCGTCGTTGATCCGAGCGCACTCTTCGACATCCAGGTCAAGCGCATCCATGAATACAAGCGCCAGCACCTGAACGCGCTGTACATCGTGGCCCTATACCAGCGCATGCGCCGCGATCCGCAGTTCGCCCTGGCGCCGCGCTGTTTCGTCTTCGGCGGCAAGGCGGCACCGGGCTACGCGATGGCCAAGCTGATCATCCGCCTCATCAACGGCATCGCTGAAGCGATTGAGGACGATCCAACGATGGCAGGACGGCTGAAGGTGGTTTTCTTTCCGAATTTCAGCGTCACGAATGCCCACTACATCTATCCGGCTGCTGACCTGTCTGAGCAGATTTCGACCGCCGGCAAGGAAGCATCCGGAACCGGCAATATGAAGTTCATGATGAACGGGGCTCTGACCATCGGAACGCTGGACGGGGCCAATGTCGAGATCCGCGAGGAGGTGGGCGCGGAGAACTTCTTCCTCTTCGGCCTGCGCGCGGAAGATGTGGCGCGTCTGCAGCGTGAGGGCTATCGCCCAGCGGACTACGTGGCAGCGAACGACGAACTGCGCGACGCGCTGGACCTCATCGCCTCGGGGCATTTCTCACGCGGCGACCCCGATGTGTTTCGCCCGCTGGTGGAAAACCTGATGCAATGGGATCACTTCCTCGTGCTCGCCGACTTCGCCGACTACATGGCATGCCAGACGCGCGTGGACGCCGCCTGGGAAGATCCGGGACGCTGGACGCGCATGTCGATCCTCAACACGGCTCGATCTGGCAAGTTCTCATCAGATCGGGCCATCCACGAATACGCTGAAACCATCTGGAGCCTAGTGCCGAGTGGGTAGGCCGCCAACCTGCGCTCTGGGCCAGAGCTGTCTTGCGGCCGACGACCGCAATCGAGTCTTGAGCTGCCGAACATTTGGCGCCGGCGAAGGACCGGTGATGGCCGCGACTGTGAGTTCGCAGCCGAACCCGGCAGTTGTCGTTCGGGCTGATGGCCTGGTTGTTCAATGGCAGCCGTCAGCGCGCCTCGGGACCAGGCGGTCCCGGCCTGAAGCGGAAGCACGTGAAGCTCAACACCACGGCCGCTCCGGCAAGAAGCGGACTTCGCATTTGGAAAGGGAGATCCGCGATCCATGGGTCAGCGCGGCGCTAAAACCGCGCCACGCGGGCTCAAGCAGGTGTTTGGATCTGCTCGCGAACGGCGGGCGGCCGTAGGGGCCCGCCCCTCGGGGCAATTGACGCCAGGCCAAACGACGTATAAAAGTCAACAAATGGCTGCTCACGCCCATTACGCGGTCTGCCGGAAGCCCGCTTCCACATGGCTGGCCGCGGTGTGCGTGCTCGCGAGCGTCGGCATGGCCAGCGCGCAGGACTCGGCGATCCCCGCGTTCAAGTCTGTGGATACGATGGAAGCGCGCATGCAGGGCTGCGTGACCTGCCACGGCCAGAGCGGCCAGGGCACGAGCAACGCCTACTTCCCGCGCATCGCCGGCAAGCCGACCGCCTACCTCTATAACCAACTGGTGGCGTTTCGAGACGGCAAGCGCGAGTACCCGCCGATGAACTACCTCGTCGCGTATCTGCCCGATGCCTACTTGCGCGAGATCGCCGAGTACTTTGCGAAGCAGCGGCCGGCCTTCGAAGCCAAGCAATCGAGCGCGGCCGCGCCTGAAGTGTTCGCGCGTGGCCAGACGCTGGCGATCACCGGCGACCCGAGCAAGCAGTTGCCTGCCTGCATCACCTGCCACGGCGCGGGCCTCACCGGCATGGAGCCAGGCATTCCGGGACTGGCCGGCCTGCGCGCGCCGTACATCGTGGCGCAACTCACGCGCTGGCGCACCGGCGGGCGGCAGGCGCAACAACCTGATTGCATGAAGCGCATTGCCGATCGACTTACGGAGGCCGATGTGCATGCCGTGGCCACCTGGCTGGCCGCGCAGGACGCGCCGACCGACCCATCGCCTGCGAAGGCCAACCTCCAGGGCATGCCGATCTCGTGCGGCAGCCAGAAGCCCATGCCATGAGGAAAGGCACGCGCATCGTCCTCATCACCGCGGTGGCCGCGGTGGTGGTGGTCGCGGGCGCGCTCGCCATCTTCATGCCCGGCTACCTGCCGGTGATCCCCGGCGCGGTTCCGATGGACCCGACCACGCAAACGATCAAGAAGGGCGAATACCTCGCGCGCGCCGGCGATTGCGTGGCCTGCCACTCGAACCCCGGCGAAAAGCAGTTCGCCGGCGGTCGGCCCATGCCCACGCCCTTCGGCAATCTCTACGCGCCCAACATCACGCCCGACGACGAGACCGGCATCGGCAAATGGACCGCCGACGACTTCTATCGGATGATGCACAACGGCGTGTCGAGGGACGGCACGCTGATGTACCCGGCGATGCCTTTCGCGTCATACACCAAGGTGACGCGCGAAGATTCGGACGCCATCTACGCCTATCTGATGTCGGTGCCGCCCGTTGCTCTGAAGAACCGGCCGCACGAACTGAGCTTTCCGTTCAACCAGCGCGACCTGTTGATCGGCTGGCGCACGCTTTACTTCAAGCAGGGCGAATACGTGCCGGACCAGAGCAAGTCGACGCAGTGGAACCGCGGCGCTTACCTCGTCGAGGGCCTTGGCCATTGTGCGATGTGCCACACGGCCATCAACCGGCTGGGCGGTTCCAAGACCTCGCAGGAGTTCGAAGGCGGGATGATCCCCAACCAGAACTGGTATGCGCCCTCGCTGACATCGAATCACGAGGCCGGCCTCGGCAACTGGAGCATCAAGGACATCAAGGACCTGTTGCAGGTCGGCGTCTCGCATCGGGCCACGGTGTATGGACCGATGGCCGAGGTGGTCTACAACAGCCTCCAGTACCTGAGCGACGAAGACGTCGAGGCGATGGCGGTGTACCTCAAGGAACTGCCGCAGCGCGACTCCGAGCCACCGCCGACCAGCAGCGCGCGGCTGGTAAGCCCGAACGTGATGGAACTCGGCCGCAAGACCTACGCGAGGCAATGCTTCATGTGCCACGGCGACGAAGGCAAGGGCTTTCCGCCGAGCTACCCGCCGCTGGCGAGCAACCAGTCGATCACGATGTCGTCACCGGTCAACTCGATCCGCATGGTGCTGAACGGCGGCTACGCGCCGGGGACGATGAAGAACCCAAGGCCGCACGGAATGCCGCCCTTCTCGCACATCCTCAACGACGAGGAAGTGGCGGCTGTCGTCACCTATATCCGCGTGGCCTGGGAGAACAGCGGAACGCCCGTGACGCCTGCGCAGGTCAGCGAACTGCGCAAGATCATTCCGGAATAGAACAGGGTCTGCACCATGGCAACGCATGACGATGATTCGACAGCTGCGAGTGCATTGGATCCCGCGCATGACGGTGACCGCATCGAGGAGATCGTGCGGCGCGGGCCAGCGGGTACGTTCGCGGTGGTCGGCGTCGCTACGGTCCTTGTCGTAGCCATGTTCTTCATCTTCTACTTCTTTGCCTTCCTTCCGCGGGGAGCAGTCCAGTGACGCCGACGGGTGCCGACGCCGCACACGCCTCGGTGGCCGTCGCCGACGCGGCCGAGCGACGCTGGGCCGTCATCGTCGTGCTCATCATCGCAATATTGGTGGCGACCATGGTTCTCACCAGCCTGCACTGGGCGTCCATGCCGCCGTCGCGTGTGGAAACGATCGACCCGCGCAAGCTCCACATTTCGGGTGAGTTCGTCGAAGACAACCTTGGCACGACGCTGGGCGAAGATGGCAAGGTCATGGTTCGACTCATCGCGCAACAGTATTCGTTTGAGCCGCAATGCCTGGTTGTGCCGGCCGGCATGCCGGTCACTTTTCGCGCGACCAGCACCGATGCCGTCCACGGCTTCGTCATCGACAAGACCAACGCAAACGTGATGCTTGTTCCTGGCTTCATCGCCACCTTCACCGCCCGGTTCGACAAGGCCGGCGAGCGCCTGATGCCCTGCCATGAGTACTGTGGCACGGGGCATGAGGCGATGTGGGGCCGCGTGCAGGTGCTGCCGGCCGAAGAGTTCCTCGCCAAGGCGAAGGGCGGAGAGAGGATGAGCTGTGTTCCTCGCTAAGCGACTTGTACTCGCGCATTTCTGGGTCGCCTTCGTGGCATTCACCGCAGCCATCGTGCTCGGCGAATGGCAGATGTTCGTGCGCAGCCCGCTCAGCGCGTGGGTCGGCGACCCCGAGCACTACTACCGCTCGGTGACTGGCCACGGCACGGTGATGGGCTACGTGTTTCCAACGCTGGTTGCGATGGGCTTCGGCTATGCGATCACCGAGCTGGCATTGAAGCGGCGCCTGCTCGGACTGCGCTGGGCGTGGATCGGCTTCTGGATGGTGATGGCGGGCACGGTGATGGCGGCCACGCCGATTGCAATGGGCAGCGCTTCGGTGCTCTACACCTTTTACCCGCCGATGATCGGCAGCGTCTTCTACTACCTGGGCGTCGTGCTGGTGGTGGTCGGCTCTTGGGTATGGGTGGCACTCATGGCCATCAACTTGCGGGCCTGGAAGAAGGACAACGCAGGCAAGGCCGTGCCGCTGGCGATGTTCGGCAACGTGGCCGGCGCCTACCTGTGGGCATGGACCTCGGTGGGCGCGGCGATCGAGATCATCTTCTTGATCCTGCCGGTGGCACTCGGCTTCAAGGACACCATCGACGCTGGCCTGGCGCGCGTTTTCTTCTCATGGACGCTGCACGCCATTGTGTACTTCTGGCTGATGCCGACCTACATCGCGTTCTACACGATCGTGCCGCGTGCCATCGGCGGACGCCTCTACAGCGACACGATGGGACGCGTCGCCTTCGTGCTGTTCCTGGTGTTCTCGATGCCGATCGGCGTCCACCATTTGTTCGCCGATCCGCAAGTGGGGTTCGGGATCAAGTTCCTGCACTCGGTGTTCACCGCGATGGTGGCTGTGCCGACCTTCCTGACGGTGTTCACCATCGTCGCGTCGGTCGAGATCGCGGCGCGACTGCGCGGCGGCAAGGGGATCTTCGGATGGGTCAAAGCGCTGCCATGGGGCAACCCGATGATGCTGGCCGTCACCTTCTCTTTCATCATGCTGGGCTTCGGCGGCGCGGGCGGCCTCATCAACATGAGCTTCCAGCTCAACGAAACCATCCACAACACGCAGTGGGTAACAGGGCACTTCCACCTCATCTTCGCGGGTGCCATCGTCATCATGTATTTCATGGTGGCCTACGACCTGTGGCCGCAGCTGACAGGCTGCAGGCCATTGCCCGTTGGGCCCATCAAGGCGCAACTGTGGTTGTGGTTCGTGGGCATGATGGTCATGACGATGCCTTGGCACTGGGTCGGCCTCCTGGGAATGCCGCGGCGCATGGCGTATTTCGATTTCTCCAACCCGGCGCTGGCCGGCCAGGGCTGGACGTTGATTGCGGGATCCATCGGCGGGCTGATGCTGGTGATCTCCGCCCTGGTATTCGTCTACATCCTGGCGCGCGCGAGGAAGACTGATGCGCAACCGGCGACCTTCACCTTCAGCACGCCGGTGCACATGCCGGCGACCACGCCGATCGCGCTGAACGGCTTCGGCCTATGGCTTTCATTGATGATCGCGCTCACGCTCGTGAACTACGGCTTTCCGATCGCGCAGCTCGCGTCGCTGAAGGAGACCTCGGTACCTGCCATTCCCATAGGAGGACGATGATGCAGGAACCTCGCCTGTACACGTGGCGCAACGGTTGGTTTCGCTGGAGCGTGCTCGGCGTCAGTGGCATGACGGTGGCCGCGCTGCTCGTCGGCCTCATCTGGCTGCCCTCGCTGCAGAGCGACTTCACGGCCAAGGGCGTCTGGGACAGCATTTGCCGCGCCGCGGGCGTACCGAGTGAATGGATCGCGCAAGGCAAATGGCCCAGTGCTAGCAAAGGCACGACTCAGGTCGTGCTGACGAGCGACATGGCACGCGCGGGCGCGGGCGACGCAATCGGCCGCGGCGCCACCATCGCGGTCCAGCAGTGCAGCATGTGCCACGGGGCACAAGGCATGAGCGACGCGAATGCACCGAACTTGGCCGGGCAGTACCCGGAAGTCGTCATCAAGCAATTGCACGATTACAAGCGGGGCGACCGCGCCAGCGCCATCATGCAAACGCTCGCGCAAAGACTGTCGGACAAAGACATCACCGACATCGCGGCCTATTACGACTCACTGCCCAAGGCGCGCGCGGCGATCGTGCAGGCCGGCGAAATGGATGCACCGGCGCTTGTGCGCGTCGGTGACCCGCTGCGCAACATCGTCCCTTGCGTTTCGTGCCACGGCGGCATCGACCACAAGATCGGCGCGCCGTGGCTGGAAGGCATGCCGAAGGAATACCTGCTGAAGGAGATGAAGGCCTTCGCATCCGGTGCGCGGCGCAACGACAGCTTCGCGCAGATGCGCAATGTGGTGCGTCCGCTCACGTCCCAGGAGCTCGACAGCGTTGCGGAGTTCTATGCACGTCGGGAACCGGCGGCTGGCAGTCGCTGACGAACGCCCCACAGCGCGACATTGCCGTGCGGCGGGGAAAGACGGAAGCCGCTGCTTGTCGGCCTGAGGCAGAAGGGGGCCTGGGCGAATGACCCGCCCCCTGGAGGCGGCTTGTCGCCTGGCCACTAGAGCAGGTAGGGGACGAAGCGTTGTGTGCGGCGCATGTAGTCACGGTAGGCATCGCCGAAATGTTCGATGCACTCTTTTTCCTCGCGCTTGGCGGTGACGAAGATCAGCGCGGTCGATGCCAACACCAGCAGCAAGCCCAGCCAGGTGAAGCGCTGCAGAAAGACGCCCCAGGCAAGGCAGATCAGCGCCGTGTACATCGGGTGGCGGATGTATTTGAAGGCTCCTGTCGTCACCAGTCGAGTGGTCTTCTCGAATCCGATCAGTGCCTCGTCCTTGCGGGCGCTGCTTGGCTGGCCCAGCTGTCTCAGGCGGCGTGCCGCATGCAGCGGCAGCCAGGCCGACGTGACGAGGAACAGTTGCGCCAGAAACTGGCTCGGTGACAGCAGAGGATCGTCGCCCCACACCGGCAGATTGATCCAGATCAGGCCGAAGATGCACTCCACCGCGAAGAAGCGATAGAAGCCGTGCGAGCGCGGCCGCGTGATCGCTCCCCGCGAGATGTACAGCAAGACCGAACTGACGATGACGAAAGTTGCGGGGTAGGCCTGCAGGGGCAGAAGCATCGAGGAAATTTACATGCAGTGCGCCGTGTAGGGAAGGCCACGCGACATCGGGCGGCTCTAACAGGGCATCGGCGGCGCCTGATGCTGGCGGACAGGGCGCTGCCGACGATTCCACGAGCCGCACGGATCCGGACCGACAACACGCCCGTCAGACCCATCGGCGAACCGCGCATGCGAAGCGTCAGAGATCCACTGAAGCTTCGGGCGCACCTTGCCTCGCCTTCCAGGAGCCGAGCAGCAGCACTCCCCCGGAATTTCCCACCGACAGTTGCGCATCCGGCGTTGCCCATGCCCGGCTGGCCCCTTGGTCGAACGCGGGGCGCCCGTACTTCTGCGTGAGGGCACTCTGGACATGCACCCAATCACCGGGGTCCTTCAGGTCGATCCAGACGCTCAGGAGCTTGCCGCTCTCGATCCGAAGAAATGTCGCCTGGATCGGCCGGGAGGCCAGCTTGCCCCCATGCTGGATGCACGAGAAACCGGCGTCGTTGCGGTACTTCTCCCATTGGACAGGGCAATCAGCCATGGCCTGGCCGGGCGCGAACCCTTTCAGCGAGTACGGCCCTGCGGGCGCAGAGATGTCCACCAGGGACGAGGCGAATGCGACGGCTGCGCCCAGCAAGCCCGCGCCGAGCACGCCCCACCTGCAGCGGAGCAATCCGGTGGACGACCAGGTGCGGAGACGGGACTTCATGGGCCCGGATGGTAGGGTGGCTACAGCGCACCAGCAACAAAAACTCGGGAAAATGGCAATAGTACCGGCCGGCTCCTGCCCGCCACCCCGCCCACGACTGCTCCCGACTGTCGCGAATTCACGTTCCGGCCCACTGCCGCCAGCAGCGGTCAGTCTGCGTCTTGCGAGGTCGAATCGCCTGACTACAATTTGTGTGCTCAAAACAAAGTGCTGCACCTCGGTCCCGCAGTGCCAGGCTGCGAGAGGCGGCGGGAATCCCGTAGAAGGCCGTTTGGGGTGTTTTTCAGGGTCGGCCGGGCTGACTGGAAGGGCATCATGACGACAACGATTGCGCAACAGGTCTGCGTCCAACTCCATGACCGATTGACCGCGGCCGAAGCCGGGCTGGCAGCCGACGGCTTCGCATCTCCAGTTCTCGTGGCCGTCGTGGCCGAGTTTCGGCGGAAGTTCTCGAAAACTCGGCCGGCGCTGGAAGGCGACGCTGGCCCAGGCCAGCGCGAGGCCATATTCGAGCTTGAGCAGGCAGCCGACAGCGCCAAGTGGGCGGCTTTGGCCGACCCGGGCGCGTCCGAAAGCGCCAAGCTGACAGTCATCGCCGCCCATGACTCCATATGCTGGTTCAAAGCGACCGGCAGTCTGCTCGACCGACAGTACGCCGAACCGGACCCGCTCGCTTCGGTCGCCGAATGACCGCAAGTGGCCGACCATAGCCTGCCGGTGAAGCGGACTCTCAGGAAGTTCGGCCGCGCGACGCCAGCGCCTTCGCAAAGACTTGCTTGTCCGCGATCTCGAAGCTCCCTTCGTTCGAATCGGCTCCACCGATCCATCTCGATGAGCGCGGCACGCGTGACGGGTTACTCAAAGTGATCCTTTGGCTTCGCGAAATGCGCACGCAATGACTGCACCCATCTTTCATAGGCGTGGCGAGACATGCTCATAGGATCGGCAGCTGATTCACACACCGAAAGTGCTCCGTTTGAAGTGCAAGCCGCAGAGCCCGGCGCAATCGGCTCGGGGGTCGATTCGCGCGCGAGCCGTGCCTCTTCATATAGCTGGCGCATGATCTTGCTCATCGTTCACTCCATCCGAAAAAAGGGCGCTAGTGCATACGTCAACTTGAAAACCCCGCGGCGGTTCTTACGGTCAGGACAAAGACACGGTCATCGCCGGTCGGCACCGGCAACGAGAATCCGATCTCGACAAATGGACTGGTGATCGAGAGTCCGCCGTTCACGGGTTGGAAAGCGAAGCACATCAGGAACTCACACGCATGGCGTTGTGCCTCGAGACCGAAATCGAGCGTCACCAGCCTCCAGCTGCCATCGTCCCTGGCAAGGGGCACCAGAAGCTGCAGGGCTCGGTTCTCGAGATAGGCGCGGCTCTGCACGATCGAGACGGCCTTCTCGATTGCAGGTGAGCTCGGTTCTCCCTGGACATCAGGAACGACAACCTCGGCCGAGTGCCGCCGGAACTGCAGATGCCTCTGGTGGAGTCGAGCAGACTGATCGCGAAGCCACGCGCTACCGAGATTCGCATGGGCACTGGTTCGGGTGGTATTGATGGACATCTCTGGCTCCTCGTGGATGGACACTAAGGGCCGCCCGCCGTGCGGCGCACGGCCCCTTGCGTCAGACGGTCGTCATGAGGCCGAGCTGCGTCAGCGCCTTCACGCCGTCATCCAGGCCAATCTCTTCGACGATCTTCCCGTCCTTCAGGCGCAGCACTGACGTGCCCGTGAAATGCATCTTCCGACCCGTGGCCGCGGGCAACCCGCCGACCAGGAAGTCGCCAAACGCGGGGCCGGTGTGCGTGCCGCCGCCTTCCCAGCGCCCGACGACGTAGTCACCTTCGGCGATGAGGTCCGCCGCACCCCAGAAGTTGAGGTCGGGGAATGCCTTGCGGAAATCCGCCATGAAGGCCTTGATGTCCTCGCGGCCGCGACGCGGCTCATGCAGCGAGTAGTGCAAGAGCATGTCGGGGGCGGCGATCTCGTCGACGATGCCGAGGTCGCAGGTCTCGCCCCAGAAGTCGGTGAACCAGCGGCCGACGATGGCCTTGTTGTCTTGTTCGATGGACATGGAAAAGCTCCTTGTTGAGAGTGGGTGAGCCGAAATTTAGGCGGTGGGCATCAGGCGCGCACTCCGCTTTTTGCGTTCGAATCCTCTCGACAGTGAAGTCAGCGAAAGCCGAATTCGATCGCAAGGACCGGCGTTCCCGAATCGCCTTGCGTACCTGGACTGCGATCACTACGAATCAGCCTCACCTCCGCGAGTGGAGGCTGGCGACGGCCGGTACCGAGCAGCAGCAAAGCGCGTGGGCGGCGCTGCGCCGCACTCCCGCAGGCCTGTCGACGACGTACGGAGCGATCGGCAAGGCAATGAGCATCAATGACTGGCGCGCAGCCTTGGACGCAGGTTCGGCGGTGGGCGCCAACCCGATCGCCATCGTCGTGCCGTGTCACCGGGTACTCGGCAAGGCCGGCGATCTCGCGCACTACTTCTATTGGCCTGGGGGCCCTGCTGGAACGCGCCCGCAAGGATTTCCAGCGTGGCGAGCATCGCTGGGTGGCCGAGGTCACGAACCACCTCGCCTTCGCGCAGCCCGGCTGGAGGAGTTCGACGGCCTGTTCCATGTCGCCGAGCCCTGATTCTCCCGCAGGGCCGGCCGCTCGATCGACCCGACATGCTGGCGGTGGCCGAAGGGCTTGCCCGAACTCACCGCGACCCACACACTGGTCGGCCTGACCCGACCCACGAAGCAAAGGAAGACCCCATGCAAATGCGTTCCAAGGCCGTGCTGTTCCGCGCCGACGGCGTGACGGTCCTCGTCGAAGACATCCTGGTCGACCCGCCCGGGCCCCACGAGGTGATGGTCAAGGTCGGCGCCTGCGGTGTCTGCCACAGCGATCTCTCGGTCACCAACGGCACGCTGCCGCTGCCGGCCCCCATCATCCTTGGCCACGAAGGGGCCGGGGTGGTGTGCGAGGTGGGGGCGAGCGTCACCGACCTCCAGGTGGGCGACTCTGTCATCAGCAGCTTCGTCAACACCTGCGGCCGCTGCCGCTACTGCACCAGCGGCAGACCCAACCTCTGCGACATGGGCAACACCACGCCCTACACGCTGCCGGGCGCCCAGCCCCGCACCTGGGACCTGAACGGCCAGCCGCTCAACGTGATGGGCGGCTGCGGCGTGATGGCCGAATACGCCACGCTGCACGAGAACAACGTGGTCAAGATCACGCCCGGGGTGCCGCTGGACCGCTGCGCCCTGATCGGCTGCGGCGTCATGACCGGCTGGGGCGCGGCCTGCAACACGGCCAAGGTCGAGCCGGGCTCGATCTGCGTCGTGTTCGGCGCCGGCGGGGTCGGGCTGAGCGCGCTGCAGGGTTGCCAGATCGCCGGCGCGACCATGATCGTCGCGGTCGACATGCTGGCCAGCAAGCTGGAACTGGCCAAGGTCTTCGGTGCCACCCACGTGATCGACGCCTCGAAGTCGGAGAACCTGGTGAAGGAGTTGCGCAAACTCACCGGCGGCGGCGCCGACTACGCCTTCGAGTGCGTCGGCCATGGCGAGATCGTGGCCCAGGCCTACGGCTGCCTGCGCAAGGGCGGAACCGCGATCGTCGTGGGCCTGGCCGGACCCACCAACATGACCACCCTCAAGACGGCCAGCTTCGCGCTGGAGGAAAAGGGCATCAAGGGCAGCTACTACGGCTCGACCCGGCCGCGCATCGACTTCCCGCGGCTGCTGGGGCTCTACCAGGCCGGCAAGCTGAAGCTGGACGAGCTCATCACGCGGCGCTACCGGATCGAGGAAGCGCCGCAGGCCTTCGACGACCTTGCACAAGGCCGAAACGCCAGAGGCGTGATCGTCTTCGAGTGAGATCGGCGCAGCTCGGCCGCGTCATGCGGCCAGGCTTCCGGCCTGTGTTTCCGGCGCGCGATTCAGGCGCGGCGAACTCAGCAGCAGCTGGGCCGTATGGTCCAGGTGCTGCGCGAGCAGCGCCTGCGCGGCCTCGATGTCGCGCTTGAGCACCGCATCGACGATCGCCTGGTGCTCGGCCTTGACGTCGCGCTCCGCGGCGGCGAGCGGCGCCGACAGGTAGCGGTAGCGTTCGCTTTGCTGGTAGAGCATCTGGTGCATCTTCAGCAGCCACTGGTTGGGACAGCCCGACACCAGCGCGCGATGGAACTCGCCATGGTTCGCGGCCCATTCGGCATTGAGCTGCTGCGGAAACTCGGCGTCCCGCTCGGCGACGCGATTCAGCCGGTACAGCGCCGAGACGATCCGGCCTTCCCAGGCCAGGTCGCCATGGCGGATCGCCTCCGCCAGGCAGAGCTTTTCGATCTGGATGCGGGCCTCGACGAGGTCCCTCAGATCGAGCGCCGACACCGGGCTCACGCGGTAGCCGCGCGCCGGCTCCGACACCACCAGCGCCTCGGCCTCGAGCATCGCGAGGCCCTCGCGCACCGCGCCGGCGCTGACCGCCAGCTCGTCCGCCAGGGACACGATGTTGAGCTTGGAGCCTGGCAGCAGGCGTCCCTCGACGATCGCGCTGCGCAACCGCTCGAACACGAGTCGTGTCTGGCTCATTCCCCTGGGGCGCTCGCTCATCGCTGTCATTGGTGGTCCGAAGAACTTGATCTTACTAGTTAACCCTAGGTATAGATAAATAGCCTGTCGATATAGTTTGCCAAAAAGAATATATTCTTTTCTCAGAACCACGAACAGTCCTCGGAGACACATCCATGGCCATCGAGTTCCGCACCCGCAAGGATCCGCATCGCGCCGACGTCCACGGCGTGCATTCCCTCGATGGCTTCGTCTTCACGGTGCCCGACCTCGATGAAGCGGCACGCTTCTACGATGCCTTCGGCCTCGAGACGAAGCGCGTCGGCGAGCGACTCGATCTCTGCACGTCCGGGCATCCGCACGCCTGGGGCTCGCTGTACGCCGCGCCGGGGCCCAAGAAGCTCCAGTACCTGCGCTTCGGCTGCTTCCCCGAGGATTTCGATGCCATCGCGGCGCGCATCGAGCGGCTGGGCGTGGCGCGCTCGGCGCCGCACCCGCTGGGCGACGCCGAAGGGCTCTGGGTGCAGCATCCGGATGGCTTTCCGGTCCAGATCGCGGTGGCCGCCAAGAGCACGCCGGACCTGCCCGCCGAGAAGCCGTTGGAGCCGCCCGTGCCGCCGGGCACCGGCGCCTCGCTGGCCCGCTCGCGGATTCCGAAGGTTCATCCGCGCCGGCTGTCGCACGTGCTGCTGTTCTCGCCGGATGTGTCGCGCGCCATCCGCTTCTACGAGGATGCGCTGGGCCTGAGGCTGACCGACCGCTCGGCCGATCTCGTGGTCTTCATGCACGGCGTGCACGGCAGCGACCATCACCTGATCGCGATGGCGAAGTCGCCGGGGCCGGGCCTGCACCACCTGAGCTGGGACGTGGCCAGCATCGACGAGGTCGGGCGCGGCATGGAGCAGATGTTCGCCGCCGGCTATTCGCGCGGCTGGGGCGTCGGCCGCCACGTGCTGGGCTCGAACTACTTCTACTACGTGCGCGACCCCTGGGGCAGCTACGCCGAGTACTCCTTCGACATCGACTTCGTGCCGGGCGATTTCGATTGGCGTGCCGGCGACCACCCGCCCGAGGATTCCTTCTATGCCTGGGGCCCCGCCGTGCCCGAGGACTTCGTCACCAACTTCGAGATCCAGAACGGATGACCGCGCGCAGGGCGTGGCTCTCCCTTTCCCTTTTCTTCATCTGAGAGGTCGTTCCCATGCGTCTCGTCGCATTTCAAAGCAAGGGCCGGGCGGCCATCGGCCTGCGTCTGGCCCAGGAGATCGTCGACCTCACGGCCGAAGGCCTGCCCGCCACGATCGACGCGCTGTTGCGCGCCGGGCCCGAGGGATTGGCCGCGGCGAGACGCGCCGGCGCCTCGGCGCGCTCGCGGCTGCCGCTGTCCGGCATCGACTGGCTGCCGCCGCTGCAGGAGCCCTCGAAGGCCATCGCGGTCGGCCTCAACTACGTGGACCATGCGGCCGAGGGCAATTTCGAGCCGCCCAAGTACCCGGTGCTGTTCCATCGCTTCCCCTCGTCGTGGGTCGGGCATCGCCAGCCGCTGGTGCGCCCGCACGTGTCGACCCAGTTCGACTACGAAGGCGAGCTGGTGGTCGTGATCGGCAAGGCCGGCCGCTACATCGACAAGACGAAGGCGCTGGAACACGTGGCCGGCTACTCGCTCTTCAACGACGGGTCGATCCGCGACTACCAGTTCAAGTCGGCCCAGTGGATGATGGGCAAGAACTTCGACCGCTCGGGCGCCTTCGGCCCCGAGCTGGTCACGGCCGACGAACTGCCCGCCGGCGCCACGGGCCTGAAGCTGCAGACCCGCCTCAACGGCCAGGTGCTGCAGGAGGCCAACACGCGCGACATGATCTTCGACGTCGCCACGCTGGTGTCGGTGTGCTCGGAGCCCTTCGCGCTGCAGCCGGGCGACATCATCATCGCCGGCACGCCGGCCGGCGTGGGCTTCGCGCGCAAGCCGCCGATCTTCATGAAGGCGGGCGATGTCTGCGAGGTCGAGATCGAGGGCATCGGCCTGCTTTCGAACCCCGTCGTCGACGGCGACTGACCGGCCGCGCGCCCGCCGCTTCCCGGAACCATCACAGGAGACAGAGCATGAACATGGACCGTCGTTCCTTCGTGGCAGCCGCCGGCGCCCTCGGCGCCAGCACGCTGTGGAGTTCCGGGGCCGGCGCGCAGCCCGGCGGCACGCCGATCCGCGTCGGCGGCACGCTGGCGCTGACCGGCCCGCTGTCGTCCACCGGCATGGTGCACAAGCTCACCGGCGAGATCTACGTCGACTCGTTGAACAAGCGAGGCGGCCTGCTGGGCCGGCCGGTGGAGTGGGTGCTGAAGGACGACCAGTCCAAGCCCGACCTGGCCCGAACGCTCTACGAGCAGCTCGTGACCTCCGACAAGGTCGACCTGCTGATCGGGCCCTACGCGACCGGCAACATCCTGTCGGCGATGGGCGTCGCCCAGCGCTACAACAAGACCCTGGTCCACCACACCTTCGGCATCCCGAACCTGGCCAAGTACGACCAGCAGTTTCCGGCCTGGTCGATCGGGCCGGACCCCGAGAAAACGCTTCCGGCGCTGGTGCTGACCGCGCTGGCCGCATCGGCCGCGCCGCCCAAGACCATCGCGGTGGTGACCAGCAAGTTCCCGTCGGTGCATTTCGTGGCGCTCGGCGCGCGCGAGGTCGCCAGGCAGCGCGGCCTCAAGGAGGTGCTGTTCCTGGAGTGGGACTTCGGCAACCGCGACTTCGGCCCGATCGCGGGCCGGGTGAAGGAGGCGAACCCGGACTTCATCTGGACCGGCGCGATCGGCCTGGAGGGCAACCAGCTGCTCGACGCGATGAAGAAGATCGACTATGCGCCGCTGCACCACTTCTATCACGTGCCCGCGCCGGCGCCGATGCTGAAGGCGCCCGAGGCCAACGGCGCGTTGTCGATGACGATCTTCGAGGACCATCCGCCCTTCACCAACAATCCCGTGGCGGCCGAGTTCGTCAAGGTCTACCGCGAGCGGGCCGCGAGCGCCAACATGCCCGACACCGCGGTCGAGACGCAGGCCGCGGCCTCGTTCACGGCCTGGCAGATCATCGAGGCCGCGGTGATCGCCACCAAGGGCCTGGACGACAAGGCGATGGCCGCCTGGCTGCGCGCCAACCAGGTCGACACCATCCAGGGCAAGCTGCGCTTCAACGAGCGCGGCAACTTCGGTGCCGACCTGAGCCGCGTCAAGCAGGTGCAGAACGGCAAGTGGGTCACGGTCTGGCCCGCCGACTGGGCGGCGCCCGGCGCCAAGCTGCAGACCCGCGGCGCCTAGGGCGTGCGAACAGGCCCTGGATGACGCTGCCGAGCGCCACGCTCCTGGCCCAGGCGATCCTCGCGGGGCTGTTCACCGGTGCGCTCTACGGCCTGCTCGGCCTCGGGCTGAGTCTCTCGTGGGGCATGCTGCGGCAGATCAACTTGGCGCATTTCGCGCTGGCCTTCCTCGGCGCCTACCTGACCTACGAACTGTCGAGCCATCGCGGGGTCGACCCGCTGCTCACGCTGGTCTTCATCGTGCCGCTGTTCTTCGCGCTGGGCGCGGCCCTTCACTGGGTGCTGACGCGCTTTCGCGTGAGTTCGTTCAATTCGCTGCTGGTGACCTTCGGCGTCACCGTGATCATCGAGGCGCTGCTGCAATGGATCTGGACCGCCGACTACCGCAAGCTGGAGTCGAGCTACGCGGAGCACAAGCTGCGCCTCGGGCCGCTGTTCCTGCCGGTACCCGAGCTCATCACGCTGGGCCTGGGGGTCGGCATCTCGCTGGCGGTATGGGTGGCGCTGCGTCGCACCGACCTCGGCAAGGCGATGCGCGCCGCGGCCGAGGATGCGCCGATCGCCGCCGCCTTCGGCGTCAACCAGAACGCGCTGGCGCTGATGCTCTCCGGTCTCAATGCCGCGCTGGCCGGCGTCGCCGGCATGTGCATCGCGCTGGCCTACACGCTGTCGCCCTCGCAGATCTACGCCTGGATCGGCGTGGTCTTCGCGGCGGTGATGCTGGGTGGTCTGGGCCGGCCGCTCGGGCCGCTGATCGCGGGCTGCATCATCGGCGTGACCGAGGCCCTTACCATGGCGATCACCGCGCCTTCCTGGGCGCCGCTGGTGTCCTTCTCGCTGCTGATGCTGGTGCTGCTGGCGCGGCCGGGGAGGGTGGCATGAGCCGCCGGGCCGCTCCCAAGGCGAATACCGAAGCGCTGCTGCGCGAAGGTATCCCAATAAGCCGCCGGGCCGCTCCCAAGGCGAATACCGTAGCGCGATGCGCGGAGGTTGCCGAATGAGCCGCCGGGCCGCTCCCAAGGCGAATACCGGAGGCTCTCCGATGAGGCGCTCGCTGCTCGTGCTCCTGGCCGCCGGCGCGGGCCTGGCCGTGGTGCCGTGGCTCGGGCTGCCGGCCTTCTACGAGTCGATCCTGTACCTGGTGCTGCACTGGATCGCGCTCGCCACGTCTTGGAACCTCCTGTCGGGCTACTCGGGCTACTTTTCCTTCGGCCACGGCGCCTTTTTCGGCATCGGCATGTACACCACCGCCACGCTGGCGACCCGCCTGGATGTGCCCTTCCTGTGGACGCTGCCGGCCGCCGGCGCGATGGCCGCGCTGTTCGGAGCGGTGCTCGGCGCGGTGGCCTTCCGTGTCCAGGCGGTGCGGGCCGAGCTGTTCTCGCTGCTGACCCTGGCCGCCACCTTCGTGGTCGCGACCATCATCCTCAACACGCCGATCGACGGCGGCCCGGGCGTCTACATGAGCGCGGTGCCGGTGCCCGCGATCGGGCCCTCGCCCTCGGGCACCTTCTATCTGCTGGCACTGGCCGTCGCCTTGGTCACCGTGGTGGCCGCGCTGGCGGTGTACCACTCGCGCTTCGGCACCGGCCTGTTCGCGATCCACGACGACGAGGACGTGGCCGAGGTGATGGGGGTGCCCACCTTCCGCTACAAGCTCGGCGCCTTCGCCCTGTCCTGCGGCCTGGCGGGCGTGGTCGGCGGCGTGCATGCGTTGTTCATCTCGTACGTGACCACCGGCGACACCTTCACGATTGCGCTGCCGCTGACCGTGGTGCTGATGGCGGTGTTGGGCGGCACGCGCCACTGGGCCGGGCCGATCGTCGGCGCCACCGCGATCACGCTGCTGCTGTATGCCTTCACCGGCGGCGACACCGCGATCGTGGGCAAGGGCCTGACCGGCCTGGTGCTGATCGTGGTGATCCTCTTCATGCCCGAAGGCCTGCTCGGCCAGGCGCTGAAATGGTGGAACACACGCCGCGGCGCCGTCGTGCGCGCGCCGCCGGCGGTCGCCGCCGCCGCTGCGCGAGCGGCCGTCCCGCCGGTGGGGCCCGCGGCCGAGGCCGGCGCGGTGCTGTTGCGGGCCCGGGGCGTGCGCAAGTCCTTCAAGGGCGTGCAGGCGCTGCGCGGCGTCGATCTCGAACTGCGGCGCGGCGAGATCCTCGGGCTGCTCGGACCCAACGGCTCCGGCAAGTCGACCTTCATCAACGTCGCGAGCGGCCACTACGCGGTGACGGCCGGACTGATCGAGTTCGACGGCCGGCGCATCTCGGGCATTCCGGCGCACCGCATCGCGCAGGGCGGCATCGCGCGCACCTACCAGATCCCGAGGCCCTTCGCCCACCTCACGGTGCTCGAGAACGTGGCGCTGCCCGCGATGTTCGGCGCCGCCTCGCTCGACCGCCGCAGCGCCGAGGCCGAGGCCTGGCAGTGGCTGGCTTTCACCGGGCTCACCGAGCGGGCGCAGGCGCTGCCCGCCGAACTCAATCTGCACCAGCGCAAGTTCCTCGAGTTCGCGCGGGCGCTGGCTTCGCGGCCGCAGGTGCTGATGCTCGACGAGGTGCTGTCGGGCCTGACGCCGTCGGAAATCGATGAGGCGGTGGCGCTGATCCGCCGCATCCGCGACCAGGGCGCCACCATCGTCTTCGTCGAGCACGTGATGCGCGCCGTGATGGCGCTGTGCGACCGGGTCGTGATCTTCAATCGGGGCGAGGTGCTGGCCGAAGGCGCGCCGCAGGAGGTCATGCAGCGTCCCGAAGTGGTCGCCGCCTATCTCGGCCAGGCGATCGTGCACGAGCCGCCCGCCGGTGGCGCGCAGGCATCGGCGCCGGCCGCGCGCGCGGAGCTGAGCCATGCTTGACTTGGAGGCGATCCGCGTCGCCTACGGACAGGCAACCGCACTCTGGGACGTGTCGCTCTCGATCGGGAAAGGCGAGCTTGTCTGCGTCGTCGGCCCCAACAGCGCCGGAAAGAGCACGCTGATCAACGCCATCGCCGGCCTGCATCGCGTGAGCGCGGGGCGGCTGGTGTTCGACGGCCAGGACATCTCCAGGCTGGCGCCGCACCGCTTCTGCGGCCAGGGCATCGCGCTGGTGCCCGAGGGTCGGCGCCTCTTCACCGAGATGACCGTGCGCGAGAACCTCGAGCTCGGCAGCTACCTGCGCGCGGCGCGGGTCGAGCGGGCCCGCTCGCTGGAACGCGTGTGCACGCTGTTTCCGGCGCTGGTCGAGAAGCTGTCGCAGCCGGCCGGTGCGCTCTCCGGCGGTCAGCAGCAGATGGTGGCCATCGGCCGCGCGCTGATGGCGAGGCCGCGCCTGCTGCTGCTCGACGAACCGTCGCTGGGCCTGGCGCCGAGCATCGTGCTCGACATGTTCGACGCCATCCGGCGCATCCATGCGGACGGCATCGCGGTGCTGCTGGTCGAGCAGAACGTGAGCATGGCGCTCGAGGTCGCCGAGCGCGCCGCGGTGCTCGAGGAGGGCCGCATCGTGGCCCTTGGCCGGCCCGACGAATTGATGGCGCGGCCCGAGCTGCGTCGCGCCTACCTCGGGCTGGAGCCGGACTGAACTGCAAGCTCGCCCAGGCGCCGATGCGGCGCTGGTCAAGGCGCGGTGAGGCCCGGGCCAGGCGTGGTCATCCCATCAGCGTCGGATTGCGGCGAGATTCATCGATTCGTCGCTGCCTCAATGCCTCCTTGCACTGCGGCAGCTGTCCCATCCTGGGCTCTGCGCACTGGCTGTTGACGCACACGGCACGCGCGATGAAATGACGCCCGCTGCAGGCCGCCAGGGGATCGCGCTCGCCGCGACTTCCGGCGGTCGGGGCGATCGCCTTCGGGCGGCTCGCAGGTGATTTCGATGTCGCCGGGAGCGTCGCCTCGGCTGCCGGTTCGCTGGATTCATGGGCGATCGGCTGGAGCTGCGAATGGCTCGACGCTGCGCGCTCCCTCGTGTGGCGATCGTGCGCGGCGAGCCCGCTCGGTGGCTGGGTCCACGCGTTCTGAGGTCCTTGCAGCGTGAGGGTGGCGCTCGTCCGCTGCAGCTTCGCCGCGGTGCGGATCTGATGCCATGAAGCGAAGGCCGTGAACAGCAGCAGCGAGGGCACCAGCACCAGCATGAGTGCGCTGCACAGCGCGCGCGCTTCGGACACATCGCGGTGTTCGCCAGGGGCGGCCGCTTCGGGCCGACCGACCGGGGCGGCGGCGTCTTCTTCCTCGTGGCTCGATGTCAGGGTGCCGCCGCAGGTGCGGCAGCGCAAGGCACCGCCATGGTTCACGGTCTGACAGAACTCGCAGGTGCCGAACGCTTCATCCCTGCGATTGAGCATCAGGCTGACGACATCCCCCACCTGCACATACGCGTCCGCCTGCGAAGCCCTCTCGGGCCAGACGGCAATTGCACTGTCGGTAGACATGTTGACCTCCTTCTGGCCGCGTTGACGCGCGGCGCGCTCATCGGCCTGAACCGCCGCCGGGGCCACCGCCGGCGCCGCCAGGACCACCGCCACCACCTGAGCCACCGCCGGCACCACCGGCACCACCGCCACCGGGGCCACCGCCGGCACCGCCGGGACCGCCACCGCCACCGGGGCCACCACCGGGACCACCGGGACCGCCGCCGCCACCGGGGCCACCGCCGGGACCGCCGCCGCCTGAGCCAGCACCGGCACCAGCACCAGCACCAGCACCGGCACCAGCACCAGCACCAGCGCCAGCGCCACCACCACCAGCACCAGCACCAGCACCAGCACCAGCACCAGCACCAGCGCCACTACCACCAGCGCCAGCGCCACCACCGGAACCACCACCACCGGCACCACCACCGCCGCCACCACCAGCGCCGCTTCCACCTGCATCAGCAGCCATGGTGAACGCGGTCCTGGCCGGCGAAGGCTTCGAGAGAGCCACGACGCCCGCCACTGATGGCGAGCCGGTCGGCGGGACCTGGGCCGACTGCGTCCCCCGGCTCGTCGCGGTGTTCAGGCAAATGGCTTCGCCATAAGGGTTGTAGCGGTCGCACCCCGGAGGACCGTTCGACCGGGCGTTGTCGGCGCTGGCTGCCGCGCCGGGCTTGGGCGCAGGCTGAGCGGGGTCGACATTGGCCATGCGCACGCTCGCAGCCGGTGCTGATACAGGCACGGCAAGCGGCGGAGCAGGGACAGCGATGGGTCGCTGCGCGGGCGCGCGGGCGCGCGCTCTGGTCGGGCCCACGTCCCTCGTGGCCTCGGACGCCTTGCCCGAGGCGTGGGCGGGGGCAGGGGCGGGGGCCGCCCAGTGGCGAGTTGCCGCCGGTGAGCGCTCGGACGGGCTTGCCGCCAGGCCGGACGGAGGAGGCGGCGCCGGCTCGTTCGGCGCCGTCGGCGGCACGACTTCGTTCTCTTGCGGGGCTGGCAAGACCGGCTCCGGCGTCGAAGCCGGCACGACCGGTTCCAGGGTCGGGGCCGGCATGTCCGGCTTCGGAGCGATTGCGAGTTGGAGGGGCGGGACAGCCGCCTCCACCCGCAGGGAAGTGGGGGGGCGCGATGGCGGACTGTGACCCGCGAGGCGGCTCGAATGCCAGAGCACGAAGATGCCGCCCATCGCCAGCAGCACGGCCAGCAGCAGAAAAACGGATACATCGAGGCGCGCGGGTGCGCCGATCGAGCCGGTGCGCGGCGGGGGGCGGACGGGCGGTGGGCGCTCAGCCGCTTTCGCGGGCGCCGCCCGGTCGGGCGCTGCATGCAGCTGCGCGATTGGATCGCGCAGCGTGCTGTCGAAAGTCACTTCAGGCGAATCGTGGCCCGAGAACCTGCCACTGCAACCCCGGCAGTATTTGGCCGCGTCCCGGTTGGGCGTGTGGCAGGAACTGCAGAACTTCGTCATGCCGTTCTTCGACTTTCGCGTGGTAGTGCATGCTAGCTCATCGAGGGCGGCGCTGATCATCGGCCAAAAGGCCAGGGGCCCCTGCGGCAATGCCGGTTTCGAGTGAGCGGTCGACCGGCCGCGGCCGGAGATCGACGACCGTCAATGATGCAGGCTCGGATCCGGCAGCGCACCTTTGGTGCGCGCGAGGCTGCCGCTTTTCCTGCAGCAAGCCAAACAGGTCCTTCGGATCGGTGGCCTGGGGAACCAGCTCGATGATCTCGCCGAGACCCAGTTCGGCCGCGGTGTCGGCCATGAAGGCGAGTGCGGCGAAATCCTCGAGCGCGAAGCCCACCGAGTCGAACACGGTGACCTGGGAAGCATCGACGCGACCGGGCCGGTGGCCCGCGAGCACCTGCCAGATCTCGGTGACCGGAAAGTCCGCGGGCATCTGCTGGATCTCGCCCTCGATGCGCGACTGCGGTTCGAACTCGACGAACACCGATGCCCCCTCGAGCACGCCCTGGTGCAGTTCGGTCTTGCCCGGGCAATCGCCGCCGATGGCATTGATGTGCATGCCGGGTTCGATCATCGGTGGCGTGAGGATGGCGGCGCGGGTCTTGTCGGCGGTCGCTGTCGTGACGATGTCGGCACCGCGCGCCGCTTCGGCGGTGCCGACGCAGAGGTGGACCTCCAGACCCCGGCCGCGCAGGTTCGCGGCCAGCTTGGCGCTGGCGGCCGCATCGGTGTCGAAGAGCGCCAGCTCGCGGATGCCCACGAGATCGCGGAACGCCAGCGCCTGGAATTCGCTCTGCGCGCCATTGCCGATCAGCGCCATGCGCAGGCTGCCCGGGCGTGCCAGTCTGCGCGCGGCCAGCGCCGACATGGCGGCCGTGCGAATGGCGGTCGTCAGCGTCAGTTCGGAGAGCAGTCGGGGAGCACCGGTGTCCACGTCGGCCAGGACGCCGAAAGCCATCACTGTGGGCAGGCCGTGGCGATGGTTGCCCGGATGGCCGTTGACATACTTGAAGGCGAAGCGGGCGGCATCGGCGATCGGCATCAGCTCGATCACGCCCAGATCGGAATGGCAGGCGACGCGGGCGACCTTGTCGAACGCGTTCCAGCGCAGGAACTCGCGCTCGATGCGATCGGCCACGCCGGCAATGCAGGCGCTCAGTCCCTTGCGCTGGACCAGCCGGATCATCTCCGCGGCGCTCAGGTACATGGTGGTCGGGTAGCGGCGGGTTTGCATGGCATGCCTCCGGTGTCGATGCCGACCAGTGTCCCGGCGATGCCTGTCAGACAGAAGCGCCAAGGATGTCGCGTTCCGGCCGGTTCCCTGCCGATCCGGCAGGTGCCGATGGCGCTTCGGCAGGCCAGCCACTTTTCCGGCGGCCAGCGGCTCAAAATGAGACTACCTTGCTGCCAAAGGAGCCAAGCCCATGACGACCCCCAAAGTCCCTTCCGAGGACGATCCTGCGCAACTTCCGGTCGAGCCGGAATTTCCCACGGACACCGATCCGACCAACCCCCATTCGGACGAAGGCAAGCCCGGCGCGGACGAGAACGCGGCGGGATTCGTGAAGGAGAAGCTCTGAGGGCCTGCCCCTCGCCAGGCATGGCCCTCGATCAGCGCGGGTTGCCGATCCTGAACACAATGGCGGGCTGATTGCGCCGCCGCGTTGGCGGCGTTGCAAGGAGTGATCGTGACCTGGTCCAACTGGCTCGTCTTTTGCGGTGTGTCGCTTTTCATGGCTTTCACGCCGGGTCCGGCCGTGTTGCTGGCGGTCTCCAATTCAGTGTCGGTGGGGCCGCGCCGGGCCATGTGGGGGTCGCTCGGCAATGCGGCGGGCGTGTTCCTGGTGTCCGCCATCGCGATGGCCGGCCTCGGCGTGCTGCTGAGCAGTTCGGCCACGGCCTTCATGGTCCTCAAGCTGGCCGGGGCGGCCTATCTCGTCTATCTCGGTGTCAGGCAGTGGCGCAGTGGCGCCAATGCCTTCGCCGACACGCGTCGATCCGCCGGGGAGGCCGGGGCGCCGGCGCCGCTCAGGCTGTTCGGCCATGGCCTGACGGTGGCCTTGACCAATCCGAAGAGCATTCTGTTCTTCTCGGCGCTCTTCCCGCAATTCCTGACACCTGGCGCGCCGGTGGCCGAGCAGTTCTTCGTGCTGACGGCCACATTCGCGGCCTTCACCATGCTGTCGCATGCGTTCTACGTGCTGGTGGCGCGGACCATGAAGCAAGGCTTCGCCGACGTCCGCCGCGTGCGGCTGTTCCATCGCATCTCGGGCACGGCCTTCGTGCTGCTCGGGCTCGGAATGCTGCGCTTGCGCAACAGGCTGGCCTGAGCCTCGCAGTTGCGCCGTGGGTGCGCGGAATCGCGGCGTCGTGCCTACCGGACGGTCGACATCACCGTGGCGCGGCACCTCGGCTGCTCACGCGGCGCCAGCAGGGCGCAGTTGTCCATCGCGCGGTTCTGCATGTCGTTCATCCTTGGCCGCGCTGCGGGAGGGGGGCCTTGCCGGTAACCCGGCCCATAGGCGACTGGCGGCGGGCCGTAATAGGACGGTGCCGGACGGTAATAGGCGGGCGGCTGCTGGTAGTACACCGGAGGCGCAGGCTGGTAGTACACAGGCGGCGCAGGCTGATAGTAGACCGGCGGCGGGGGCGCGTAGACCGGCGCCGGCTCGTAGTAGACCGGGCCGCCGACGCCGACGGACACATTGACCTCGGCATGCGCCGCGGCGGCAATCGAGAGGGCAGCGGCCGCCAGGGCCGCTGGAAGCGCCCATTTGACAAATGCAGGGCCAGTGAAGGTCAAGGAACTCTCCGAAGGGTGGGCGAAAGGGCCCTAGTGTCTCAGAACGCTCGACCTCCGGACTTGGTGGACACGGATCACATCCTGTGACATCGCCGGTCGGCGCCTCAGCCCGTCGGCCTCGACAGATCCGCCTCGGTGACGGCGTAGACCTCGACCGGTGCCGCCTTGCCCCGCATCGACGCCGTGCCGAGGGACTCGACCGGAATGCGTCCGCCGAGCGCCATGCAGGTCGCCGGATCGATCAGGATCGTTCGCCTGGCCAGCTTGGTGTGCTCCTCCAGGCGCGCGGCGAGATTCACGGTGTCGCCGATGCAGGTGTAGGTCGCGCGCCGCTGCGTGCCGGTGTAGCCCGCCACCATGTCGCCGGTGGCGATGCCCACGCCGATCCGGATCGCGGGCTTGTCCGCCGCCGTGCGCTCGACGTTCAGCAGGTCGATCATCTCGACCATGTCGAGTGCCGCGCGCACCGCGGCCGCGCCGTGGTCGGGCAGCGGCAGCGGGGCGCCGAAGATGGCCATCAGGCCGTCGCCGACCATCTGGTTCACCACGCCGCCGTGGCCGTTGATGGCGTCGAACATCAGCGTGTAGTAGGTGTTCAGCAGTTCGATCGTTTCTTCGGGCGGCTGCGACTCGACCAGCGCGGTGAAGCCCCGGATGTCGGAGAACATCACGGTGCCATGCACATGCCGCCCGCCGAGCGCGAAGCCGGATTGCTCCAGGTCCTGCACGACCTCGGAGGTGGCGAAGCGGCGCACCAGTTCCTTTTGCTGGTCGCGCAGGCGCTTCTTCTCGAGGCTGGCACCGATGCGGGCCTTCAGCAGCACCGCGTTGACTGGCTTGTGCAGATAGTCCTCGGCGCCGAGTTCGATGCAGCGCACGATGTCGGCGACGCCCTCGAGCGACGAGGTGACGATCACGGGCAGGTCGCGCAGTTGCGGATCGCCGGTCAGTTGCTCCAGCACCTGGAAGCCGTCCATCTCCGGCATTTCCATGTCGAGCAGCAGCAGGTCGTAGGCGTCGCGCCGCAGCAGTTCGAGGGCGACGCGTCCGTTCTCGGCGCACTGGACGCTGTGGCCCTGCAGTTCGAGGCTGCGCGCCATGAGCAGGCGGTTGACCTTGTTGTCGTCCGCTACCAGCAGCCGGGCCGGCGCATGGCGAAAGTCAGTCATGGCTCAGTTCCTCCAGGGCCGCAGCCACCCGCGCGTATTCCGCCGCCAGCGCATCGAGCGCATTCGATCCCCGCGCCGCCTCGAGGCCGCCGAGCTCCTGCTCGCGCGCCATGGCGCCCAGCGCGAGCGCGCCGAAGGTGAGGCTGTTCGACTTGAGCGAATGCGCCGCGCGGCGGAAGGCGTCGGCGTTGCCGGCGACGAAGGCGTCGCGCAGTTCCTTCAGCATCGCCGGCGCTTCTTCGAGGAAGGTCTGCACCAGCTCCTTCACGAAGTCGGCCCCCGCGGTCTCCTGCAGTTCGGCGAAGGTCGCGCGGTCGATGGCGGCATCGCTCATGGGCTCCCCGCGCTTGTCGGTGGTGTTCATGTCGTTCGGTCCTTTCGTCCCGGCACGCTGTTCAGCGCTTCGACCAGCCGGTCGATGCGGATCGGTTTGGTCAGGTAGTCGTCCATGCCCGCGGCCATGCACATTTCGCGGTCGCCCTGCATGGCGTTGGCCGTCATCGCCACGATGCGCGGACGCTGCGCCGCCCGCAGCAGCGTGCAGATCTGCCGCGTCGCGTCCAGTCCGTCGAGTTCGGGCATCTGCACATCCATCAGCACCACATCGTAGGCCTGGCGCTGCACCGATTCCACCGCCTCGATGCCGTTGGCGGCGAGGTCTGCCCGGTAGCCCATCTGCTGCAGCAGGCGCATCGCGAGCTTCTGGTTCACTGCGTTGTCTTCGGCCAGCAGGATGCGCAGCGGGTGGCGTGCGGCCATCGACGGGTCGATCTGCGGCTTGACCGGGTCGCCGGCCGCGGGCCTGGCGGCCGCGCCGGGCGCGAGCAGGCTGACCAGCGTGTCGAACAGGTGCGACTGGCGGATCGGCTTGGCCAGGTACGCATTGAAGAGCGATTCGGCATCGCCCGCCTCGCGCCGGCCCACCGAGCTGAACAACACCAGCGGCAGGCCCGCGCGGCTCGCGCGGACACGCCGCGCCAGGTCGATGCCGTCCATCTCGGGCATGTGCATGTCGAGGATCGCGAGATCGAAGCGCTCGCCTTGTTCGAGCCAGCGCAAGGCCTCGAGCGGCGATTCGGTGGCGCGCAGATCCATGCCCCACTTGCCGGTCTGCAGCGAGAGCACGCGCCGGTTGGTGGCGTTGTCGTCGACGATCAGCAGGCGCTTTCCCTGCAGTTCGGCCTGCGCGCCGATGAAGTCGCGGCGCCGGCTTGGCGGCAGTTGCACGGTCGGCACCTCGATGGTGAAGAAGAAAGTCGAGCCGCTGCCCACGCCGTCGCTCTCGGCCCACATGCGCCCGCCCATCAGCTCGGCCAGCCGCTTGCTGATCGCCAGGCCGAGGCCGGTGCCGCCGTACTTGCGGGTGGTGCTCGAGTCGGCCTGGGAGAACGACTGGAACAGCCGGCCCATGCCTTCCGGCGACAGGCCGATGCCGGTGTCCCGCACGGCGAAGGTCAGCGTCACCTTGCCGGCGGACGCGGCCTCGGCGCTGACGGTCAGCACCACCTCGCCGGTCTCGGTGAACTTCACCGCGTTGCTCAGCAGGTTCAGCAGGACCTGCCGCAGCCGCGTGAGGTCGCCCGTGACGGCGGCCGGCACGTCGCCCTCGAACACGTAGGCCGTGTCGAGGTCTTTCTCGGTGGCTCGCGTGCTGACCAGGTCGAGCGCCGTCTCCACGCAGTCGCGCAGGTCGAACGGATGCGACTCGATGTCCATGCGCCCGGCCTCGATCTTCGAGTAGTCGAGGATGTCGTTGATGATGGTCAGCAGTGCGTCGCCCGAATCGCGGATGGTCGCCACGTAGTCCTGCTGCTCGGTGTCGAGCGGCGTGTCGAGCAGCAGGCCGCTCATGCCGATCACCGCGTTCATGGGCGTGCGGATCTCGTGGCTCATCGTCGCCAGGAACGCGCTCTTCGCGGCGTTGGCGGCCTCGGCCGCGGCACGCGCCTCCTGCGCCTGCTTGAACAACGCGGCATTCTGGATGGCGACCACGGCCTGGTCGGCGAAGGTCTTCAGCAGCTTGATTTCCTTCTCGGCGAACGGGCCCGGCGGCTGGCGGGTCACATGAATCGAGCCGATGTTGCGGCCCTCCCACATCAGCGGGGCGACCATGATCGCGTAGGTGCCGACCTTTTCGGCCACCTCGCGCATGAACTGGGGCAGGTGCGGCTCGGCCAGCGCATCGGGAATGTGGACGATGTCGGGGCCGCCCATGGCCAGCCCGATGGGCGTGTGGTCGATCGGCCGCGGATAGTACTTCTCGAGTGCTTCGCGGGCCGAGCCGCGGTGCGCGCCCAGGTGCACCTGGCCGTCGTACCCGATCAGCGAGATGCCCATCTGGGCACCGGAGAACAGGCGCTGGCAGCTTTCCAGGATCTTGTCGAACACGGGCTGGGCGTTCTCCATGGAGCCGCTGATGACCTGCAGCACCTCGGCGGTCGCGGTCTGGCGCTCCAGCGCCTCCCTGGTTTCGTTGAACAGGCGCACGTTCTCGATGGCGATCACCGCCTGGTCGGCGAAGGTTCCGGCGAGTTTCGCCTCCTGGTCGCTGAAGGCGCCGGGCGTCGCCCGGAGGATGGCGATCGTGCCGATCGCGCGTCCCTCCTTCATCAGCGGGATGAAAAGGCCCGACCGGTAGCCCAGCGCCAGCGACAGGTCCTTCATGCGCGGGAACTCGTTGACGGCGATCTGGGTGTCCGCCACGTTGACGACGCGCGCGTCGAGCAGGCTGGCACCCGCCGCGCTGCCGCGATCCAGCGGCCAGGGCTTCAGGAAGCCTCCTTCGCGCGTGCCGCGGGTGCCGTCGTCGGCAAAGGCCACGGTCTCCACCATGCCGCCGCGCGGCATGCAGAACGCGACCGCACGGCCGTCGAACAGACGCCGGCAGGCCTGCACGATGGCATCGAAGACCGGCTGGGTCTCGGTCGGCGAACTGCTGATGGCGCGCAGGATCTCGGCGATGGCGGTCTGCTGGTCCAGCGCCTCCCGGGTCTCGTTGAACAGACGCGCGTTCTCGATGGCGATCACCGCCTGGTCGGCGAAGGTCTGCACCAGCCCGATCTCGGCCGGCGCGAAAGGCCGCACCTGGTTGCGCAGCAGGGAGATCACGCCCACCGAGCGGCCATCGCGCAGCATCGGCACGGCCAGCACCGTGCGAAAGCCATTGCGTGCCTGCAGCTCGCGCACGTCCGGATACTCGGTGGCGAGCAGCGGCACGACGTCTTCGACATGCACGCAACGGTGCTCCAGGAACGCGCGGCCGGCGATCGAGCTGGCGCGCAGCGGCAGCTCCAGGCCGGCGGCGTCGCCGCCGTACGCCGGCCCATAGTTCGTCATCGCACGCAGTCTGTCACCGACCGCCAGCCAGACCCGGCTGCCTTCGGCCCGGCACAACAGGCCGGCGCGCTCGGCCACCGTGTCGAGCACCGGCTGCACGTCGGTCGGCGAGCCGCTGATGACCTTCAGCACCTCGGCCGCCGCGGTCTGGTGCGCCAGGGTCTCCTGGGTCTCGTCGAACAGGCGCGCGTTCTCGAGCGCCACGCCCATGCTCGCGGCCACCGTCTCGAGGAGCTGGATCTCGTTGCTGCCGAAGGCGTATTCGCGTTCGTGGTTCTGCAGCCCGATGATCCCCAGGGCGCGGTCGCTGCCGATGATGGGGACGGCGACCATCGAGAGCGCCCAGTCGGTGCCCGGTGCCGGCTTGAGGCCGGCCAGGGTCTGCTCCTCGCGCGTGTTCGCCACGCCGACCTGGCGCGTGTGGAGCAGTCGATGCGCCGGTTCGTCCGGCTTCAAGGGCCGCGCCGGCGGCAGGGGCAGCGGCAGGTTGTGCTCGTAGCGGTACAGCGCCTGGATGAGATTGGTCTTGTCGTCCCACCACAGGATGTTCACGTCGCCGGAATCGAACACTTCGCGCAGCTTGTCGCCGACCATGGTGACGATGGCCTGGAACTCCAGACCGGCCGCCATGCCTTGCTGGATGCTGTTGATGAAGGCCAGTTCGCCGGCGCGTTGCGCGAGCTCGGCCGAACGCTCGGCCAACCGGCATTCCAGGCGCTCGCGGGCGCGGATGTGGGCCAGCGCCACGGCGGCCTCGCTCGCCAGCAGGGCCAGCAGGCCGCGGTCCGGCTCGTGGAAACGACCGGCCGGGCCCTCGATGTCGGCGTAGAGGTGGCCGAACAGCTGGCGCTGGGCGACCAGCGGGGCGATCAGGCACGAGCGCTGGAGCGCGGGGGCCGCGCCTTCGGGCCCATGGCGCAGGCTCGCGGTGCGCGTACGGCGGGTTTCGCCGAGCCAGGGCTCGATCGCGGCCAGCAGGCCGGCGGCATCCTCACCCCGCGGCAGCATCGAACCGGCGACGCGCGGGCCGCCGTCGGTGTCGAGCACCAGCAGCACGCGCTGCGCGCCGCTGAGTTCCGCCGCCTCGTCGATCAGGGTGCGGTGCAGCTCGCTCTCGCTGCACAAGGCATTCAGGCGCAGCCCGCTGTCGACCACGCGCTCGAAGGGTTCGCGCAGGTCGGTGCCGGCGCGCAGCGCCTGCATCGACAGTGGCCGGGACCGGGACTCTGCCATGGGGCATGTGCCTCCTGCGATCAGGGGGTGGATGCGCGAGTCGCGCACACGGCATGGAGTCTAGCGGCGAAGCGTCCAGTGGTCGCGGGGGTTGAGCCGCTCCCACAGGAATCGGTAGGCCAGGGCCTGCATCGTGGCGGCTTGCTCGTTGTTCGCGGCGCCGCCGTGGCCGCCCTCGATGTTCTCGTAGTAGGTGACGTCCTTGCCCGCTTCGATCATCGCCGCCGCCATCTTTCGGGCATGCGCCGGGTGCACCCGGTCGTCCCGGGTCGAGGTGGTGAACAGCACCGGCGGACAGTCGCGGCGCGCGTCGAACAGGTGGTAGGGGGAGAAAGTCCGGATGAAGGCCCACTGCGCGGGGTCGTCGGGGTCGCCGTACTCGGCCATCCAGGAGGCACCGGCCAGCAGGCGGGTGTAGCGCCGCATGTCCAGCAGCGGCACCTCGATGACCACCGCGCCGAAGCGCTCCGGATAGCGGGTCAGCATCATGCCCGCGAGCAGCCCGCCGTTGGAGCCGCCCTGCGCTCCCAGGTGGCTGGGCGAGGTGATCCGCCGGGCCACCAGGTCTTGCGCGACCGCGGCGAAGTCCTCGTAGGCGCGGTGGCGGTTCTCCCGGAGCGCGGCCTGGTGCCAGCGCGGCCCGTATTCGCCGCCGCCGCGGATGTTCGCCACCGCGTACACGCCGCCCTGCGCGAGCCAGGCCCGCCCGAGCGCGCCGGAGTAGCCCGGGGTCAGGGAGATCTCGAAGCCGCCGTAGCCGTACAGCAGCGTCGGCGCCGTGCCGTCGCGCGCCAGATCCGCCGGGCCCACCGTGAAGTACGGGACACGGGTGCCGTCGTCCGAGGTGGCGAAGTGCTGCTCGACCGCCAGCCCCCGGGCATCGAAGAAGGCGGGCATGGACTTGAGCAGTTCGGGCGCCTGGCCCACGGTCGCCAGCGAGAGGGTCGACGGCGTGAGGTAGTCGGTGGCAGTGAGCCAGACCTCGTCGGATTCGTCCGCATCGACCGCTCGCGCGTGCACGCTGCCGATGGGCGGGGCGCCGACGAACTCGCTGCGCTCCCAGGGCCCGGTGCCGGCGGCCGGCGGCGTCAGGACGTGCAGGCGGCTCTTCACGTGGTCGAGCACGTTGACGACCAGGTGATTGCGGGTCCAGGTCGTTGCCGCCAGCGAGCGCGTCGGGCCCGGTTCGAAGAGAACGGCGAAGTCACGCTCGCCCTGCATGAAGCGGTCGAAGTGCGTCGCCAGCAAGGAGCCGGCTGCGTAGCTGCGGCCGCCCGTGGTCCAGGCGTCGCGCAGTTCGACGAGCAACCACTCCCGCCGGATGCTCGGTTCCGCCGACAGCGGCACTTCGACCTTCAGCAGCCGGTCGCCCCCGGCCACGAGGAACAGCTCGGAACTGTAGAAAGCGAGCGACCGGGCCACGAAGTCCCGCTCGAAGCCCGGGGTGTGCATCCGGAAGGCCGAGATGTACATGTCGCCGGCCAGGCCCTCGTACACCGTCCGGGCCGATTCCTGGGGCGTGCCGCGCGTCCAGCGTCGGGCGACCCGTGGATAGCCCGAAGTGGTCGACGCACCGTCGCCGAGGTTGGTGAACGCATACACGGTGTCGTCGTCGATCCAGCCCAGGCCGCCCTTGGACTCCGGGCGGAAGAAGCCGCCGTGTTCGGGCGCCACGAAGGCCTTGGCCACCAGGTCGAACTCCCGCGTCACGTCGGCATCGGATCCGCCGCGCGAGAGGCTCACGAGCGCCTTTCGGAAAGCCGGCCGCAGCACGGCCGCCCCATGCCAGACCCAGTGGACGCCTTCCGCCGCAGCGAGGGCGTCGAGGTCGATCACCGTCTCCCAGGCCGGATTCGCGCTCCGGTACTCGGCCAGCGTGGTGCGCCGCCACAGGCCCAGCGGGTGGTCGGCGTCCTTCCAGAAGTTGTAGTAGAAGTCGCCCAGCTTGGAGACCTCGGCGATCTTCGCGTCGGAGTCGAGCACCGCCCGCACCGCGTCCCGCGCGCTGGCGAATTCGTCGGTGGCCGCCAGGGTGCGCAGGGTCCGGGCATTGCGCTCGCGGACCCAGGCCAGGGCGTCAGCGCCTTCGACCTCCTCGAGCCACAGGCGAGGATCGGCGGGTTCCGTGGACTCGGGTTCGGTGTTGGGAGAGAGAGGGGAGGTCATGGGGTCGATTGGATCCGAACTTCGCGCAACGCGGTGCGTCGCACGGACCCCGGCGAGACGCCGGTGAAGCGCTTGAAGGCGCGGCTGAACGCGGCCTCGGACTCGTAGCCGACGCGGCTCGCGAGTTCGGCGAGCGGCGTCTCTTCATCCTTGAGCCATGCTTCGGCCGCGTGCATCTTCCAGCGCGCCACGTATTGCATGGCGGGCTCGCCGACCCGGTGCGTGAAGCGCGCCGCAAAGGCCGACCGCGACATGCCGACCTGGCGTGCCAGCGATGCCACGGTCCAGTGGCACGCCGGGTCGCGATGGATGAGCGCGATGGCGCGACCGATCTGCCGGTCGCGCAGCGCGCCGAGCCAGCCGGTCTGCGCCGCGGGGTCGCTCGCCAGCCAGGAGCGGATCGCCTGGATCACGAGAATGTCGGCCAGCCGCGTGATGATCGTCTCGCCGCCGGCGCGCAGTTCCTGGGCCTCGGCCACGATCAGGCGCAGCGTGCTCTGCAGCCAGTCCTGTTCGGGCGAATTCCAGGCATCGACGCGGATCACGCGCGGCAGTGCTTCCAGCAGGCGGTGCGCGGCGGCGTGGTCGAAGCGCACCGCGGCGCAGATCATCGAGGTGGCCGCGCCGCCGCCGCCATGCCGCAGGACTTCGTAGCGGTCCTTGACGAGTTCGCGCGGCAGGTCGAACAGTTGGCCGGGCAGGGCGCCCGCGCCGCAGCTCAGCCGGTGGCCTTCGCCGTGCGGCACCAGCGCGAGATCGCCGGTGCGGAGAACGCAGGGCTCGGCGCCGGCGGTCTCCAGCCGGCACTGGCCCGAGGTCACGACATGGAGCATCAGGCAGCTGTCCATTGCCGGCAGCTCGAGCGTCCACGGCGCCGTGAACTCCGAGCGGCAGTAGAAGGTGCCGCTCATGCGCAGGAAGTGCAGCGCTTCGCCCAGCGGATCGGCGGGTGTCATGGCATCGAGCATGGCCGCAGTATCCCCGCGCCGGCGGCGGCGCGTCCATCGGTCTGGACGATCGGGCATGAACGAGCGACGCCCTGCAACGGCTGGGGGCCGCGTCCGCGGCAAACATCGGAGCTTGTTCCACCCACCCTCAGGAGACGATCATGAAAGAAGCCTTGAAACTGGTTCTCGGCGGCACGGGCAAGACGGGCCGCCGCGTGGTGCAAGGACTCGAGGCCCGGGGCTTCGGCGTTCGCATCGGTTCGCGCGCCGCCGTGCCCGGTTTCGATTGGGACGATGCCCGGACGTGGGCCGCGGCACTGGAAGGCGTGGATGCCGTCTACATCGCGTACCACCCCGACCTTGCAGTGCCGGGCGCGCCGGCCGCGATCCAGGCTTTCACGGACCTGGCGGTGCGAAGCGGCGTCACGCACCTCGTCCTGCTGTCCGGCAGGGGCGAGCCCGAGGCGCAGCGCTGCGAAGACATCGTGCGCCGCGCGGGCGTCGACTGGACCCTGATCCGGGCCAGCTGGTTCTGCCAGAACTTCAGCGAGGGCTACCTGCTCGACCCGATCCGCTCCGGCGTCGTCGCGCTGCCCGTGGGCGCGGTCGGCGAGCCCTTCGTGGACGCCGCCGACATCGCCGAGGTGGCGGTCGCGGCGCTGTCCGAGGACGGCCACGCGGGCCAGCTCTATGAAGTGACGGGCCCCCGGCTCTGGACCTTCGCCGAAGCCATCGCCGAGATCGGCCGCGCCAGCGGGCGCCGGATCGACTTCGTCGAAGTGCCCATGGACGACTATGCCGCCGCGCTGCAGCACGAGCCGTTGCCGCCGGGCTTCGTCGATCTCATCCGCTATCTCTTCACCGAGGTGCTGGATGGGCGCAATGCGTCGACCGCCGACGGCGTGCAGCGTGCGCTGAAGCGGCCGGCGAGGGACTTCGCGCACTACGTGCGCGAGACGGCGGCGCGCGGGGTCTGGTCGGCTTCCCCTTCCCGGGCGCCCGCGAATCCTTCGACCTGAGCGGCACGGAAGACGCCTCGGCTGCAGCCTACCAACGCCAGCGGTCGCGCATCAAGTCGTCGCCGACGTTGTAGTGGTCGACCCGTCCGGTGGGGTCGACGTAGATGTAGAGCAGCCGCCGGTTGTTGATGTGGAGGTAGCGCCAGGACCATACGGTGCCGTCGAACGACGTCACGCGCGTCTGTTCGAACGGCGGCCCGTAGGTGAAGTAGATGTCCTCCACGCGCCACTCGCCGGGGCGGATCGTGCTGCCGAACAGGCCTTCGTCGAGTTCCTGCCTCACCGATCGCACGCGACCCGAGGCGTCGAGGTCCACGTTGCTGACCTGGAAGCCGGCGGGGCCGCGTGAATACTGCAGCCGATCGCCGGTCGGGGTGCGATAGACGGCCGTTGGCGCGCCCAGTTGCTGCAGCACCTGGTCGCGGCCGGTGCCGGGCTGCACGCGCGAGGGGTCGCTGGCACAGCCCGCGAGCAGCCCGCAGAGCAGCACAATGGCCGCCGCGGCCTTGGGGTGGAGGCAGAAGTGGCCCTGCATGATGACCATAGTGTCGACCAACGAGCGCGTTCCGGCTGTCAGACGATTTGCTGCCTGCGTTTCTTGTAGGGGTTCACGGTTGTCGGCGGCTTGGCGAAGCGCTTTTCATGCGGGGGATCCGGTGACCGTCGCCTTCGCCTCGGCCAGGTACGGCGCCATCGAATGGTGCCGATACGCCACCTCCCCGATCTCGTCGTAGCTGCAGTTGCCGCACTCGAACGACGCGGCCGCCGCGGTGCCGTCGGCCAGCTGGTTCAGCGTCTCCTCGCTCACCAGCAGGTACTCGGACTCGTGCACCTGATTCTTCAACAGCCGGTGCGCGACGATGATGCTCTTGCCGATGAATTTCGAATGTCCCTTGACCTGCATGGTCCTGGCCGGCCCGAAATGCGCGACGAACTTGAGCGACAGGCAATGGACGCTGGAACACGCGCCGCAAGTGCAGGTGCGCAGGATCTCGATCCGCTTGATGTGTGAATGGAAGTCCACGAACATCTTCCGTGCCTGCGCCAGAAGCTCGTCCAGCGACGGCGGGGCGCCGGGACGAACGAACAGCACCGCATCGCCTTCGAACTCGGAAACCTCCAGCCCGAGCTGGTTGGCGTCCACGATCAACTCCAGCAACTCCTGGATGATGTGCTGGCTATGGCTCACCTCGGTCTCGGTCACGAACTTCGTGAAACCGCTGATGTCCGGGATGAAGAAGAGCATGTTGTCGGGATCTGTTGTCGCCACGGCTCGCTCCAAGGAGTTGCGTCATCACATTCAACCACGCGCCTACGCTGGTCAGTCACAGCAACGACAAGACCCCGAAGGCAGCCCCGTCTTGCGACACCTAGAATGCTCGCCGTTCGCGCGCCTCCGCGGTGCCATCCCGACATTCCACCCAGCGAAGTTCTCATGATCATCCAACCGCGCGTGCGCGGCTTCATCTGCGTCACGACCCATCCTGCGGGCTGCGAGGCCAATGTCGGCAGGCAGATCGAGTATGTCAGGGCCCGGGGCCGCATCGCAGGGGGCCCCAAGAGAGTCTTGGTGATCGGCGCGTCGACCGGCTACGGCCTCGCCGCCCGCATCACCGCGGCATTCGGTTGCGGCGCCGACACGCTCGGCGTCTTCTTCGAGCGTCCGGGCAGCGACACCAAGCCCGCGACGCCCGGGTGGTACAACAGCGCGGCCTTCCATCGCTTCGCCGCCGCCGAAGGCCTCCACGCGAAGAGCATCAACGGCGACGGCTTCTCCGACGCCATCAAGCAGAAGACGATCGACGCGATACGAGCCGACCTGGGCCAGGTCGACCTGGTCGTCTACAGCCTCGCGGCGCCGAGGCGCACGCATCCGAAGACCGGCGAGGTCTTCAGCTCGACACTCAAGCCCATCGGCCAGGCAGTTGCGTTGCGCGGCCTCGACACCGACAGCGGGGTCGTCAAGGAGACGGTCCTGCCGCCGGCGACGCAGGCCGAGATCGACAGCACCGTGGCCGTGATGGGCGGCGAGGACTGGCAGATGTGGATCGACGCCCTGCAGGCGGCCGGCGTGCTCGCCGACGGCGCGAAGACCACCGCCTTCACCTACCTGGGCGAGCAGATCACCCACGACATCTACTGGAACGGCTCCATCGGTGCCGCCAAGAAGGATCTGGACCGGACGGTCCTCGGCATTCGCGAGCGGTTGGCGGCGACGGGCGGCGATGCCCGCGTCTCGGTGCTCAAGGCGGTCGTCACCCAGGCGAGCGCCGCCATCCCCATGATGCCGCTGTACCTGTCGCTGCTGTTCAAGGTCATGAAGGCGCAGGGGACGCACGAGGGCTGCATCGAACAGGTCCACGGTCTCTTCGGCGACAGCCTCTATGGCGCCTCGCCGCGCATGGACCCGGAAGGCCGCCTGCGCGCGGACTACAAGGAACTGGCGCCGGAAGTCCAGGGCCAGGTGCAGCAGCTGTGGCGCCAGGTCGGCAGCGACAACGTCCACGCGCTGTCCGATTTCGCCGGCTACAAGGCGGAGTTCCTGCGTCTCTTCGGATTCGGGGTCGAGGGCGTGGACTACGAGGCCGACGTGAATCCCGACGTGCCGATTCCGGGCCTGATCCAGGCCTAGGCCAGGACCGCGGCCGGCCTTCGCACAAGAGGGGCCCTCAAGAGTAAACTGCCCCGTCAGACAGCGCCGCTGGCGTCCCCGAGACGGACGACAGGCTTCGAGCGGCGTTTGCGGTCGGGGGGCTGACCTGCGAAGGGGAACAACCATGACCATGCATCTCGCGATCGGCGACTCGTCCGGGCCGCTTTCGATCGCCAGCGTCAGCCACTACAACCCGACCGGCGTCCTGCTCACGCCCGGCGCAACCTACGAGATCGCGGCGGACGACAGCCGATGGGTCGACTGGCACCTGGCATCGAGCGCGGACGGCAGGATCGAGCCCAGCTTTGCCCAGTCGATGGCGCGCTGGGCGCTGCGCTGCAAGGCAGGTCGCTGGTTCCAGCTGATCGGGGCGGTGGGTCGCACCGATGCCCATCTGTTCCCCATCGGCAAGCACGCCGTATGGACCTACGAAGGCCAGAGCGGCGAGGCCGAGCCTGAACTGTTCCTGTTCGCCAACGACGCCTGGTTCGCCTACCTCAACAACCACGGCGCGGTGAACGTGACGGTCACGAGACTCCGGTAGGGCGCATGGCGGCGCAATGCGTGTCGGCCAGGCCTCAGCCGACCGCCCTGATCGAGCCTTCGCGCGCTGCTTTCACCAGCATCGAGGCGACCGCGCATGAGGCGAGCCGCGCCGCCTCGGAGTCCGCCCGGCTGGTCAGGATCACCGGTACCTTCGCGCCGAGGACGATGCCGGCGGCGTAGGCGCCGGCCAGAAAGCTGAGGCTCTTGGCCAGCATGTTGCCGGCGTCGAGATCGGGCACGATCAGGACGTTGGCGAGGCCGGCCACCGGCGAGACGATGCCCTTGATCCGCGCCGCCTCGGGGTCGATCGCGTTGTCCATCGCCAGCGGGCCGTCGAGTTGCGCGCCGGTGATCTGGCCACGGTCGGCCATCTTGCACAGCGCCGCGGCATCGAGGGTCGACGGCACCCTGGGATTCACGGTCTCCATCGCGCACAGCAGGGCCACCCGCACTGCCGGCATCTGCAGCGCATGCGCGAGGTCGATCGCGTTCTGCACGATGTCGACCTTCTCCTCCAGCGTCGGCGCGATGTTGATCGCCGCGTCGGAGATGATCAGCGGCTGCGCGTGGCCCGGCACGTCCATCACGAAGCAGTGGCTGATGCGTCGCGACGTGCGCAGACCCCCTTCGCGGCGCACCACGGCGGCCATCAGCTCGTCGGTGTGCAGGCTGCCTTTCATCAGCGCGTCGACCTCGCCCTGGAGCGCCAGCGCGACCGCCATCTCGGCGGCGGCGTGGCTGTGCGGCGCATCGACGATCCGCGTGCCCTCGAGCCCGGCCCCGAGCGCGCGCGCGGCGGCCTCGATCTTCGCGCGCGGCCCGACCAGCAGCGGCGCGGTCAGGCCCAGCCGGGCCGATTCGAGTGCCGCCTGCAGCGCCACTTCATTGGTCGGGTGCACCACCGCCACGCGCAGCGGCGGCAGGGCGCGCGCGGCGGCGATCAGGCGGTCGTAGTGGGGATGCGCGGTGGCGGACGAAGGCTCCATGGATACTCCAGCGAACAGGCTCGGGGTTATAAGTGTCGTGCTTTCCTGGAGGATGCGAACAATGTCTGATGCAACGGCCGGCGGCGACATGGTCGCGGTCGCCAACGCAGGCTCGTCGAGCCTGAAGTTCTCGTTGTACGAAATGCGCGGCGAGGCCCTGAGCCCGGTCCTGCGCGGCCTGGTCGACGGGCTCGACACGGCGCCCGAATTCACCGCCAGCGACCCCGCGGGCCAGGTGATCGGCCATCGGGCCTGGGACGCCGGTTCGGCGCTCGGACACGATGCGGCGCTGCACCATGTGATCGACTTCGTGCGCGAACTGGTGCCGGGCATCGTGCTGCGCGGCATCGGCCATCGCGTGGTGCACGGAGGCGCCTCCTTCGCACAGCCGGTGCTGGTCACGCCGGAGGTCCTGCGGCAACTCGACGCGTTGTCGCCGCTGGCGCCGCTGCACCAGCCCAACAACCTGTCGCCGATCCGGCTGGCCTTCGACGCGCTGCCCGGCGTGCCGCAAGTGGCCTGCTTCGACACCGCGTTCCACCGCAGCAACCCGGAGATCGCGCAGATGTTCGCGCTGCCCTTCGCGCTGTACACGAGCGGCGTGCGCCGCTATGGCTTCCATGGCCTGTCCTACGAGTACATCGCGTCGCGACTGCCGGAGGTGGCGCCGGAACTGGCGTCGGCCAGGGTGGTCGCGCTGCACCTGGGCAACGGCGCCAGCGCCTGCGCGATGCAGGGCGGCCGCAGCGTGGCCAGCACGATGGGTTTCACGGCGCTCGACGGGCTGCCGATGGGAACGCGCTGCGGGGCGATCGACCCCGGGGTGCTGCTCTACCTGATGAACGAGCGCGGCATGGATGCGCGGGCCGTCGAGCAGTTGCTCTACAAGGAGTCGGGCCTGCTCGGCGTCTCGGGCGTCTCGAGCGACATGCGCGTGCTGCGCGCCAGCGATGCGCCGCGCGCCCGGCTGGCGATCGAGCTCTTCGTCTACCGCATCGTGCGCGAGATCGGGTCGTTGGCGGCCGCCATGGGTGGCCTGGATGCGGTGGTGTTCACGGCGGGGATCGGCGAGCACGGCGCCGATATTCGCCGCCTCGTCGTCGCCGGGCTGGGATGGCTCGGCATGCAGATCGACGACGCCGCCAACGACGGCGGCGGCCCGTGCATCAGCCGCGCCGCCGGTCGCTGCTCGGCCTGGGTGATACCGACCGACGAGGAGTCGATGATCGCGCGGCATACCGTGAGGCTGCTGGCCGCGCGGTGAGCCCCGCGCCGCGCCGTTGCACCAAGGTGCAATACAAAGATCGCCGCGATCCGGTTAGTCTGCCTGGCGGAAGGCCTTGAAAGGCGCTTCCGGGTCATCGGCGACGTCCGTGACCCAACGACAGCATCTCCCTCTTCGGGATCGACATCCACTTCAGGAGCATTCGATGGCGACAAAGTCAGGACAAGGCGCAGGCGGCAAACCCAACATCCTCGTCCTCTGGGGTGACGACATCGGGGTGACGAACATCAGCGCCTACAGCGACGGCATCATGGGCTACGAGACGCCCCATATCGATCGCATCGCGAAAGAGGGCGTTCGGTTCCTGCACTACTACGGCGAGCAGAGTTGCACCGCGGGTCGTGCGGCCTTCCTGACCGGGCAGCATGGCCTGCGCAGCGGCCTCACAAAGGTCGGCTTCCCGGGCGCACCGATGGGGATGAGCCAGCTCGATCCGTCGATCGGCGGCTTGCTCCAGAACCTGGGCTACGCCACGGGCCAGTTCGGCAAGAACCACGTCGGCGACCGCAACGAGAGCCTGCCGACGGTCAATGGCTTCGACGAGTTCCTGGGCAACCTGTATCACCTGAATGCCGAAGAAGAGCCGGAGCTGCCCGACTACCCGAAAGACCCGGCCTACCTCGCCAAGTACGGTCCGCGCGGCGTTCTCAAGTGCAAGGCAAGCGACAAGGACGACCCGACGGTCGACCCTCGTTTCGGCAAGATCGGCAAGCAGACCATCGAAGACACCGGTCCCCTGACCAAGAAGCGCATGGAGACCATCGACGACGAAACCTCGGCCGCGGCGATCGACTTCATGAAGCGCCAGAACGACGCGGACAAGCCGTTCTTCGTCTGGTTCAACTCCACCCGCATGCATTTGCGCACGCACGTGCGCGACGCGCATCGCGGCCGCTACGAGCATGGCGACAGCGAGTACATCGACGGCATGATGGAACACGACGACACGATCGGCACGCTGCTCGATGCGTTGGACGAGATGGGCATCGCGGACAACACGATCGTGGTGTATTCGTCCGACAACGGACCGCACATGAACTCGTGGCCGGATGGGGCGATGACGCACTTCCGCTCGGAGAAGAACACCAACTGGGAAGGGGCCTTCCGGGTCCCCTGTCTCGCTCGCTGGCCGGCGGCCATCAAGCCCGGCACGGTCACCAACGAGCTGATGAGCCACAACGACTGGATCCCGACGCTCTGCGCGATCGCCGGCGAGCCCGACATCGTCGGCAAGCTCAAGAAGGGCTACAAGGCGAACGGCAAGAGCTACAAGGTTCACCTCGACGGGTACGACCAGTCCGACTTCCTGCGCAAGGTGAGCGGCACCGCGGGCAAGAAGAGCAGCGTGAAGAGCGCGCGCGATCTGTTCTTCTACACCGACGACGATGGCCTGCTGGTGGCGATCAGGCAGGGTGACTACAAGTACGTCTGTGCCGAGCAGCGCGTGGCGGGCACGATGCAGGTGTGGGCGGAGCCGTTCACGGAGCTCCGGCTGCAGAAGATATTCAACCTGTTCCAGGATCCCTTCGAGCGCGCCGACATCACCTCCAACACCTTCTGGGATTGGCAGTTGAATCACATCGGCCAGGTGTACGGCCTGATGGAGGAGGTGTTCAAGTTCGCCGAGACCTTCAAGGAGTTCCCGCCGCGTTCGTTCCCGCCGAGTTTCAATCCGGCGACGGTCCTGGAGATGACCATGGCCGACATTCGCAAGCGGATGGAGGCGTCGGCTTCGAAGTCGAAGTAGCCACCCGGAGGCTGCCGCGCGTCACCGGGAGCCGGAGAGGAACGCCAGATGATGCCGAAGACCAGCCCCGCTGCCAGCCCGGACGCCTATGTGACGGCGCTCCATGGCTGGCGCCGAGAGCTGGTCGACGGGCTGCGTGCGGCGGTTCGCGCCGCATCGCCCCTGGAGGAGATCGTCAAATGGCGCCACCTCGTCTACATGTCGAACGGTCCCGTGCTGCTCATTCGCGCCGAGGAGGGCCGCGTGCTGTTCGGGTTCTGGCGCGGGCAGCGCCTCTGCGGCATCGAGCCCCGGCTCAAGCCCGGGGGGAAGTTCGAGATGGCCACGCTGGACCTGCGCGAAGGCATGACGGTCGATCCGGCGACGGTGCGCCTCCTGACGCGCAAGGCCGTCGCGCTCAATGAAGCGCTGGGCGACCCAACGCTCGCCGCCGTGCGCGTCGGGCCCGCTGCGCGCACCTGACGCGCGCCGTCGCCCTCAGGGCGCCGCGCCGGTTGCCGACGCCACGTAGCGCGCCAGCGTGCGGATCTGCTCGTCGGTCAAGGACTTGAACGCGGGCATCGGGCCGATGCCGTTGCGGATCGCCTTCTCGACGCGGGCCGCGTCCGGCTGCAGTTCGTCGAGGTCGGGACCGATCTGGCCGGTGGCGCCCGCCTTCTTGAGCGTGTGGCACAGGGCGCAGGCCGGCGTCGCGCCGGTCAGGAAAAGCTTGCGGCCTTCGTCCGTGGCCGGCTGGGCGTGGGCGCCCGCCATCCACAGGCCGGCGAGGACGGCGGCCCCCCAGAAGCGAGAACGCATGGGGTTCAGGCCACCGAGATGGAGACGGCGTGGTCGCGCCAGCTCGAATTCAGGTAGCCGCCCTTGTTCTCGACCCGGTTCTCGGTCTGCACATTGCCGCGCACGTCGGTGACGCGGCTGGCCAGCACGTACTTGCCGGCCGCAAGCCGCACGGGCAGCTCGAACTGGCGCCAGGCGAAGCGTCCCAGGTCCGGCCCGACGAGCGCCGCGCGCTGCCAGGTCTGGCCGCCGTCGATCGAGACGTCCACCTGCTTCACCGCGTTGACGCCGGCGAAGGCGACGCCCCGCACGACCACTTCCTCGCCCGCGCGCAGGTCCGTGGCACCGGCCAGCGGCGTGTTGATCCACGACTTGGGCGGCATCTGCCACACCGAGGGATCGGTCGGCCGCTGCGAGGCCTCGCCGGTCGGCGTCATGCGGTAGTCGGTCTGCTGGATCGACGAGTCGCTTTCCGCCGCGGTGAACGCCACCTGCTTGACGTACTTGATGCTGTTGACGCCGGTGAAGCCCGGCACGATGAGGCGCAGCGGTCCGCCATGCGCCAGCGGGATCGGCTGGCCGTTGATCTCCCAGGCCAGCAGGGCGTCCTCGTAGACGGCGGCCGGTACGCTGCGCTCGACCCTCGACTTCGGGCTGATGCCGGCCGGCAGAACCTCGCCGCCGGTGCCGGTCAGGAACTTCATCCCCGGGTTGATGCCGCCGAGCGCTGCCACGACGTGGCGCACCGGGACGCCGGTCCACATGATGCAGCCGGCCGCGCCCGTCTGCCACGGGGTTCCGCTCGGCTTGGAGGGGAACATGCCGCGGCCATTGCCGCTGCATTGCAGGACCATGGTCACGCTTTCGGTGCCCATGGTCTTGAGTTCGCGCACGCTGAGCGATTTCGGGCGCCGAACGCCCTCGATTTTGACGGTCCAGTCGTCTGGCTTGGCGACGATGTCGGCGCTCGGCGGCGCCAGGTTGTTGCGCACGTAGAGCTGGTTGACCGTGGTCAGCGAGCCATTGCCGGCCGGTCCGCGCCGCATCTCGATGGTGTTGGCGCTGTGGACGATCATCGTGCCCGCGTCCTTGAAGGCCGCGAAGGCCGGCAGGGGCCGCGCGGCCGCGCCTTGGGCGAAGGCCGTGCGCCACGGTCCGACGGCGGCGATCGTGACGGCCGCGCCGGTCCCGGTGAGGAGGGCGCGACGCATCGGATTGGGCGCAAACGGCAGATCTGTCATGAGGAAAGCTCTTTCGAATGAGGGTGTGGGGTGATTGAAGCTCGGAGCCGATACTAAGCGCTGCGCGGGCGGCGACTACTTCGCCGCCGAGTCCACGGCCAGTCCGGCGGCCCGCCATTCGGGCAGGCCGCCGCGGAACCAGTTCACGTGGGTGTAGCCGGCCTTCAGCGCCGCGATGCTCGCCTTGTGGCTCTTCCAGCATTCGGGCCCGTTGCAGCCGAAGACGAGCTCGGCGTTGCGGTCGGGGCCCAGTTCCGCCACGTTGAACTCGTCGAGGTTGGCGGCGAAGTCCGGGTCCTTCGCCGACTTCTCGACGTAGGGGACCAGCACCGAGCCGGGCACATGCGCTTCCTTGAATTCCGCGGCGTTGCGGGTGTCGATGTACTTCGCGCTGCGGCTGGACAGCAGGGTGGCCACGGTCTTGGCGTCGACCACCTTGGCGCCCTTGAGTTCGCGCGGCGTGAAGTAGCCCAGGGTGGAGACGTACGTGAAGTCCTGCGCCGACACCCGTGTGGTCTTGGTGCCCGGCGCGGCATCGCCCAGGTCGGTGCGCAGCATGTCGGCCGAGACCTTGGAGCCATCCTTGATCGCAATGCTCAGGCCCGGGACGTCGCGCGATTCCATCACCGTCTTCACCGCCGCACCGGCAGCGACCCATTTGTCGAAAGTCGACTTCTCGACACCGACGACGTCGCAGCGGCCGATCTGCAGGCACACCAGCAGGGCGTCCTGGTAGCGCGTTTCGTACAGGTCGCGGAAGTGCCGCTTCATCGTCGTGTTGGCGGCAATCGCCTCGCCGCGCAGCAGGTAGGTCACCAGGCTGTCCTGCAGCGGCAGGCCGAGGCGCTTGCCGGCGGCCTGCTGGAAGTTGCCGATCGTGCTGTTGGCGGGCACCACCAGCACGGCTTGCGAGCGCGCATCCACCGCGGCCACGGGCGTGTAGCCATAGCGCACCGCGGAGCCGATGAGGTGGGCCGGTCCGACGACGACATCCGGCAGGCGCGCGCGGGTGGCGCTCAGGTCGCTGGTCATGTCGGCCGAACCCGTGATGGCGATATCGGCAACGCGCTCCTTGCGCAGTGCCTGCTCGATCGCGTTGCGCCACACGGTCATGGTCGCGCCGCGCGATTGCTCGGCCTGGTCGCCCGGGTTCACCAGCACCTTGACCTGCGCATGGCCCGCCGTCGAGGCCAGCAGGCAGGCGGCCAGCGCCAAGCCGGCGGCCCACCGCGCGCGGGTGGATCCCGCCGCTGCAATACTCTTGCTCATCGTCGTCTAGCCCCTATGATGCTTGTCTCAAAGTATGAAACCTTCTGATACATAGGGGCAAGTACATCTAAAGTTCTCGGTTGATGTCGGTGGGTACAGGGGCATTCCGAAGGGGTTGACCATGCCACACGGTTGCGGCGCCGGCCGCCTCCCGAACCCGACGCCGGCGCCGACCTACGAATAGGTGCGACGGTCCTCGATGGTCTTGCCGTCGTCCTGAAGGCTGCCGGGCGCGACCAGCTCCGCTTCGCCGCGCAGCTTGGTCACTTCCCTGAAGCTCGCCTCCAGCCGCGTTCGCAGCCCGTCGTGGCGATGGGCCACCTCGACCTTCAGGCACACCTGGTCGTTCGCCATCTCGCCGGAGACCACCATCCGCGCCTTGAGCACCTCGGGAAAGTGCCGCACCACCTCGCCCACCTGCGAGGGGTGGACGAAGATGCCCCGCACCTTGGTGGTCTGGTCGGCCCGGCCCATCCAGCCTCGGATGCGCGGTGCCGTGCGGCCGGTCGGGCAGCGGCCCGGCAGGAGGGCGGACAGGTCGCCGGTGGCGAAGCGGATCAGCGGGTAGGCCGGATTGAGCGTGGTCACCACCAGTTCTCCGATTTCGCCCTCGGGCACGGGATCGCCCGTGCCGGGATTGACGATCTCGACGATCACGCGCTCATCCAGCACCAGACCTTCGCGCGCGGCGGTTTCGTAGGCCACCAGCCCGAGGTCGGCCGTGGCATAGGTCTGGAAGACCTCGACCCCGCGCGTCCTGAACCAGTCCGTCAGGCTGGGAGGGCAGGCCTCCCCGCCGATGGCGGCCTTGCGCAGGCTTCGGACGTCGACGCCGATGTCCTGCGCTTTCTCCAGCAGGATGCGCAGGAAGCTGGGGGTGCCGATGTAGGCATCGGGCCGGAGCTCGGCGATGGCGTGCAACTGCTGCTCGGTCTGCCCGGTGCCCGCGGGAAACACCGTGCAGCCGAGGGCCAGCGCGCCCGATTCGAAGAGGAAGGCGCCCGGCGTCATGTGGTAGCTGAACGCGATGTGCACCAGTTCGCCGGCGCGCAAGCCCGCGGCATGCAGCGCTCGGGCGCTGCGCCAGTAGTCGCGCGCCGTGCCTTCGGGCTCGTAGACGGTGCCGGGCGACGCGAACAGGCGCAGCATCTGCGGACCTCGGAGCAGCGTCGAGAAGCCGCCGAACGGGTCCTCCGGGCGCAGCCGCTTCTGGCGTGCCAGCAGGTCGGTCTTGCGCGTGACGGGCAGGCGGGCGAGTGCGCGCCGGCTGTGGATCGAGGCGGCGTCAACGCCCCTCAGGATGTCGGCGAACGCGGGTGCGTTCTGCTGCGCATGGGCGACCTGTAGCGCGAGGGCCGCCATCTGGGCCGCCTCGCGCTCGGCGGGCGGACGGGTTTCGAGTGCATCGAAGAAGGCATTCATGGCTGGCAGAAAGTTCGGGGAGGTCTCACGGAATGCGGCCGGGCAGGGTCAGGCGAGCCACCGCTTGCGCCGCTTGTAGGACTTCACGTCGCGGAAGCTCTTGCGCTCGCCGCCACCCATGCCCAGGTAGAACTCCTTGACGTCCTCGTTGCTGCGCAGGTTGGCCGCGCTGCCGTCCATGACGATCCGGCCGCTTTCCATGATGTAGCCGTAGTCGGCGTACTTGAGCGCCATGTGAGTGTTCTGCTCGGCGACAAGGAAGGTGACCTTCTCCTTCTGGTTCAGGTCTCTCACGATCTCGAAGACTTCCTCGACGATCTGGGGTGCGAGTCCCATCGACGGTTCGTCGAGCAGCACGACGCTCGGGTTGGCCATCAGCGCGCGGCCGATGGCGCACATCTGCTGCTCGCCGCCCGAGGTGTAGGCGGCCTGCGAGGTGCGCCGCGTCTTCAGGCGCGGAAAGTAGCTGTAGACCTTCTCCAGGTTGCGCGCGATCTCTGCCTTGTCGGATCGCGTGTACGAGCCGGTCATCAGGTTTTCCTCGATGGTGAGGTGGGCGAAGCAGTGACGGCCTTCCATCACCTGCACCACGCCGCGGCGCACCAGTTCGGCCGGCGACAGGTTCTCGATCCGATCGCCGCGCAGCGCGATGCTGCCCTTGGTGACCTCGCCGCGTTCGCCCTGCAGCAGGTTGGAAATGGCGCGCAGCGTGGTGGTCTTGCCCGCGCCGTTGCCGCCCAGGATGGCGGCGATCTGGCCTTCGGCCACGGTCAGCGAGACGCCCTTGAGCACCAGGATGACGTGGTTGTAGATGACCTCGATGCCATTGACATTCAGAACGATGCTTTTCATTGAATAGGATCCGAAAGGGGCAGGCAGGGGCCGTTGCCGGCCTGCCTGCGCCGACTTCGCGAAGCTGCCTATGAATTGCAGTCGTCGGGAGTTCGACGGGTCAGCTTCTTGTCGCCGACATACTTGTCGGCAGCGGTCTTGAGCAGCGGCTGCAGCACACCCGGGTCCGCATGGAGCCAGTCCGAGCTGACATCCCACTTGCTCCCGTTCCAGGTGTAAGCACGCGCCGCCGACGGCCCCATGTGGTCCTTGCAGGTCGTGGCCATGGGGCGCATCACGTCGGCGATGCCGAGCGCTGCCAGCTGCTTCTCGTCGAGCTTCAGGTTCTCGTAGCCCCAGCGCGCCTGCGCCGGCGTCATCACCTGGCCCTTGCCGAACTTCTCCTGGGCCCGGCGAACGCCCTCGACCGAGACCATCGCGTTCATCAGGCCGCGCATGTAGAGCGCCTCGCCCACTTCTTCCTTCGGGCCCGAGCCATTTCCCTTGCCGTGCAGGTTCTCCAGCACTTCCTTGGCAATCCCGGAGCCGAAGCCCGAGCCGGGGAGGATCAGCACGGCGCTGTAGCCCTCCGCGCCCGCGACGCCCTTCACGTCCGAGTCCGAGCCCGAGGGCCACACGCCCACCATTCGGTTGCGCGGATAGCCGGTCGACTGGGCTTCCTTGAGCGCCGTGGAGTTCATCACGCCCCAGCCCCAGAGCAGCACATAGTCCGGCCGGCTCTGGCGAATCTGAAGCCAGGCGGCCTTCTGGTCGACGCCGGGATGCGACACCGGAATGGAAGTCAGCTCGAAGCCATGCATCTTCGCGCGCGCGGTGACGACCGGGACGGCCTCCTTGCCGAAGGGGCTGTCGTGATAGAGCAGGGTGATCTTCTTGCCCTTGAGCTTGTCGAGGCCCCCGGCCCTCTGCGCGACATACTGGACCTGCGTGTCGGCGGAAGCCCAGTGCGTGCCGCCGATGGGGAAGCTCCACTTGAACACCTCGCCGTCGGCGCTTTCGCTCAGGCCGTAGGCGGGGGTCAGGATCGGGATCCGGTCGGCCGCGCCGCGTTCCGTGAGCGCGAAGGTGATGCCGGTCGACATGGTCTGGAACACCGTGGCGCCGCCGTTTTTTCCTTTCAGGCGCTCGTAGCATTCCACGCCGCGGTCGGTCGCGTAGCCGGTCTCGCACTCCTCCCAGGCGACTTTGACCCCGTTGATGCCGCCCTTCAGGTTGACCAGCTTGAAGTAGTCGACGAAGCCGTTGGCCCACGGCGTTCCGCTGGGGGCGTAGGGGCCGGTCCGGAAGGTCAGCAGCGGGAAGAACTGCTGCTTGTCCTGTGCCATTGCCGGCGCCGAAGTTGCTGAAATCACCGCGGCCAGCACGGTGGCCGCGATCGCGCTTGTCTTTTTCATCGTGTCTCCTGTTGTTGCATTTGTTCAGCCGAAAACGTTTCTCTTCACCCGACCGTCAATGAGGGAACGGCCATACCCTCAGCTTTTGTTTTCCCAGCATCCAGAGCTTGCTCAGCCCGTGGGGCTCGACGATCAGGAACCAGACGATGAGCCCGCCGAACACCATGGACTCGGCGTGGGAGACGGCTGCCGCGGAGACGTTGGCCCCGACGAGGGCACCCAGTGCCGGCAGCGCCTGGCTCAGGAAGATGGGGAGGAGGACGATGAAGGCAGCGCCGAAGAAGCTGCCCATGATCGAGCCCAGGCCGCCGATGATGACCATGAAGAGAAGGCGGAACGAGAGTTCCACGGAGAAGGCCGCCGGTTCCCAGGCGCCGAGGTGCACGAAGGCCCACAGGCCGCCGGCGATGCCGATGACGAAAGAGCTGACCGCAAAGGCCGTGAGCTTTGCGTACATGGGGCGGATGCCGATCACCGATGCGGCCACGTCCATGTCGCGGATGGCCATCCACTCCCGGCCGATCGCGCTTCGCACCAGGTTCTTGGCGAGCAGGGCGAAGACCAGGACGAACCCCAGGCACAGCAGGTACTTCTCGACCGGCGAGTCGATCGACCAGCCCGCGATCTGGAGTCCGCCGACGGAGACGGAGCCGGACGACGAGTCGTTGGTCAGCCACTTGATCCGCAGGAACATCCAGTCGCTGAAGAACTGCGCGGCCAGGGTGGCCACCGCGAGGTACAGGCCCTTGACGCGCAGGCTGGGCAGGCCGAACAGAACGCCGTAGAAGGTCGAGCACAGCCCACCGAGCAGCAGCGCGGGAACGAGCGGCATGTCGGGAATCCGGACCAGGAAGTTGTACGCGCCGTACGCACCCATGGCCATGAAGGCGCCCGAGCCCAGTGAAATCTGGCCGCAGTAGCCGACCAGGATGTTCACGCCGATTGCGGCGAGCGACATGATCAGGAAGGGGACCGCGATGGCGCTCAGCGCATAGTCGCTCGCGGTGGCCGGAACGACCAGGCATGCCATCGCGAGCAGGACCAGCATGGCCCAGCGATCCTGCGCGATGGGAATGATCTGCTGGTCGGCCCGGTAGGAAGTCTTGAGCTGGCCGTTTTCTCTGTAGAACATTTTTTTCTCGAACAGTCTTCTGGGCAGTGAGCCGGGATGCGTGGATGTCGGGGATCTGTCGGGCAACGCGCGGCGCGCGTCGTCGGGCTCGCTTCAGACGCGGTCGATCATCTTTTCGCCGAACAGGCCCTGGGGACGGAACAGCAGGAACACGAGGGCCAGCACGTAGGCGAACCAGATCTCGATGCCGCCGCCGATGAGGGGGCCGAGATAGACCTCCGAGAGCTTCTCGCCCACCCCCACGATCAGGCCGCCGATGATGGCGCCTGGCACCGAGGTCAGGCCGCCGAGGATGATGACGGGCAGGGCGCGCAGGGCCACGGTGGACAGCGAGAACTGCACCCCGAGCTTGGAGCCCCAGATCATTCCGGCCACCAGCGCCACCACGCCCGCCACGCACCAGACGATGACCCAGATGCGGTTGAGCGCGATGCCGATGGACTGTGCGGCCTGGTGGTCGTCGGCCACGGCGCGCAGGGCACGGCCGGTGCCGGTCTTCTGGAAGAACAGCGACAGGCTGGCCACCAGCACGGCGGCGATCAGCGCGGCGTAGAGATCCTCCTTGTTGACGAGGATGCCGCCTTCGAAGATCGACTCCAGGAGGAAGATCGGGTCCTTGGGCATCCCGATGTTGATCTGGTAGATGTTGCTGCCGAAGAGGCTCTGGCCCAGGCCTTCGAGGAAGTAGGAGATGCCCAGGGTGGCCATGAGCAGGGTCGCGGCTTCCTGGTTCACGAGGTGGCGCAGCACCAGCCGCTCGACCGCCCAGGCCACCGCGAACATGCACAGTCCCGCGAGCAGGAAGGCCAGCAGGTTGGCCTGCAGCTGGCTGTCGATGCCCAGCCACTGAGGGATCCATTCGGCAAAGCGGGCCATCGCCAGCGCGGCGAACAGCACCATCGCGCCCTGCGCGAAGTTGAACACGCCAGAGGCCTTGAAGATGAGCACGAAGCCCAGGGCGACCAGCGAATAGAGCATGCCCGCCATCAGGCCGCCGGAAAGGGCTTCCAGGAAAAATGCCATGTGTGTCTCCGCCGGATCTCAGTGGGCAGTGCCCAGGTAGGCCCTGACGACTTCCTCGTTGCCGCGCACCTCGTCGGGCGTGCCGTCGCCGATCTTCTTGCCGTAGTCGAGCACGACCACGCGATCCGAGATATCCATCACCACGCCCATGTCGTGCTCGATCAGCACGATGGTGGTGCCGAACTCGTCGTTGACGTCGAGGATGAAGCGGCTCATGTCCTGCTTCTCCTCCACGTTCATGCCGGCCATCGGCTCGTCGAGCAGCAGCACCTTCGGCTCCATCGCCAGCGCGCGGCCGAGGTCGACGCGCTTCTGCAGGCCGTAGGGCAGTTGCCCCACGGGGGTCTTGCGGTGCGCCTGGATTTCGAGGAAGTCGATGATGCGTTCGACGAAGGCGCGGTGTTTCTCTTCCTCGCGCTGGGCCGGCCCGATGCCGAAAGGATTCCGGAAAGCCTGGCTGAGCAGCCCGCTGCGGATGCGCAGGTTGCGCCCGGTCATGATGTTGTCGATCACGCTCATGCCCTTGAACAGCGCCAGGTTCTGGAAGGTGCGCGCAATGCCCATCTCGGCCACCTGGCGGCTGTTCATGTGCTTGAACGTGCGGTTGCGAAATGCGATGGAGCCCTCCTGGGGGGCGTAGACGCCGTTGATGCAGTTGAGCATCGAGCTCTTGCCCGCGCCGTTGGGACCGATGATCGCGCGCACCTCGTGCTCGTGGACGTCGAAGCTGATGTCGGTCAGGGCCTTGACCCCGCCGAAGCGCAGGCTGATGTTGCGGACGTCGAGGATGACGTCGCCGATGGTTTTCTGGCTCACGGTTGTCTTCTTCAGGCGGCGGCTTTGATGGGGGTGAACGTCTTGGCGTCCAGGATCCGGAGATTGGCGCTCGCGCTGCCGGTGCGGCCGTCTTCGAACTTCACCTGCGTGTCGATGAACTGCTCGGTCCTGCCGCCGTACAGGGCGTCGACCAGAACCCCGTACTTCTCGGCGATGAATCCGCGCCGGACCTTGTTGGTGCGGGTCAGCTCGCCGTCGTCGGCGTCGAGTTCCTTGTGCAGCACGAGGAAGCGGCGGATCTGGCTGCCGGCGAGCAGCTCGTCGCGCGACAGGTCGGCATTGACTTTCTCCACGCACGCGCGGATGAGCTCGTGCACCTCGGGCTTGCCGGCCAGGTCGTTGTAGCCGGCATAGGGCAGGTTGCGCCGCTCGGCCCAGTTGCCCACGGCCTCGAAGTCGATGTTGACCATCACGCAGACCTTCTCGCGTCCATCGCCGAAGGCCACGGCCTCCTTGATGTGCGAGAAGAACTTGAGCTTGTTCTCGACGTACTTGGGCGCGAACATGGCGCCATCGAAGGCGCCCCCGAGGAGGCGGCCGACGTCCTTGACACGGTCGATGATCTTCAGATGGCCGCTGGCGTCGATGAAACCGGCGTCGCTCGTGCGGTACCAGCCGTCGGCGCTGAGAACCTCGGCGGTGGCCTGGGGGTTCTTGTAGTACTCCTTGAGCAGGCCCGGCGATTTCACCAGGATCTCGCCGCTGTCGCTGAGCCTGATTTCCACGCCCTCGCAGGGCACGCCCACGGTGTCGGCGCGCGCCTCGTGGTCGGGCTGCAGGCAGACGAACACGGCGGTCTCGGTGGAGCCGTAGAGCTGCTTGAGGTTGATGCCGATGGAGCGGTAGAAGCTGAACAGGTCCGGGCCGATGGCCTCGCCCGCGGTGTAGGCCACGCGCACGCGGCTCATCCCCAGGTTGTTGCGCAGCGGGCCGTACACCAGCCAGTCGCCCAGCCGGTAGCCGAGGCGATCGAGCAGGCCGACCGGCTTGCCGTCCCTGAGCGCGGGGCCGACCCGCCGGGCCAGCTCCATGCAGGCATGGAAGAGCTTGCGCTTGAGGAGGCCGGCGTCTTCCATGCGGATCATCACGCTGGTGAGCAGGCCCTCGAACACCCGCGGGGGCGCGAAGTAGTAGGTGGGGCCGACTTCCTTGAGGTCGATCATCACCGTGCTGCCGCTCTCGGGGCAGTTGACCACGTAGCCGGCCACCAGCCATTGCGCGTACGAGAAGATGTTCTGGCCGATCCAGGCCGGCGGCAGGTAGGCCAGCACTTCGTCCTTGTCGGTCAGCCTGTCGAAGCTCGCGCCCGCGCGCGCACGGTCGATCAGGGCGCGGTGCGTGTGGACCACCCCCTTGGGGTTGCCGGTGGTGCCGCTGGTGAAGAACATGGCGGCCACGTCGTCGGCGCTTCCCTGCTCGACCTGCTGGCGGAACAGCGCGGGGTGGGTTCTGGCGTGGGCCGCGCCCGCCGCGATGAGCGCATCGAGCGCGGCGAGTCCCGGCTGGTCGTAGTTGCGCAGACCGCGCGGGTCGTCGAACCAGATGTGCGACAGCCGCGTGCACTGCTCGCGGATCTCGAGCAGCTTGTCGACCTGCTCCTGGTCCTCCACCACGCAGAAGCGTACCTCGGCATTGTTGACGGGGAAGACGCATTCGGCGGCCACGGCGTCCTGGTACAGCGGCACCGGAATGGCCCCGAGCGACTGCGCGGCGAGCATCGTGGCGTACAGGCGCGGCCGGTTGGTGCCGATGACCACCAGGTGTTCGCCGCGCTGCAGGCCGGCCTGGAGCAAGCCGCAGGCAATGGCTTCGACGAGCGCGGCCATGGCCGACCATGTGGTGGTCTGCCAGATGCCGTACTCCTTCTCTCGCATGGCCGGCGCGTTCGGGCGCGTGGTGGCTTGATGCGACATCAGACGGGGAAAAGTGGTTTGCACGTGTACTCCACGCAATCGCGATTTCGGGGCCGACGAAGGAGGAAGGAGGAAAGGCCTAGCCGGCGAGGCGACGCGCCGTGACGAAAAGGGCGCAGAGGTCCTTGTCGTTCGACGCCTCGGCGACCTTCTGGCAATAGCGCCAGTGGTCGTCGCGCAGGGGGGCGCCGAGTTCCGCCGCTTGCCGCAGCCGCTGAAGCGCCAGGCGCCGGTGGCCGAACCGGATGCTTCGCTCCAGCAGCTCCAGCACGATCAGCTGGCTCTGCACCTGCAGGGCCGGATGCGCCGCCGGCGTACTCCCCGCGCGGGCCAGCCGCTTGAGCGACCTGATCCGTTTCCGGTCGCGCCCGCGAAGCGGCGCGGCGAGATGGGCGACCGTCACGGGCCGTCTCCGCAAGCCGCCGCGACGGGCCGGTCCAGCACATAGACCGTGCCGTGCATCAGCGCGATGTGCGCGTTGTCCTTCGCCCGGGTGACATGCACCTGGTAGCTGCCGATCTTTCGCGATCGGCTCACCTCGCTGGCATGCGCAATCAGCCAGTCGCCTTCGTCCACGGCCGTGGAGATGCTCATCTGGCCGTCGACCAGCGTGGCCAGGCGGCCGTGGGAGTTGCACGCCAGGCCGAGCGCCATGTCGCCCAGCGCAAACAGCGCGCCCCCGTGGCACTTGCCGTTGAAGTTGATGTGCTTGCGTTCGACCTTCATGCGCAGGGTGGTGCTGCCGACGGACGCGGCCACCAGCTCGATGCCCATCAACTGCGCGAGGTTGTCGGCGGCGATCCAGTCCGAGGTCTGGCTGTAGGCCTTCTTGACGCCACCCGCTTCGTGGCGAAGGCCTCTTTGCGTGCGGCCATCCAGCCATTCGACCAGGGCCTCGATGCCGTCACCGGACGGCGCCGAGACCTTCCGCACGGCCGGCGGCGAGGCCTGGTCGCGGCGCAGCGCCAGCATCGCCAGCAGGTCGGACTCCGTCTTGCGGGCATCGGGCAGGTCGGCCTTGGTGACCACGAACACGTCGGCGATTTCCAGCACGCCGGCCTTGATGGCCTGCACGTCGTCGCCGAGTCCCGGCGGGCACACCACGACCCGGGTGTCCGCGTAGCGGGTGATCTCGACCTCGGACTGGCCGGCGCCCACGGTCTCCACGATGACGACGTCGAAGCCGGCCGCATCGAACAGGTCGATGACGTCGCCTGCCGCCACGGCCAGCCCGCCCAGATGGCCGCGCGACGCCAGCGAGCGGATGAAGACCCCGGCGTCGGACTGGCGATCGCCCATGCGGATGCGGTCGCCCAGAACCGCGCCGCCGGTGAACGGGCTGGAGGGGTCGACGGCGGCGACGGCCACCGTCCTGCCGCGCTCGCGCAGCCCCCGGATCAGCGCCGAGACCAGGGTCGACTTGCCGCCGCCCGGCGGGCCCGTGACGCCAATCACATGGGCTCGCCCCTGGCGTGCCGCGACGGCCTTGCGCACGGCGTAGGCCGCCTCGCTGCCATTCTCGAGGGCGCTGATCGCCTGTCCGATCGACCTGCGGTCGCCCGCCAGTGCGGTCTGGATGAATGCGCTGTTCGCCATGCTCTCAGACCAGGGTGAGCGGCTGGCCGAAGCCCAGCTGCTCGCGCAGCGTGCCGCAGATCTCGCCGTGCGTGGCGCCGACTTCCGCCGCCGCCACCACGTGCTCGAACACGTTGGTCTTGCGCGACTCCGTCGACCGGGCCAGCGCGCTCAGGGCCTTGCCGACCTCGCCGTTGTCGCGGGTCTTCTTGAACTCCGCGAGCTGCGACAGGTAGCCGGCCATCCGGGCGGGGTCCGGGTATTCCAGGGTGGGATACGACGCCGGGTCTTCCTCGATCTGGTAGGCATTGACGCCGACGATGGTCTGCTCGCCCGCATCGATCTTCTTCTGGAAGGCCAGTGCCGAGTCGCCGATCATCTGCTGGATGACGCCCTTCTCGACGGCCTGGTACATCCCTCCGACCTCGTCGACCATGGCGATGATCGCGTCGATCTTCCGCTCCATGTCGTCGGTGAGCGACTCGACGTAGTAAGACCCGCCCAGGGGGTCGATCACATCGGTCAGGTAGGCCTCTTCGCGCAGGATGTTCTGCGTGGCGACCGCGATCCGCGCGGCTTCCGCGATCGGCGTGGAGAAGACTTCGTCGTAGCTGTCGGTGTGGAGCGACTGCAGGCCGCCAAAGATGCCGGCCATCGCCTGCGTGGTGACCCGCGCGATGTTGTTGAGCGGCTGCTGGCGCGTCAGGTCCACGCCCGAGGTCTGGCCGTGGAACTTGAAGCGCCACGAGCGCGGGTCCTTGGCGCCGAAGCGTTCCTTGCACAGACGGGCCCAGACCCGCCGGCCGGCCCGGAACTTGGCGACTTCCTCGAACAGGCTGATCGAGATGTCGAAGAAGAAGGTGAAGCGAGGCAGGAACTGGTCCGGATCCATCCCGGCGGCGATGCAGTCCTCGGCGTACTGGATGCCCGAGCACAAGGTGAACGCCATGGCCTCCGCCGGGGTCGCGCCGGCCTGCTGCATGTGCTGCCCGACGATGGAGAGGGGGTTCCAGCCCGGAACCTGCTTGTTGCAGAACTCGATGTGGTCCACCACGACCCGGCGCGCACCCTGCAATGCAAGGCGGAAGAACATGTGGTTGGCGACGAAGTGGGAGATGCAGTCGCTCTGGTTCGAGGTTCCCGTGATGCGGGTCCACGGCACCCCGCGACGCTTGGCCACGGCAAGCTCGAAGGCAAGCAGGGTGAAGGGGGATGGGTCGTTCATCGCCGTCGACAGGCGGTCGACCGGGACGCCGTCGAGCGCGGTCTCCATGTCCTTGACATGGTTGATGACGGTGCCGCACGTGCCCAGAAGCTCGGAAGGAACTTCGTCGGCGTCGTAGCCCCGGAACACCGAGTTGCAGGGAATCAGGGAGAGGGCGGAGGCCCCGAGGTCCAGGATCTCCTTCACGCGCCGGTTGTAGTCTTCGGGGACGCCCAGGCCGATGAGCTGCCGCTGGGACCAGCTTCGGCCCCGGTACATCGTCGGATAGATGCCGCGGGTGAAGGGGTACTGGCCGGGATAGCCGAGCGACGGCTCGTACGCCTGGCCCGACCAGTCCGCCGGCGTGTACAGCGGCTTGATGCCGATGCCGGATCGGTTGTAGGTCGTGGCGTCACCCTTGACGCCCTGGGCAAACTCGTTCTTCCAGCGCAGATGGCCTTCGGAGGACGACGGGTCCTTGATGTTCGTGACGGTGGCGCTCATGCGGATTCCCCTTGCCTCTGGCGACGTTTGGCGGTGAGCGCGATGACGTCGGTCACCACATCGTCGAGCGCCGTTCCCGGATGGAAGACACGGGCGACGCCGGCTTGCAACAGCATGGCCTCGTCCTTGGCGGGGACGATGCCGCCGACGATCACCTGGACATCGGACATGCCGGCTTCCCTCAGTGCTGCCATCAGCTTGGGGACGATCAGGTGGTCGGTGGCGAGGGACGAGATGCCGAGCACGTCGGCGTCTTCCTCGACCGCGAGCTTCACGACGGTGGCAATCTCCTGCCAGGGCGGGGTGTAGATCACCTCCATGCCCGCATCGCGCAGGCAGGCTGCGATCACGCGGCTGCCTCTGTCATGACCGTCGAACCCGATCTTGGTGACAATCACCCTAGGGGGACGTGCTGTCATCTTGCGTTTCCTTAATGAGCCCCACGAATTTCCTTGCCAGTACGCGTGGGGAGTCGCGTCCCTGGGGGTTGAACCAGAGCGCGGCCCAGTTCAGCGCGCCGATCAGCATCAGCCGCAATGCCCGCCGATCTGCTCTTGGTGTGAGCGGTAGCGCCGCGACCGCGTCGCGGAATGTGGTTTCGTAGCTCTCGCGGAGCTCTCTGAGCCGCTCGGCCGCGCCCGGAATGTCGTCCGGCAGGACGCGGATGAGGACGTGGGCGTAGTCGCTGTCGCGAAGCACCGTCTCCAGGTGCGCCCGGCAGAGCGCCTCGAGACGCAACCACGGGTCGGACTCCTTCTGCACGGCCTCGGCGGCAGCCACTTCCAGTTCCTTGACCCCCGCGCTGTAGACGGCAATCAGCAGCTCTTCCTTGGAAGGGAAGTGGTAGTACAGCGAGCCGGGAAGCATGCTGGCCGCCACGGCGATGTCGCGCATCGACGTGGCGGCATAGCCGCGGCTGGCGAACTGTCGCGCCGCCGAATCCAGGAGTTCCGGCAACCGGTTGTCCGAGCGTGGAGGGCGGCTGGTCTTTCTTTGGGTGGCCATAAAAAACAATCGTTCGTTTGGTATATTGTTTGTCGCAGCATTTCTTTCGTCAACACCTTTGAACTAGGGAATCCACCATGGGGCAGCGTTTGACTCAGATTGCGACACGCACCGGCGACGATGGAACATCGGGATTGGGCGACAACAGCCGGCTCCCGAAAGACCACGAGCGGTTCTGTGCGATGGGGGACACGGACGAACTCAACGCGCACATCGGCCTGCTGCTGTGCGAGGAGATCCCGCAGCGGATCCGGGACCTCCTCATGGAGGTGCAGCATCAGCTCTTCAACCTCGGCGGCGAGCTGAGCATTCCCGGGTTCAAGCTGTTGGACGCTGCCGCCGTGGCGGTGCTCGACCAGGCCCTGGCCGAGGAAAACGCGGGACTGCCCCGGCTGCAGGAGTTCATCCTGCCGGGCGGCAACCGCGCGGCTGCGCAAGCCCACGTCTGCCGCACCGTGGCGCGACGCGCCGAGCGCTCGGTCGTGGCCCTGGGCCGGCAGGCAGTCTTGCACCCGGCGCCGCGGCAGTACCTGAACCGCCTGTCCGACCTCATGTTCGTGCTCGCCCGCGTGCTCAATCGCCAGGACGGCGGGGACGATGTCTACTGGAAAAGTGAACGCCTCAGGCAGGCAGGCGCCGCCGAGGCTTGACGCCGCTCAGGTCGTCGACCGGCGACTACCTGTGGGGATCGACGGCAAAGGCCGCAACGATCGGCGCGACCGACTCGAGGAGCTCGAAAGCGTCGTCCGAAAGCGGAACCGGTGCGAGATCGAAGTGGCACAGGACCCCCCACAAATGACCACTCGGCGCGACGAGCGCGGTGCCGTGATAGGAAAACACGGTGAACAGGGTCCCCTCGTACGCGTGCCCTGCAAGCCTCGGGTCTCTTGAAGAATCGTTCGTCCGGAAGGGAATGCCAGGCTTGATGCGGCGGGCGAGGCTCTTGTCGAGCGGCATCGCGGACAGGAATGCCGGCTGCCTCTTGCCCAGGGCGTCATGAAGACAGACGTTCTTCAGAACGAGGCCGGCGAACCGGTAGACCGCGGTGTAGCGATGGGGCACGCCCTCGTTCAAATAGGCGAGGCCACCCGCAAGACCCTGCGTCTTGAGGATCTGCGAGAAAGCGTCCAGGACCTGGGCCGAGGCCATGCGAGATTATGTGTCGCCGGGTGTTCGGGAGCACGGGCCAAGCGTCGCGCGCCGGCCGCTGTCTAGCCGCACTTCGGCGCGCAGACGAGATGGTTCTTGCCGAGGAAGCGGCGCGAGGTCAGCGCCGTGCGAATCACGAACTTTCCGCACTTGAAGCACGACATCATGGATTCGGCGCGCGGGGTCGTGATGATGGAACCTGCCGCCTTCTTGACATAGCGCAGACCATCCTGGGTGAGTTGAGTGTCGGACATGGATCTCATTTTACCCGGGCACAATTCGATACAAACCGGCCCCGCGGGAGGCATGGTTGCCCGGCGATGACGCGCCCTCTTCGTCACGGGTAAACCCCCAAATCGACAGTGGTAACGATCGTTACTATATGCCACCTCGATCCGACTCTCCCTCGCGCAAGAGAACCCCATGACCAGTTCCCATCGATCCTCGCCCGATGCGGCCGAGTCGCAGTCTTCGTTCGATCCGCATGCGGCGCCCGATTCCCGCGACCGGCCATCCATGGCGCCTCGCCTGCCCGAGGAGCGCATCGCCGTCGGTGCGCTGGCGCTGCTGGTCGCGATCACGCTGCTCAACGTCGTGACGCGCTATCTGACGGACGAATCCTTCGCCTGGACGGAGGAGCTCTCGGTGTTCCTGATGGTGGTGCTGGCGCTGGCCGGCGCCTGCGCGATCGCGCGCCGCGACCGCCACATCCGGATCGAGTTCCTCTACAACCGGCGCGATGCCGCGGGCGCGGAATCTCCGCGCCGTGCGCTCCAGCTGATCGCGGGGGCCTGCTCGACGCTGGTGTTCCTGGTGCTGGCCGCGCTCTTCGCGCGCTGGGTCTGGGACCAGTACAGCTTCTCGGAACGCTCGATGGGATTGGGCCTGCCGCTGTGGTGGTATGGCTGCGTGATCCCGCCGCTGTGCCTCGCGGCTTCGCTGCGCGCCTTCTCGGCGCTGCGCCGTGCGTTGCGGGAGAACCCCCGCGGCGCGCCGGAGACCGGTCGATGATCGCGACCTTCCTGCTGGTCTCGTTCGCGGTCTTCCTGCTGATGGGCATGCCGATCGCGATCGGCCTGACGCTGGCCGGGCTGCTGTCGATCGGTATCGCGAATGCCGATTCCGCCTGGTTCGGCCTGATGGCGGTGCCGCAGAACTTCTATTCGTCGATCGCCAAGTACCCCTTGCTGGCGCTGCCGATGTTCGTGCTGGTGGGCTCGATCTTCGATCGTTCCGGCGTGGCGCAGCGGATGGTCGACTTTGCGGTCGCCTGCCTGGGGCGCGGGCCCGGCATGCTGCCGACGGTGGCGATCCTGGTGGCGATGCTGCTCGGCGGCATCAGCGGATCGGGCCCGGCCACCGCGGCGGCGGTCGGTGCCGTGATGATCGCGGCGATGGCGCGTGCCGGCTATCCGGCGCCGTTCTCGGCGACGGTCGTCGGCGCGGCCGCGGCGACCGACATCCTGATCCCGCCGAGCATCGCCTTCGTGGTCTACAGCGTGCTCGTGCCCGGTGCCTCGGTGCCGGCACTGTTCGCCGCCGGGATGATCCCCGGCCTCCTGGCCGGGCTCGCGCTGATCGTGCCGACCATCCTGCTGTCGCGCAAGCATTCGTTCGGCGAGGCCGAGCGCGCGCTCCCGCGGCCGCCTTTCTGGGCTTCGCTGCGCGAGGCCTCCTGGGGACTGGCGGCGCCGCTGCTGATCCTCGGCGGCATGCGGCTGGGCCTGTTCACGCCGACCGAGGCCGCGGTGGTGGCGGTCGCGTACGGGTTGTTCGTCGGCATGGCGATCCATCGCACGATCGGCTGGCGCGACCTCTATCCGATCTTCCGAGAAGCGGCGGAGATCTCCGCGGTGATCATGCTGATCCTCGGCGCGGCCGGCGTCTTCAGCTACGCGCTCAACACGCTGGGCGTGGCCGACCCGATCGCGCAGTGGGTCAAGGCCGCCGGGCTCGGCAGCCTGGGTACGCTGGCGCTGGTGCTGGTGGCGCTGCTGGTGGTCAGCATGTTCATCGACGGCGTGTCCATCTTCCTGATCTTCGTGCCGCTGCTGTATCCGGTGGCGCAGGCCTTCCAGTGGAACCTGGTGTGGCTCGGCGTGCTCTTCACGCTGGTCGTCGCGAAGGCCCAGTTCACGCCGCCGATGGCGATCAACCTGATGGTCAGTTGCCGCCTGGCCGGCGTCACGGTCGAGAGCACTGTGCCCTGGGTGCTGTGGTTCATCGTCAGCTTCCTGGTGGTGATCGCCGCCGTCTTCTTCTTTCCCGGGCTGGCACTCTGGCTGCCGCAGCGGCTCGGCTATTGACCCCGTCCATCCCGCTTCACCTTCCAGGAGACTTGCCATGCTGAAGAGACGCTCCGTGTTCCGCGCCCTGGGCGCCACCGCCGCATCGGTCGCGCTGCCGCGCTTCGCCTTCGCGCAGGCGGCCTACAAGGCGGAGTACAAGATGAGCACGGTGGTGCCGCCGGCCTTCGCCTGGGGCCGGGGCGGCGAGATCTTCGCCAACCTGGTGCGCGAGCGCACCGCCGGCCGCATCAACATCAAGCAGTACCCCGGCGCCTCGCTGGTGCAGGGCCAGCAGGATCGCGAGTTCTCCGCCATGCGCCAGGGCGTGATCGACGTGCTGTGCGGAGCGCCCATCAACTGGTCGGGCACGGTGCGGGAACTGGGCGTCTTCACCTTGCCCTTCCTGTTTCCGGACCACGCGAGCTGGGACGCGGTGATGCGCAGCGATGCGGTCCAGAAGGACTACTTCGACCTGGTTCGCAAGGCCGGCGCCGAGCCGCTCGCGGTCGGCGAGACCGGCTTCCGGCAGATCAGCAACAGCAAGCATCCGGTGGTCAAGCCGGCCGACATGAAGGGCCTGAAGATCCGGGTCGCCGGCAGCCCCATGTACGGCGAGATCATGACCGACCTGGGGGCCAACCCGACCTTCATGAGCTGGGCCGACGCCCAGCCTGCGCTGGCTTCCGGCGCGGTCGACGGCCAGGAGAATCCGCTCGAGGTCTTCCTGGCCGCGCGCATCAACGCGCTCGGCCAGAAGTACGTGACCAAGTGGAACTACAGCAACGACGTGCTGCTGTTCGCGATCGCCCAGCCGATCTGGAAGGGCTGGACGCCGGCCGACCAGAAGATCGTGCGCGAGGCCGGCATCGACGCCGCGGCGCAGCAGGTGCAGCTGGTGCGCAAGCTGTTCGCGGACGACGTCGAGAAGGTCCGGGCGATGGGGGTCGACGTGCATGTGTCGGATCCGCGCGAACTCGAGCAATGGCGGCTCGCCACGCGCCGGGTCTATGCGCGCTGGAAGGCGCAGACCGGCGCGCCGCTGCTCGACCGGATCGAGGCGGTGATCGAGAAGACCCGCAAGGCCTGACGAAGATTGGGTACGATTCCTCGATGTCCAGTGACCTGTTGCCTGTCGACTCCTCCCTGATGTTCAAGCTGATCCGGGTGGTCAACCTGGTCGCGCGCCCGTTTCACGAAAGCATCGGCAAGCAGAACCAGCTGTCGATCAGCGAATGGCGCGCGATGATGGTGCTGGCCTCGCATCCCGGCAGCTCGGCCTCCGAGATCGCCGACTGGACCGGCATGGACAAGATGTCGATCAGCCGCGCGATCGCCGGCCTGCACAAGCGCGAGCGCATCGTCAAGAAGGACGACCCGAACGATCAGCGCAAGAGCCTGCTCTTCCTGAGCGCCAAGGGCGAGCGCCTGTTCGCCCGCATCGCGGCCCAGGCGCGGGTGCGCGAGGAAGAGCTCTTCTCGGGCGCCAGCCGGCAGGAGCTCGAGCGCTTCGATGCCACGCTCGAGAAACTGGTGGCGGCGCTCGGTCGGCTAGAAGCCAAATAGATTGCCGTCACCGTGCTCGCGGGCTTCGGCCCAGCCGATCAGCAGCGCACCGTAGGGGCAGTCGATCGCCACCTTGGCGCCGGCCTGGCATTGCACGAAGCAGTTGGCGGTGGCGGCCTGGCCGTCCACCTCGATCGCGCCGCCGCGGACCCAGAAATCCGTCAATCCGCGAGCCTCGAAGCTGAAGGCGGCGCCCGGCAGCAGCGTCAGCTGCACCATGCGGTGGACCGAGCCGGTGTCGGCGTAGTCGAACACCGTCTGGCGACGCACGCCGGGAATGCCGGTGGGGAAATGGGGCAGGGCGTCGACCGGCACGTTCACCTCGGGCGGCACGTCGGGGTGCAGGTTTCGCACCTCCGCCAGGCGCGAACCGGCATGGACGCCGCTGATGGTGTCGGCCGCCGGATAGGTGACGGGCCCTTCGAGCCGCGACACCAGCACCGTCGATTGATAGGAGATGGCGTCGTGCGTGGAGCCGCGCACGTTGATGCCGGCTTCATGCAGCCGCACCGATCCGTGGTGGTCGGTGAGGCCGCCATCGACCACGAAGCTGGTCGCCACGCCCTGGTGCTGGTGCAGGCCGCTGCGCACCGAGGCGTCGAAGCGCACCAGTCCCAGGAAGGTGCCTGCGCGGTCGTCGTTGCGCACCGTCTTGAGCCAGAGGCCCGGCTTGGCCGTGGCTTCCCAGGGGATGGCGCTGGCGTCGAAGACGCGCGTGGGTGGATGCATCGGACTGGCGGAAGGGGACGACATGTGTTTCCTCGGACAGAGAAGGTGCTGTACTTCCCATATGGTAACGAACGTTACCAATAACAGGGTCCGGGTTTCTCCCGAGCGCGTGCGGGCGCCGGCGCGCGGCGCTACGATGTTCGTTCACACCTTCACACCTTCACGACAGAATGCCGATCGCCCCGCCGCCCATCGACTTCGGAGCGCCGTCGCACGAGGTCGCGCGCCTGCTGATCGGCGTCACGCTGCTGGTCGATGGCGTCGGCGGCCGCATCGTGGAGACCGAGGCCTACGACCGAGAAGACCCCGCCTCGCATTGCTTCGGCGGCCCCACGCCGCGCAACGCGGCGATGTTCGGGCCGCCCGGGCACGCCTACGTCTATCGCTCCTACGGCATCCACTGGTGCCTGAACCTCGTCTGCCGCGAAGCCGGGCACGGCGCCGGCGTGCTGATCCGTGCCATCGAGCCGACGCACGGGATCGCGCGCATGCGCGAGCGCCGGGGGCTCGATGCGCCGCGGCTGCTGTGCGCCGGACCCGGCCGGGTCGGCCAGGCGCTGGGCATCGACGCCAGCTTCAACGGCAAGGCGCTCGACGCGCCACCCTTCGAGTTGCTGGCGGCGCCAGAGGACCAGGCGCCGTGGCAGATCGCGGTGGGTCCGCGCATCGGCATCTCCAAGGCGATCGCGCAGCCCTGGCGCTTCGGCGCCAGGGGCTCGCGCTACCTCAGCAGGCCGTTCAAGCCCTGATGCGCCATGCGCCCATCAGGCGCGCGCAAGAAAGGGGTCAAGCCGTAGCCGACCCGTCGCCGGCGCGCGCCAGCAGCACGGCCCGCACTTCCTTCTTGAGCACCTTGCCCACCTTGGAGCGCGGCAGTTCCGGCCAGATCTCGATCTGCTTGGGGGCCTTGACGCTGCCGATGCGCGCCTTCACGAAGGCCTTGACCTCGTCGGCATCGACCGTGCGGCCCGGATGCAGCTGGAGCACGGCCACCACGCGCTCGCCCCACTTCTCGTCGGGCAGGCCGACCACCGCGCCGTCCTGCACGTCGGGGTGCTGCAGCAGGATCTGCTCGACCTCGGCCGAGTAGACGTTGAAGCCGCCCGAGATGATCATGTCCTTGGCGCGGTCCACGATGTAGAGAAAGCCTTCGGCATCCAGGTAGCCGATGTCGCCCGTGTGGTGCCAGCCGTGGCGCGATGCCTCCTGCGTGGCGCGCGGATCCTTGTAGTAGCCCAGCATGACCAGCGAGCCGCGCACCACGATCTCGCCGGTCTCGCCGGTCGCGAGCAGGACGCCGTCCTTGTCCATCACGGCGACCTGCACCAGGGGGGCCGGGCGTCCGGCGGAAGCCAGCCGCCGGCGTGCCACGCTGCCGTCGGCATTGAAGTGCTCCCTGGGCGCCATCATCGAGATCATCATCGGCGCCTCGGTCTGCCCGAACAATTGCGCCATGACCGGGCCGATCTTGACCAGCGCCTCTTCCAGCCGTGCAGCCGACATGGGCGCCGCCCCGTACCAGAAGCACTGCAGCGAATCGAGCCGGGTCGTGGCCAGGTCGGGATGCTGCAGCAGCATGTAGATCAGCGTGGGGGGCAGGAAGGTGTGCGTGATCCTGCAGTGCGCGATCAGCCGCAGGAACTCGCCCAGGTCCGGCTTCGGCATGATCACCACTTCGCCGCCCAGCGCCATCACCGGCAGGCACAGGACGCCGGCCGCATGCGTCAGCGGTGCCAGTGCGAGGTAGGCCGGGCGGCCCTCGAAGGGATAGCCCATCAGCGTCAGCGCGGACATGCTTTCCAGGTTGCGGCCGGACAGCATCACGCCCTTGGGCTGGCCGGTGGTGCCGCCCGTGCCGGCGATCATCGCGACGTCGTCCACGACCGGTATCTCGAGCGGCGCGTCGCTCGCATCCGCCAGCCACGCGTCCAGCGATGGCGCCCACTCCAGCGCCTGGTCGATGCACACCAGCGTGGTGATCCTGGGCAAGCCCGCGCGCATCTCATCGACCAGCGGCGCATAGTGGCTGTGAAAGATCAGGCAGCTGCAGTCGAAGGCATCGAGCACGAAGCGGTTCTCCGCCGCCTCGTTGCGCGGGTTGATCGGGCACCACACCGCCGCGGCGCGCGACAGGCCGAAGACGCAGGCGAACGCCACGGGGTCGTTGCCCGAGAGCACCGCCACCTTGGCCCCCGGCTCGACGCCGCTGCGCTGCAGCGCGCGTGCGACCCGAAAGCTCAGGCGCTGCACGTCGGCGTACGTGAGCCGTGTGTCGCCCATGCGCAGGCAGGCGGCCGAGGGGCCCAGCGAGGCGCCCTTGTCCAGGTAGTCGATCAGACGCATGCGGCGCCCTCCAGCAGGCAGCGCCGAGCCATGGCCCGGCGCCGGCGTTTCAGCGATGAACGGTCAGCACGGGTTCCATCACCAGGCCGAAGCTCTGGAGCACGCCCAGCAGTTCCCGATGCCCGAAGGCCTGGCAGGCGGACGCGAAGCCGACGCGCCTGGGCGCCTGCTGCAGCAGCGAATAGGCCGCATGGGCCTGCAGCAGGCCGGTCTGCTTGTAGTTGCAGTTGCCGTGGATCACGCAATGCACGCGCGCCAGCGGGCCGGAACCATGGACCGAGTCGAGCGAGATGTTGACCCGCGGGTTCTCGCGCGGCGGCATGCCGGCCTGGATGGAGGCAGCGATGCTCGCGAGCTGTGCCTCGCGCTGTTCGGGCGGCAGCGGCGCGATCTGCTCTTCGTACATCTTCTGCGTGGCGACGAAGCCTTGCATCACCTCGCGCGCGAACACGCCGCCGAGGGCCTTGCAATTGGCCACGCGCGGGTCGTCCTTGAACCAGACCGGGTGCGCGGTGCCGGCCCAGGGCGTCACCAGCGCCGGCAGGTGCTGGCCCGGCACCACCACCTCGTAGTGCGTGCTCTGCGGCCACTCGACGAACTTGTTCTGCTCCAGGTAGTACCACTTGGCCTTCAGGATCGTGAAGATGGTCTGCGTGGAGGCGTAGGTCGGGAGCCCCTTCCACAGCACCAGGATGTCCAGCGTGTCGACCCCCGGGGTTTCGAGGCAGATGTTGGCCGCGATCTCGCCCGTGGTGTACATCTGCGCCACGCCGGGCGACAGCAGCAGGCCCTTGTCGGCGAACTTCCGGCCCCAGCGTTCCTGGGCCTCCAGCAGCCAGTCCTGCTCGCCGGTGGTGTCGGTGTAGTGGCAACCGGCGGCCAGGCAGGCCTCGGCCACTTCATGGCCGTACTTGATGAACGGCCCCACCATGTTGCTGACCGCCTTGGCGCCGCGGAACAGTTCGGTCAGCGCGTCGACGTTGTGCTCCACGCCCACGACTTCATAGTCGGCCGTCTCGATGCCGGGGATCTTGTCCATCACCGACTGCACGCGCGCCTTGTCGCGGCCGGCGGCAATGAAGGGAATGTTCAGCTCGCGCAGGTACTCGCACACCAGGCGACCGGTGTAGCCCGATGCGCCGTACACCACCACGGGTTTCTTGCTGCTGCTCATGATGTCTGGTCCTTCGTTGGGGTTGCGGAATGCGGGGCGGGGCTCACATGCCCATGCCGCCGTCGACCGGCAAGCCGGCGCCGGTGATGAAGCGGGCGGCGTCCGAGCACAGGAAGACCACGGCATCGGCCATGTCGCCGACCTCGCCGAGACGGCCCAGCGGGGTCTGTCCGATCACGTCGCCGACGGCCGCCTCGACGCTGGGCGCCAGTCCGGCGGCCACGATGTCGCCGGCCAGCTTCATGCCCATGTCGGTCGGCACCAGCCCCGGGTAGATGCAGTTCACGCGCACGCCGTACCCCAGCTTGCCGGACTCCATCGCCGCCACGCGGGTCGCGCGGTCGACGGCCGACTTGGTGGCGGAGTAGCCGGCGATGGCAGGGAAGGCGATGGTCGCGGCCACCGACGAGATGTTCACCACCGCGCCGCCCTGGCCGGCGCTGCCGCCGGGGCGCATCGCGCGGAACGCGTGCTTCATGCCCAGCAGGCTGCCGGCCACGTTGACCTCCAGCATGCGCCGCAGATCGGCCGCTTCGACGTCGACCACCAGCGAGGTGATCTCGATGCCGGCGTTGTTGACCAGGATGTCGAAGCCGCCGAGTTCCTTGACCGTGGCCGCGGCGGCACTCGCCCAGTCCTCGTCCTTCGTCACGTCCAGGGGCGTGAAGCCTACCTTGGCGCCCGAGGCCGAGAGCCGGGCGGCGGTCTCCCGACCCAGGTCGGCGAGGACGTCGCCAATCATCACCGCCGCACCGGCGGCCGCCAGCGCCTCGGCGATGCCGGCGCCGATGCCGCGCGCACCACCGGTCACCAGGGCCTTTCGCCCTTTCAGATCGAACTTGGCCATCGCTTGTCTCCTGGTAGGTATGGGGTCGAGATGGAAAAAGCATCGTAGAAAGTCGCCTATACAACTGTCAAGCTTTTCTTTGACGAGTGTCAAGATTCTCTAGAATGAACGGGTGCGCGGCACTCGCCAGGCGGCGGATGCATGCCGTGCTATGGTTTGAAATCACTGAGCAACAAGGGCTGCCGGCTGGGCCAGAAGATGACGTCACAACAGGAAAAGCGCGCGCAGAGGGTGTCCAGCGCGCGGGTCGACAAGTTCGCCGAGCGCCGCGAGGAGTTGGGCGAGGCCGCATTGACCACGCTGGCTGCGCTGGGCTATGCCCGCAGCAGCTTGCGCGAGATTGCGCAGAACTCGGAGTTCTCGCATGGCGTGCTGCACTACTACTTCAAGGACAAGTTCGACCTGATCATCTGCAGCGTGCGGCGGTACAAGGCGCGCTGCGTCACGCGCTATGACGAGGTCACTGACCAAGCGGCCGACTACGACGAATTGATGGCCGGCTTCCTGAAGATCCTGGGCGCCACGCTGCGCGACGAGGCGCCGCTGCACCGCCTGTGGTATGACCTGCGGGCCCAGGCGCTGTTCGAGGAAGCGTTCCGCGCCGACGTGGCCGAACTCGACAAGGGCCTGGAACACATGATCTGGCGTGTCATGAGCCGCTTTGCCGAACTCGCGGGCGGACCCTGCGGCCTGCCGCCTTCGGCGGCCTACGCCTTGTTCGACGGCCTCTTCCAGCAGGGCCTGCTCAAGCACCTGTCGGGCGACCCGCAGGCCATCGCCGCGATGCAGGAGGACGTGCGGAGTTCGATCGACCAGTTGTTCGCGGGTGCTCGTCGCGCTGCCGGCAGCGTGCCGACCCGGCGCCCGAAGGCGCGCGTGAGCGCCGCCTCGGCCGGCTAGCGCTGCGCGGCCAATCGCGCGTCGAGGGCACGCGGAGCTCTTCAGGGCAAAAAAACCGCATTCAAATCACAATAAATCTCGTTTTACTTGACCGACGCACGGTCGCACCATCCATTCGACGGCGCTGGTGATCGCAGGGCCCCAAAAAGGAGATGCGCGATGTCGAGCAGACCCGGAGTGTTCCCGGTATCGGACGAATGGAAGTGGCGCGCCTGGCTGGACGAGCGCGGCTACCGCGAGGCCTACCAGCGATCGATCACCGATCCGCAGGGCTTCTGGAGCGAGCAGGCGGCATCGCTTTCCTGGTTCACGGCGCCGCGGAAGACCCGCGATGTCTCGTTCGAGCCCGGCGAGATTCGCATCCACTGGTTCGAGGACGGCGTGCTGAACGCCAGCGTGAATTGCCTCGACCGCCATCTCCACGATGGAAGTCGCGCGGCGATCATCTGGGAGGGCGACGACCCGTCGGAGAGCCGGACCCTCAGCTACGCCGAACTCCACGCGCAGGTGTGCCGGCTCGCCAACGGCCTGCGTTCGCTGGGCGTGGGCAAGGGCGACCGCGTCACGATCTACCTGCCGATGGTGCCGGAGGCCGCGGTGGCGATGCTGGCGTGCGCCCGCATCGGCGCGATCCATTCGGTCGTGTTCGCCGGCTTCTCCCCGGAGTCGCTGGCGGGGCGCATCCAGGACTGTGAATCCCGCGTACTGATCACGGCCGACGAAGGCGTGCGAGGCGGCCGCCGCCTGCCGATGAAGGCGAACGTCGACGAGGCGCTCAGGCACTGCCCGCAGGTATCGACCTGCGTGGTGCTGCGCCGTACCGGCGGCGAGGTCGGATGGACCGAGGGGCGGGACCTCTGGTACGACGAGCTGGTGGCGCGCCAGGCGCCTGCCTGCGAACCCGAGCCCATGGGTGCCGAGGATCCGCTGTTCATCCTGTACACCTCGGGCTCGACCGGCAAGCCCAAGGGGGTGCAGCACAGCACGGGCGGCTACCTGCTGGCAGCCTCGCTCACGCACAAGTACGTGCTGGACTATCACGCCGAGGACGTCTTCTGGTGCACCGCGGACGTCGGCTGGGTGACGGGTCACAGCTACATCGTCTACGGGCCGCTGGCCAATGGCGCCACGACCGTCATGTTCGAAGGCGTCCCCGGCTATCCCGACAGCGGGCGGTTCTGGCAGATCATCGACAAACACCGCGTCAGTATTTTCTATACCTCGCCAACGGCGATCCGCTCATTGATCCGCGATGGCGAGGCGCCCGTGCGGCGCAGCAGCCGTGCGTCGCTGCGCCTGCTCGGGACGGTGGGCGAACCCATCAATCCCGAGGCCTGGCGCTGGTACTACGAGGTGGTCGGTGAGCGGCGCTGTCCGATTGTCGACACCTGGTGGCAGACGGAGACTGGCGCCATCGTGATTGCGCCCTTGCCGGGCGCCACCGCCACCAAGCCCGGCTCGGCGACGCTGCCCTTCTTCGGCGTCGAGCCGGTGATCGTCGACGAGCATGGGCGCATCCTGGAAGGGGCGTGCGAAGGCATGCTGTGCCTGCGCCAGGGCGGCCCCGGCATGCTGCGCACCATCTACCGCGATCCCGCGCGCTTCGTGCGCGCGTATTTCGACGCCTATCCGGGGCTCTACTTCACGGGCGATGGTGCCCGCCGGGACGAGGACGGGTACTACTGGATCACCGGCCGGGTCGACGACGTGATCAACGTCTCGGGCCATCGGCTGGGCACGGTCGAAATAGAAAGCGCCCTGGCTGCGCATCCCGAGGTGGTCGAGGCCGCCGTGGTCGGCTATCCCCATGACGTGAAAGGGCAGGGCGTCTATGCCTACGTCACGCTGAAGACGCATGTCCGGCCCACCGCCGCCCTGCGCGAAGAGCTCGTGCGCCGGGTGCGCCGGCAGATCGGCCCGATCGCGGCGCCCGATGCGATCCAGTGGGCGCCCGCATTGCCCAAGACCCGATCGGGCAAGATCCTGCGGCGCATGCTGCGCAAGATCGCGGCCAACGAGGCCGCGGATCTTGGCGATACCTCGACGCTGGCGGACTCCTCGGTGCTCGACGGGCTGATCCAGGGACGGCGCGAGGCCGCGACCGTCGCGCTGGCGGAGCGCGTGTGATGCTCCCCAGGCCTCGGCCCGTCGCATTGAAGCGGGTGCGCGAAGCGGCATCGCCCGCCGACGGCCTGCGCGTGCTGGTCGACCGCCTCTGGCCCCGCGGGCTGGCGAAGGATCAGGTCGTCATGGACCTCTGGCTCAAGGATGTCGCGCCCAGCAGCAGCCTGCGCAGCTGGTATGGCCACGACCCCGAGCGCTGGGAAGGCTTCGGGCTGAAATACCGCGCCGAACTCGCGCAGCGCGCGGATCTGCTGCAACTGCTCGACGACCTGCGTCATCGGGGAACGCTGACGCTGCTCTCCGACGCCAAGGACACCATGCACAGCCACGCCATCGTGTTGCGCGAGGCGATCATCGACCGGCACCACGTACGTGCTCGTCCGTGCGCACTCGGATAGGCGGCGCCCGGCGACGGCCCTAGCATCGAGCGAGGGTTCAGCGCCTGCTGCACCTGCCGGTCCGTGGTCTGCGAGGCCCGGTGCACTGTTCAACCACGAGCGAGGAAATCATGCAATCGACCAAGTTCATCCTGGCACTGTGTTCCGTCGTCCTGGCCGCCGGCTGCGTCAGCAAGCAGACCTACAACACCGAGGTCCAGAAGGCCGACACCTATGCGGCCCTCAGCAAGCAGCTCTCGGACGAGCTGAGCGCCGATCAGGCGCAGATCACGCAGTTGCAGAACCAGCTCAAGGTGACGATGGTCAACGAGATCCTGTTCCCCGAAGGCGGCTGGACCCTCAGCGCCAAGGGCGAGCAGACGCTGGCCAAGATCGCGCCGACGCTGTCCAACCTGCCGGGCCAGCAGGTCGTGGTCGAAGGCTTCACCGACAACTTGCCGATCGGTCCGGATCTGAGGCGGCGCTTCCCGTCCAATCTCGAGCTTTCCTCGGCGCGGGCGGACGATGTCGCGCGCTTCCTCACTTCGAAGGGCGTGCCGACGAACTCGATCTCGGCGCAGGGCTTCGGGGAGTCGCGCCCGGTGGCCCCCAACGACACGCCGCAGGGCCGAGCCAAGAACCGCCGCGTCGAGATCGTCATCTCGGCCGCCAGCCGCCCGTAGCCGGAGCTTCAGGCCGGATCGAGGCCGTGCGCCGGTCGCGCGGTTTCGATCAGCTTCACGAGGGTGTGCAGCACACGATTGGCAGGTGTCCGGACGCCCAGCGCCGCGCCGCGCCGGACCACGAACCCGTTGAGGTGATCGATCTCGCTGCGCTTGCCGCGCGCGAGATCCTGCGCGGTCGATGAATACTGGGCCGGCATGGTGGGGGCCAGTGCTAGAACCACGGCCTCGATGTCGGCGGGCAGCCCGATGCCGTCCGCCCGCGCCACCTCGACGCACTCGGCCACCACGTCGCGCATCACCTGCTCGACGCCTTCGCCCTGCACGAGCCGGCCGTACGGCAACTGCGCGATGGCCGACAGGGCGTTGTAGGCGCAGTTGAGGATCAGCTTGACCCACAGCGCGGCGCGAACGTTGGCCGAGATCTCGGTGGGCACGCCGGCCGCGATCAGCATCCGCGCCAGCGCCTCGCTGCGGCTCGACGGCTCGATGACGAGCTCGCCGCGGCCGTGGTGCCGCAGGTGGCCCGGACCGGCCATCTCGGTCGCGACATAGACCACCGCGGCGGCGACGATGTGGCCGGGAAGTACCGCGCGCAGCCGGTCCGCGTTATCGACGCCGTTCTGCAGCGCGAGCAGCATCGCATCGGGCGCCAGGTACGGCCGCAGTTGTGCCGCGGCGGATTCGGTGTCGGTCGATTTCACGCAGAACAGCACGGTCTGCGCGTCGCGCACGGCCTCGGCCTCGGTGCTGGCCGAAAGCTGCACGTGTTCGTCGAAGCTGCGCGTCTCGAGCCGAAGGCCGGCGTGCCCGATGGCCTGGACATGGGCCGGCCGGCCGATCAGCACCACCTCATGGCCGGCGCGGGCCAACATCCCGCCGTAGTAGCACCCCACGGCGCCTGCGCCCATCACGGCGATTCGGGTTCCCATGTTTTCCTCCGTTGTGGCGGCGCCGCGCGAGCGAGGCCCCGCCCGCATCGTACCTTTCGCGGCGTGCCGGGGAGGCGGTGCGCGTGAGCACAAATTTTTTCAAATGGGTGTCGATTTCAGGGATCCCGATTCGACGTAATGTCAGAGCCGTCGTTGATCCCGAACCGACTTCGGGGCCGTGCGGCTCAACAACGACGCAAGGAGAAATGATGATGCGTGTCATGGTGATGGTGAAGGCCACGAGCCAGTCGGAGGCCGGCGAAATGCCCAGCACGGAGCTGCTTGCGGCCATGGGCAACTTCAATGAGGAACTCGTCAAGGCGGGCGTGCTGCTCGCGGGCGAGGGCCTGCACCCGAGCGTCCGGGGCAAACGGGTGCGCTTCTCGGGCAGCCAGCGGACCGTGATCGATGGGCCGTTCACGGAGACCAAGGAACTCGTCGCCGGGTTCTGGCTATGGCAGGTCAAGTCGATGGAGGAGGCTGTCGAATGGGCCCGGCGCTGCCCGAACCCGATGCCGGGCGACTCCGAGATCGAAATCCGCCCGCTGTTCGAGGCCGCCGATTTCGGCGCCGAACTCACACCCGAACTGCGGGCCCAGGAAGAGCGGCTGCGGGCCGAGGTCGAGGGCGTGGCGGCAAGCAAGCCAGGCTGACGCCCGGCCCCGGCCCTCATTGGCCGCGCCGGCGCGGCATCGGCGTTCTATTTCCGGGCCTTGGCGATCTCGGCCATGAGTTCCTTCACGGTCGCTTCGCCGACGGACGCGGTGTACTTGTCGATGACCGGCTTCACCTTCTCGCGCAGCCTGGCCATTTCCGCCGGAGGCAACTCGGTCACCGTCATGCCGGCCTGCTTGAGCGCCTCGAGCGCGCTGTCGGCCGCGCCGCGCGACGCCTGGCGCTGGAAGGTCGTGGCTTCGGCGGCCGAGTCGGCGATGATCTTCTTCTCCTGCTCGCTCATGCCGTCCCAGGTCTTCCTGCTGACGATCAGTGCCTGCGGGTTGTAGATGTGGCGGGTCTGCGTGAGGTACTTCTGCACCTCCGCAAACTTGGACGACAGGATCACCGTGTTGGGATTCTCCTGGCCGTCGACCGCCTTCTGGTCCAGCGCGGAATACAGCTCCGGGAAAGGCAGGGGCGTGGCATTGGCGCCCAGCGCGCTGAAGAGGTCCACGTAGATCGGCGACTGGATCACGCGAATCTTCAGGCCCGCGATGTCGTCCGCCTTGCCGATCGGGCGCTTGCTGTTGGTGAGGTTGCGAAAGCCGAGATCCCAATAGCCGAGGCCATGCAGGCCCTTTTCCTCCAGCTTGCCGAACAGCTTCTGGCCGAAGGGTCCGTCAGTGACCGCGTCCGCCTCCTGGCCGTTGTTGAAGAGGAAAGGGAAGTCGTAGGCAGCGAATTCCTTGACCTGTGCGCTGAGGATGCCGGCGTTCAAGACGGTGATCTCGACCGTGCCGCCTTGCAGCGCCGACACGGTCTGCAGGTCGCCGCCGAGCGAACCGCCGGGGAACAGCTTGACGGTGATCTGCCCGCCCGATTTCGAAGACACCAGATCGGCGAACTTCTGCGCGCCCTGCGCTTGCGGGTGGCCGGTCTGGTTCTGGAACGCGAACTTCAGCGTGCGCTCCTTGACCTGCGCGCCGGCGCCGGCCATCGCCAGCATCGCGGCGGCGGCGATCAACGTCTTCCAGATGCGAATCTTCATGGGAGTGTCTCCTGTCGGTTTTGAGTGAAGCGGGTGCGGCGGGTGTCAGGCGCCGAGCAATCTGGCCGGCCAGATGACCAGCCACGGGAACAGCACCATCACGAACATGATCACGAACTCCGCGATCATGAAAGGCACCACGCCCTTGGTGACGTCGTCCATCGAGATGCGTCCCACCCCGGCGACCACGTTGAGCACGGTTCCCACCGGCGGCGTGACCAGGCCGATGGAGTTGTTGATGATGAAGAGCACGCCGAAGTAGACGGGGTCGATGCCCGCCGCCTTCACGATGGGCATGAGCACGGGCGTGAGGATCAGGATGGTCGGCGTCATGTCCATCGCGGTGCCGACGATCATCACCAGCACCATGATGGCGAACATCAGCAGGATCTTGCTGCCCATGAAGGGCTCCAGCAGTCCGACCACCTTCGACGGCAGATCGGCCACCGTGATCAGCCATGCGCTGACCATCGCGGCGGCGATGAGGAACATCACGATGGCGCTCGTCTTGGCGGCACTGACGAAGATGCCGTACAGGTCCTTCCAGCGCAGTTCGCGGTAGATCACGGTCGAGACGAACAGTGCGTACACCGCGGCGACCACGGCCGCTTCGGTCGGCGTGAAGACGCCCATGCGCAGACCGACCAGGATGATCACCGGCAGGAACAGCGCCCACAGTGCCTGGCGGAACGCCCGCATGATTTCCACGCCCGACTTGCGCGGCGGCGGAACGATCTTCTCGCTGCGTACCAGCCAGGCCCAGGTCAGCCACAGGGCCGCGCCGATCAGCAGGCCGGGCACGATGGCCGCCAGGAACAGCTTGGAGATGGAGACGTTGGCCGCGACGCCGAAGATCACGAGCCCGATGCTGGGCGGAATGACGGGGCCGATGACGCCGGTGGCGGCAATCAGTCCGCCGGAGCGCGCCTTGTCGTGCCCGGCGCTGACCATCATGGGCAGCAGCAAGGCGGTCAAGGCCGCGGCATCGGCCACTGCCGAGCCCGACAGCGCCGACAGCAGGCACCCGGCCAGAATGGTCACGTAGCCCAGGCCGCCTTTCACATGGCCGACCAGCGCCATGGCGAAATCGACGATGCGTCGCGAGAGTCCGCCGACATTCATGATCTCGCCGGCGAGCATGAAGAAGGGAACCGCCAGCAGCGGAAAGCTGTCGGCGCCGCCGATGACGTTCTGCGCGAGGATCTGCGCATCGAACAGGTCGAGGTGCCACATCAGCGCCACCCCGCTGGCCAGCAGCGAGAACGCGATGGGAATGCCCATGGCCATCGCCAGCAGCAGCGAGCCCACGAAGACGAGGATGGTCATGGCTTGCCCCCGGGGCCCGGGCCGGCGCCGAGAATCTGCTGGAGTTGCACCGCCTCCTCGGACTCCTGGATCATGACCAGCTCGTCATCGGCGATTTGTCCGCTCAGGATCCGATAGAGATCCAGCGCGAGGATGGCCGCCGCCAGCACCGAGAACACGATGCCCACGCTGTAGACGATGGCCATCGAGGCGCCTGTCACGGGGGCGGTCACGTCCCAGTTGATGCGGGTCTGCGCCAGGCTGCCCTGGAACAGCAGCCAGACGATGTAGAGCATCACCAGGTGGCCGGCGACGGCGCAGAACTTCTTTCCGGCCGGCGGCAGCTTCTGGACCACCATGTCCATGCCCAGGTGGCCGTGCTCCTTCAAGGCCACGAGCGCACCGAGAAACGTGACCCAGATGAAGAGCCAGCGCGAGACTTCCTCCGACACGGTGATGCCGGAGTTGAAGCCGTAGCGCAGCACCACGTTGCCGAACACCAGCACCACCATCACCGCCAGGAAGAAGGCGATGACGGCCTCGATGGCCTTGCAGCTTCGATCGATCCATCGGTTCATGTTGATCCGTGACTTCGTGGTTGATCGGCGAGGGGATGCGGGTTCAGGCCTGCGTCTCGCGCAGCGTCTCGACGAGCGCGCGCAGCGCCGCAAGGTACGAGATCGGCCCCAGCCCCTGGATGGTGGCCTTGACCGCCGGCGAAATGATCGAGTGCGTTCGCCACGTTTCGCGCGTCGCGATGTTGGACATGTGCACTTCCAGCGTCGGAAACGGCATGGCCTTGATCGCATCGTGCAAGGGCACGCCATGCTGCGTCAGGCCGGCGGGGTTGACCAGCGCGCCCTGCGCCTCGTCGATGTTCCGGTGCAGGAAGTCGATCAGATCGCCTTCGTGGTTCGACTGGATGATGTCGAGCGTCACGCCCAGTTCGGCGGCGAGCTTCTCCAGCCGGGCGTTGATTTCGGCCAGCGTCGTCGTGCCGTAGATGTGCGGCTCGCGACGCCCGAAGAGGTTGAGGTTGGGGCCGTGCAGGACGAGGATTTTCATGGGATGCCTTGCCGTAGGACTCACTTGCGGATGCGGGCAAGTTCGTCGTTGTAGAGCTTGACGATCGCGGGGTCGTAGCTGGCGGCGAAGCGGTCGATGACGGGCTTGGCGATCTGGCGCATGCGCGACTGCTCGGCCGGGCTCACCTCGTTGAACTGCATGCCCTTGGACTGCAGGTCGCCCACCGATTTCTGCGCAGCGGCGCGGCTCACCTGGCGCTGGTAGCCGCGCGCTTCGTCGGCGGCTTCGCGCATCCACTTCTGCTCGCTGGGCGAGAGCTGGTCCCAGAACTTCTTGCTGACCAGCACGATGTTGGCGGCATACACGTGGTTCGTCGCGCTCAGGAACTTCTGCACCTCGAAGAACTTGTTCGACAGGATCACCGAGAACGGGTTTTCCTGGCCGTCGACGGCCTTCGATTCCAGCGCGCCATAGAGCTCCGCGAACGGCATCGGCACCGGGTTGGCCTTGAAGGCCTTGAAGGTGTCGAGGAACACCGGGTTCGGGATCACGCGGATCTTCAGGCCCTCGAGGTCGTCGGCCCTGGTGATGGGGCGCTTGCTGTTCGTGACGTTGCGAAAGCCCAGGTCCCAGTAGCCCAGCGCGACCAGGCCCTTCTCGGGCAACTTGGCGATCAGCGCCTGCCCCATCGGGCCGTCGAGCAGTGCGTCGGCCTGCGCGAAGGTGCTGACCGCGAAGGGAAAGTCGACCAGGCCGAACTCCTTGACGATGCCCGCCAGCGACGTGGTGGCGGGCGCCGACATCTGCTGCACGCCGCCTTGCAGCGCGGACTGCTGCTGCAGCTCGTTGCCCAGCTGGGACGCGGGGAATTCCTGCACCTTCATCTTGCCGCCGCTCTTGGCGGCCAGCAGTTCCGCGAAGCGCTTGACGCCGAAGCTCACCGGGTGGTCGGCATTGTTCAGGTGGCCGAAGCGGATCACGCGCTCCTGGCCGTCCTGTGCGAATGCGGGGGCAGCCAGGGCGAGGGAGAGGCCGGCAGCCGCCAGCAGGCGAGGGAGTAGGGTTCTCAAGAAGGGCTCCAGACGACGTGAATTCGGGGTGCGGCGGATGCTCTTGGGCGCGGTCCGATGCAGGATGCGGCGCGATCTTAGCGATCTGTGGAAAAGTTTTCCATAAGTAGAAACGCTTTCCGGAAACGCGGTACATTGACGTCCGGCTTGCCTGCGCGCGGCGCGCGCGCCGCCGTCGCCGCGAGTCGGGCGGGGGGATTTGGACAGGTCTTCAGGGTCAAGGAATGAGCGCAATACTGGAACGCAGCTTCAAGCTGATGGAGCACCTCGCCGAACATCCGGAGGGCCGGCAGTTGTCTGCGTTGGCCACCGATCTCGGCATGCCGCTGAGCGCGACGCACCGCCTGCTGGCCGAACTGATCCGCTGCGGCTACGTACGGCAGGACCAGAGTCACGGCGACTACTCGCTGACCATCAAGCTGGTCTCGCTCGGCCTGAGTTTTCTGAGCAACAGCGGCATCGTGGATGTGGCGCAGCCCTTGCTCGACCGACTCGCGGCCGAGTCGGGCGAACTGGTCCGCCTGGCGGTGGTCGACGGCGACGAACTCACCTTTGTCGCCAAGGCGCAGGGTGCGACGCGCGGCCTGCGCTACGACCCGGACATGGGCCTGTCGGTCAATCTGTCGTGCAGCTCGGCCGGCCATGCGTGGTTGTCGACGATGACGGATGAACAGGCGCTCGAACTCATCGCCAGGCAGGGCTTCGGCAAACCCGGCGAATTCGGGCCGAAGGCGCCGACGACCGTCAAGGCGGTGCTCGCTTTCGTTCGAAGTGCGCGCAAGCGCGGCTTCAGCATGATCAACGAGGTGTTCGCGCCGGCCATGACCGCCATGGCCGCGCCGGTGAGAAGCGGCAACGGCGCCGTGATCGGGGTGATCACGATCGCCGGCCCCCTGGTTCGATTGACGGAAGAACGCATGCTGGCGCTCGGCCCGGCCCTTGTCGCCACCGCGGAGGAGGTCGCACATGCGAGCGGGGGGTCGGCGATGTTCAAGCGACGCGCCTGACCGCACCTCGCCCCACGGGCGGGGCGGCCCATGAAAACGAGCTTGGTTCGGCGCGAAAGTAGGTCCAGAATCAAAAAATCGCTCGATCCCGCGGCGAGCATGAACCTTGTGTGAACCATGGCAAACCCGGCCGACCTGGACCCATCGTTCTCAGTACCCTGCAGGCGATGCGCTGCGATGCTGCAGGCAGGGAACCGCTTTTGCCCGTTCTGCTTCGAGGATCAGCTGGCCACGCTCGAGACTGACGATGCAAGACCGCCTGCCATGACCGGGCGCGGCGCCGCTGCTGAAAATGAAGCGCGGGCCCCCGTGGTCATCGACTTCGCGGACACCGTGCAGGCGGATGCGGAGGAAGTCATCCACATCCCCGGCCCCACGGGCGCGGCGAACGAGGAATCGGACCTCGAAATCGGCCTTGTCCGACCTGGCGCCTTCTGGCAAACGGAAGCCTCGGGAGGCGGCGCCAAGGCGCGCTGGGCGGCGCGTTTCGCGACCCCCCAGCGCAAGGTGATCGCCATCGCATGCGCGCTGGTCTTGATCGGGCTCGCTGCTCTGGGGCTCGAGCGCGCCTATTTCGACGATCAGAACGAGGCCGGCAGGCTGCGAGCCTTCAGCGCCGGTGTCGAGCGCGTGCAGGACGCCCTGAACCGCGGCGACCTGGGTGCCGCGGAGCAGGGCCTCGAGATCCTGGATGCCGACCATGCGGAAGACCCTGGCGTTCGGGCGCTGAAGGAGGCTTTGGATCGGCGCGTGCAAGAACAGGCCGCCACGCGTGAACAGCTTCCGGACCCCGCCCTGAAGGTGTCCAGGGCGCTTCGACGCAACGAGGCCGCGGCGTCGGCTGCTCCAGCCCCGTTGGCTCCGGAAGCGCCCGTGCCCGCCATTTCTGCGCCCGCCATCGGCACCGCCGGATCGCAGGAGAAAGAGTGCAGCGAAGCGCTCGCGGCGCTGGCCTTGTGCGCGAAGAAATAGGGAGAACGAGAGCGTCCGAACGAGACACTGAGCAGCAACAATGAGCCAGGCATCACCTGGTGGTATCGCCAACCTTCGATGGAGCCAGTATGCCTATCAGATCCCTGTTGACCGGACTGTTGTGGATGGCCTTCCTTGCGTGCGCGGCCGCGGCGCCCCGGGCGGAGTACAAGATCGTCACCGCATCGAAAACCGGCACCTACATCCAGATCGGCCGGGACCTCGCCACGTGGGTTGCCGAGCCCGCCGACATCGACCTCGAAGTCCTCGAGTCGAAGGGCTCGGCGGAGAACGTCCAGCGCATGCGCTTCGAGCCCGGCGTCAAGCTGGCCTTGGTGCAGTCCGACGTCTACCAGGCGTTTCTGGACGAGGCGAAGGCGGGCAACGCCGATGCCGGCAACATCATCCGTCCACTGCGCCTCGTCATGCCGCTCTATGACGAGGAGATCTATTTCGTCGCCCGCGCCGACTCGCCGCTGAACAGCATCCACGAGATCAGGAACAAGGTGATCGGCGTCGGCCCGCTGGGCAGCGGCACGGCGCTCACGTCGAGAACGCTGTACCAGCTGATGTTCGGGGAGCCGCTGCCGACTGCCAACGCGCAATACCTGAGCAACGAGGAGGCGCTGGCCAGGCTCACGGTCGACAAGTCGATCGACGTCGCCATCATCGTTGCCGGACAGCCGGCCAAGCTGTTCTCGGACATGAAGGCCGAGGCGCGCAACTACATCAAGATCCTGAAGCTCGACGATGCAGCGCCAGAGACGGCGCGGGCGAAGAAGACCTATTTCCCCGCGGTGATACGCGCCGCCAGCTATCCGACATGGCTCAAGGCCGACGTGACCACGCTGACCGTCAAGGCCTACCTGGTCACCTACGACTACGGACTGCAGTCGACGGTCGGGAATCTGGGCCGCTTCGCCGAATCCCTTTGCATCAATTTCGACAAGCTCCAGGCCAACGGCCATCCCAAGTGGAAGCAAGTGCGCCTGGAACTCCCGGCCCTGAGCCAGGGGTGGCGCTACTACGCGCCGATGGAAAAGCGCATGCGTACCTGCATTGCCCGCCGTGCGGCTGTCGCTGCTTCGACCGCCGTCCAGGCGCCGCCGCCATCGCGCGCTTGCACGGAGCAGGAACTGGTGCTGGGGATCTGCAGGCGGTGAGTGGGGCGACGGTCATGCGCGCGGTCGATTTCGGCCTCGCGCTGCGCCGCCTCTAGAGCAATGTCCGCAATCGGCGCTGGGCGCGGTCGAGTCCGACGACCAAGCGGTTCTCGATACTCTCCGCCTCCGTGATTCGCTCGTCGAGCCATGCCGCATCCGCGCATCCGACTTGGGACATCTTCTGCATCATGACGCAGATGAGGGCGTTTTGGTCCGTGATCAGCCCATCCCAGAGGGCGATATCCGCCTGGGCGCCTTGTATTTCCACGTAGCTGGCCGTCATCGCTGTCTCCTGCCCGCTTGTCTGCATAGCGTAGCACTGCGCCGCCTCGGGAGGAGGAGGGCAAAGACGAATGCCGGTTGGTGAAGGCCCATCGCCACGGCGTGCGATGGCCTCCCCAGGCCCTAGACCATGTCGAAGCGGCCAAGGTTCATCACCTTGGTCCATGCTGCGACGAAGTCCTTCACGAACTTCTCCTGCGCGTCCGAGCTGCCGTAGACCTCGGCCAGGGCGCGCAGCACTGAATTGGAGCCGATGGCCAGGTCCACGCGCGTCGCGCTGCCCTTGCGCTCGCCCGTCTTGCGGTCGACTCCCTCGTACAGGTTGTTCTCGCCGGGCACCGCCTTCCAGATCGTGTTCAGGTCGAGCAGGCGCACGAAGAACTCGTTGGTCAGCGTGTGCTCCTTCTGGCTGAAGATGCCGTGCTTGGTGGCACCGACGTTGGCGCCCAGGGCGCGCATGCCGCCCACCAGCACCGTCATCTGGGGCGCGGTCAGGGTGAGCAGCTGCGCCTTGTCGATCAGCAGCGCATCGGCGGGAACGCTGTAGTCCTTCTTGAGGTAGTTGCGGAAGCCGTCGGCCACCGGCTCGAGCACCGCCATGGCTTGCACGTCGGTCTGCGCCTGCGACGCGTCCATGCGGCCCGGGGTGAAGGGCACCGTCACATCGTGACCGGCGTTCCTGGCCCCCTGCTCGACGCCGGCGCAGCCGGCCAGGACGATCAGGTCGGCCATCGATACCTTCTTGCCGCCCGATTGCGCCTTGTTGAACTCGCCCTGGATGGCTTCCAGCGTATTGAGCACCTTGGCCAGCCTGGCCGGCTCGTTGACCTCCCAGTCCTTTTGAGGCGCGAGGCGGATGCGGCCGCCGTCGGAGCCGCCCCGCATGTCGGAGCCTCGGTAGGTGGAGGCCGAGGCCCAGGCCGTCAGCACCAGGTCGGACACCGACAGGCCCGAGGCCAGCACCTTGGTCTTGAGCGCCGCGATGTCCTTGTCGCCGACAAGGGGATGGTCGACCTTCGGAATCGGGTCCTGCCAGATCAGCTCTTCGGCGGGCACTTCCGGGCCGAGGTAGCGCGCGCGCGGGCCCATGTCGCGATGCGTCAGCTTGAACCAGGCGCGCGCAAACGCGTCGGCAAGCTGCTCGGGGTGCTCGAGGAAGCGCCGCGAGATCTTTTCGTAGGCGGGGTCGAAGCGCAGTGAAAGATCGGTGGTCAGCATGGTGGGCACGCGCTTCTTCGACTTGTCGTGGGCATCCGGAATGTCCGCCGCAGCGCCCTTGGCCTGCCACTGTCCCGCGCCGGCCGGGCTCTTGACCGCTTCCCACTCGAACTTGAACAGGTTCTCGAAGAAATGGTTGCTCCACTGCGTCGGCGTCTGCGACCAGGTGACTTCCAGGCCGCTACCGATCGCATCGCCGGCGATGCCGCTGGCGTGGGTGCTTTTCCAGCCCATGCCCATCTCCTCCAGATCGGCCGCTTCCGGGACCGAGCCGACGAGGTCCGCCGGGCCGGCGCCGTGGGTCTTGCCGAAAGTGTGGCCGCCGGCGATCAGGGCGACGGTTTCCTCGTCGTTCATCGCCATGCGGGCGAAGGTTTCGCGGATGTCCCTGGCCGCCGAGACCGGGTCCGCGTTGCCGTTCGGGCCTTCCGGGTTGACGTAGATCAGGCCCATCTGCACCGCGGCGAGCGGGTTTTCCAGGTCGCGGTCGCCGGTGTAGCGCTTGTCCTCCAGCCACGTCGTTTCCTTGCCCCAGTAGACGTCCTGGTCGGGCTCCCAGGTGTCCGGGCGGCCGCCGCCGAAGCCGAAGGTCTTGAAGCCCATCGATTCCAGGGCCACGTTGCCGGTCAGGATCATCAGGTCGGCCCAGGAGATCTTGCGGCCGTACTTCTGCTTGATCGGCCACAGCAGTCGGCGCGCCTTGTCGAGGTTGACGTTGTCGGGCCAGCTGTTGAGCGGCGCAAAGCGCTGCTGGCCACGGCCGCCGCCGCCACGCCCGTCGCCGGTACGGTAGGTACCGGCACTGTGCCAGGCCATACGGATGAACAGCGGCCCGTAGTGGCCGAAGTCCGCCGGCCACCAGTCCTGCGAGTCCGTCATCAGCGCACGCAGATCCTTCTTCAGCGACTCGTAGTCGAGGCTCTTGAACTCCTTCGCGTAGTCGAAGTCCTCGCCCATGGGATCTGACTTGGAGGAGTGCTGGTGAAGCAGGTCCACCCGCAGCTGGTTGGGCCACCAGTCACGATTGACATGGCCCCCCGCATGGGGGAATGGGCACTTGGCTTCCGCTTGTGTCTCGCTCATGGTGAATCTCCAGTTCTTTGATTGAAGATCTCTGCATTCTGGATGCCGCACGGACGAATCGGGCAAAGGCTTTGCCTATGACGGTCATAGGATTGATCGCGTTGACGGACCGTGGCCGAAGGGCGGCCGCGGAACGGGCCCATGGAGGCGGGATTGACGAACGTCAACGTGACGCGCTCGATATGGATCATGCTTGGCACCCTTCCCGACCATCGCGAAAGGGGGATTCTCATGAAGATCGCAACTTCGCTCATAGCGATCGCAATGCTGGGTACGCTGCTGGCGCCCGCTGTCTCGCAGGGCAAGCCCGCCCGAGAGGTTGCGGCCTCGGCGAGCCCCGGCACGGGGACGCTCAAGGAGGTGATCAGGGCCACGGGGGTCATCCAGGCGATGGACCTCGAGAAGCGCCATGTCACCATCAAGGATTCCAAAGGCAAGGTGCATGTGTTCGGAATCGGTCCCGAGGCACGAAACCTCGAGCAGCTCAAGGTCGGTGACAAGGTGACCGTCCGTTACGCGCAGGCGCTCACGTTGACCTTGATGAAGGATGGCAAGGAACTGCGCAGCAGGGTCGAGACCATGAGCGGCGACAGGGCCAAGGCAGGCGAACGCCCGGGCGGTGCGGTCGGAGAAAAGGTCGAGGTCACCGCGGACGTGGTGGCCGTGAACAGGAAGACTCACATGATCACGCTGCGCGGGACGGAATACGAGGTGGACCTGACGGTCCGCGATCCCGACCAGCTGAAGATGATCAAGGTGGGCGATCAGGTCCATGCGGTCTACACCGAGGCGGTGGCGCTGTCGGTCGAGCCTGCGAAGAAGTAGAGCGGGGTGGGTGCCTGCCTTGCGCAGACCCCTTTCGCATCGGACCCGTACGACGACAACCACTGGGCGGCGGCGCGCAGAAAGGTTGAAGATGGCCGGGGCGGCAAGCCTTTGCGAGAAACCAGCACGAGTCATGCGTGGTGCCGTGTTGAGAGTCATCAGTCGATGTGAAACGACTCAGGACAATTCCGACGTCGTCTACTTTCGAAGGGTCGACCCATGAGAACGCTTCTCCAGCCCGATCTCGTACGCGAAACGCGGATGTCCAGGAAGCTGATGGATGTCTTCATCCGGGCCGGACTGGTCCTGGCCCTGACGCTGCTTTGCTACAAGATCTTTTCGCCCTTCATCACCATGATGGCCTGGGCGCTGATCCTGGCAGTGACGATGTATCCGGGCCACCAGGTGCTGGCCGGCCGGTTGGGCGGGAAACAGGGTCTGGCTGCCACCTTGCTCGTGGTGGGCGGCATTGCGCTGATCGTGGTGCCCATGGCCGTGGTCCTGGGCTCGATGGGCGATTCGGTCCACGAGACGATCGAGCGGGTGAAAGACAACGAGTTTGCGATTCCCGCGCCGCCTGCGCGCGTTGCCGAGTTGCCCATCGTCGGCTCGAAGCTGCACGGCCTCTGGTCGCTCGCGCATACGGACATGCCGGCGGTCATTCAGAGGATGCAGCCGGAGCTCGGCGAACTGGCCGCCAAGGCGCTGGCGATGGTGGCGAGCATTGGCGGAACCATACTGCTCTTCATGTTCTCGTTCATCATCGCCGGCATCATCATGGCCTTCGGAGAGTCGGGGGCCGAAGCCGCGCAGTCCATCCTCGGGCGCATCGTCGGCAGCCGACGAGGCGAGGAGTTTGCTGCGCTCGCCACCTCGACCATCCGCGCAGTGGCCCTGGGCGTGGTCGGCGTGGCCTTCATTCAGGCGATGGCCGTGGGCATCATCCTGATCCTTGCCCAGATTCCCTTCGCCGGCGTTCTGGCCGTGATCGTGCTGGTGCTGGGCATCGCGCAGGTCCCGGCACTGCTGGTCACCGTGCCGGTCATCGCCTACGTCTGGCTCAGCAAGGACTACGAGACCGTGCCGGCCGTCGTCAACTCGGTGCTTCTTGTGGTCGCCGGCATGCTCGACAACGTGCTGAAGCCGCTCTTGCTGGGGCGGGGCGTGGATGCGCCCATGCCGGTGGTTCTGATCGGTGCCCTGGGCGGACTGGCGGGCGCCGGCATCCTGGGCATGTTCCTCGGCGCCACGGCGCTTAGCCTTGGCTATCAGATCCTCATGCGGTGGGTCGCGACCGATCCGGACCTCGTCGACCCGGTCGAACTGGAGGGCGAGCCGCCGATCGTGTCCTGAACCGATGCCTGAGATGCCTTCGATGGGGTCGAGCTTGCGAATCCTGGCCTTGGCCGGCGCCGCCGCGACGCTCGGGGGATGCACCACGGTGGGCCCCGATTTCGAGCGGCCCCGCGTGCCGTGGCTGTCGGGGTGGAGCGGCGGTTCGCTGGAAACTCTCGCCGCCGACCTGAGGCGTCCACGCAATGGGTCGCTGCCGCAGTGGTGGCACAACTTCAACGACCCCGTGCTCGACCAACTCGTCGCCGAGGCGCAGCGCGTCAATCCGAACGTGCGGATCGCCGGCCTGCGCATCATGGAGGCGCGGGCGCAGCTCGGCATTGCCGACAGCACGCGCTATCCGCAGGTGCAGCAGGCAACAGCCCAAGTGCTCGGCGTCGGCGAGCAGCGTTCAAGCGGGCGCGACACCAGTGCGTGGACTGCGAATGTCGGGTTCAGCCTGGGTTGGGAGATCGACTTCTGGGGCAAGTTCAGGCGTAGCATCGAGTCGGCGGACGCTGCCTATCTCGCCAGCATCGCCCAGTACGACGATATTCAGGTGCTGATGGCGGCCCAGGTCGCCGGCTTGTACTGCACGATCCGCACGGTGGAACTGCGGCTGCGGATCTCTCGCGAGAATGCGGAACTGCAAAAGCGCAGCCTCCAGATCACGGAGCTTCACTTCAAGAGCGGCAACGAGTCCGAGCTGGACGTCCAGCAGGCCAAGGCCCAGTACCTGGGCACGCTCTCGACCGTGCCCCCGCTGGAGATCGCGCTGCGCCAGGCGCAAAACGCCTTGAGCATCCTGCTGGCCCGCCCGCCGGGCCCCTTGCCTGAGATGGAAGAAGGGAAAGAAAGGATCCCGCAGGCCGGCCTGGACGTCATCGTCGACATGCCGGCCCAGCTGCTGCGACGCCGCCCTGATGTGCGGGCGGTGGAAATGCAGCTGGCTGCGCAGTCCGCCCTGATCGGCGTGAGCGTGGCCGATCTCTATCCCTCCATTTCTCTGCTGGGCGCGCTGGGTCTGTCGGGCTCGACGCTCGAGGGCGCATCGAGGGTCTTGAGCGGCACCATCGGGCCCAGTCTGGTCTGGAATGTGTTCGACCATGGACGGTTGACCAACACCGTGCTGGTGCAGGACGCGCGGTTCCAGCAACTCTATGAGCAGTACCAGAACACGGTGTTGCAAGCGGCTCGCGACGTCGACGATGCATCGGTCGGCTTTACCAAGACCGGCGAGCAGATCGTGCTGCTGGCAGATGCGGTGAAGGCCGCGCAGCGTTCGCTGGAAATCGCCGACAGGCAATACAACGAGGGCTTGGTCGACTTCCAGCGCGTGCTCGACTCGCAGCGCACGCTCTTCAGCGAGCAGGACCAGCTGGTTGCCAGCCGCGGCAGCCAGTCGCAGAGCCTGATCACCCTCTACAAGGCCATGGGAGGTGGATGGGAGGCGGCCCGCAGCCGGCCGGTGCTCGACGACGCGACGCAAGAGGCCATGGGTCGGCGCAGCGATTGGAAGGGGCTGTTGGCCGCTCCGTTGCCGGCGCCCGGCGACGCCGTGCTTCCCCCTCCGGAAGGGACAAGACCATGAGCGACGAACCCAGGCAGCCCACGGTGCCGCCGCCCGAAAGCGGCAAGGGCGCGCGCCTCGGCGCGATCGTCGTCCTGGTGCTGATCGTCGCCAGCCTCGTCTGGTATTTCGTTTCGGATCGCCTGACGCCCTACACGTCGCAGGCCCGGGTGCAGGCCTTTGTGGTGCCGGTGGCGGCGGAAGTGTCGGGCCGGGTGCTGAAGGTGCATGTCAAGAACAATGACAGCGTGGAACCTGGACAACAGCTCTTCGAGATCGACCCGACGCAATACCGCATCGCGCTGCAACGCAGCCGTTCCGACTATGAGTCGGTTCGGCGCTCGGTCAATGCATCGGTGGCTTCCGTGGAAGCCGCCCAGGCTGGTCTGCGGGCGGCCACGGCCAACTATGTCTACGCCCGGCAGGACGCAACGCGACTGGAGCAGATCTTTGCGGAAGACCCCGGCGCGATTTCCATCCGCCGGGTCCAGAGCGCGCAGGCCAGCCGGGTCAAGGCACTCAGCCAGGAGCAGGCCGCCCGTGTCGACCTGATTCGCGCCCAGGAAGCCGCGGGCGACAGCGGCGACAAGAATGCGCAACTGATCAGCGCCCGATCGGCGGTCGACAAGGCCGAACTGGACATGCAGCGCACCGAGGTGGCCGCGCCCGGCCGCGGCCTCGTGACCGACCTGCGCACCGACGTCGGGCAGTTCGTGCAGGCTGGCGCGCCCGTCATGACGCTGATCACGATTCGCGATCTCTGGATCAGCGCGGACATGACCGAGAACAATCTCGGCAACATCAAGCCGGGCGATGCGGTGGCCATCGTGCTCGACGTGATGCCGGGCAGCGTGCTGAAGGGAAGGGTCCGCAGCGTCGGGGCCGGTGTCGCCAGCGGGCAGCCCGCACAGCCCGGAACGCTGCCGACGATCGAGAACAGTCGCGACTGGCTGCGGCAGGCGCAGCGTTTTCCGGTGGCCATCGAATTCGATCCGTCCGAGCGCGAAAAGCTGCGCGCCGTGCGGGTGGGGGGGCAGGCCGAAGCGCTGATCTACACCGGCGATCACGGGCTGATGAACTGGCTGGGAACGGGCTTCATCCACATGATGAGCATGCTGTCCTATGTCTACTGAACGCCGCCGCATGGGACCGGCCGACAAGGCCGTGCTGCGGCTGGCCATCGGCCTGGGCCTCGCGGTGCTCGTCGCCTACGGGCTTGCGCTGAAGGCACCCTACGCAGTCTGCGTGGTCGCCGTGCTGATTCTGTGCAAGGCGGGGCCGCCGATCCCGCTTTTCAAGGGCATCGTCTTCGCCTTCATTGTTCTCGCGCTGATGGCGGCAGGGGTGCTGGTGGTTCCGGTACTGCAACACTACGCGCTGGCCGGCGTGCTGCTGACGGGCGCGTTGCTCTACGCGGTGTTCTATTCGGGCGCGCGCAAGGCCAATCCGGTGACGACGATTCTCGTGATGGCCGTTGCCTTGATTCCGGTGGTCGGGGTGGTGGCGCAGGTCCTGGCCTTCCAGATCGGCGCGACCCTCGCGGTAGGCCTTTGCATCGGCGTGCTGGTGAGCGGCGCTTCGCATGCGCTGTTCCCCGATCTCCCTGCACCTGCCAGCAAGGAGGCGGCGCCCGAGGTCACTTCACGAGAATCGGCGAGTTGGACCGCATTGCGCGCCGTCGTGGTCGTCATGCCGGTCTTCGTGCTGGCGCTGACCAATCCCTCGTTCTATGTCGCCGCCATCATGAAGTCCGTCGCGCTGGGTCAGCAGGCCGGCTCTACAAGCGCCCGCGCGGCCGGACAGGAGCTCTTGGGGTCCACGATCATGGGCGCAGTGATCGCCGGATGCGTCTGGATTGGCCTTTCACTGCGCCCCAATCTATGGATGTTGATGCTGTGGATGGCCGCGGCCGCACTCTGGGCAGGGACGCGGCTTTTTCGGGTCCGGCCCAACGCCTTGCCGCCTTCTTTCTGGGTCCAGTCGCTGGTGACCATGCTGCTCCTGCTGGGACCGGCCATCGAGGACAGCGGCAGCGGCAAGGACGTGATCAAGGCATCGGCCATGCGCGTCGCCTTGTTCGTTGCCGTTGCGCTCTATGCATGGGTGACGGTGTGGGCGCTGGAACACTGGCGAGCCAGCCGATCCGATGCGCTGTCCTGCAGACAAGCCTGAACGGAGGAATCGCACCATGCTGATAAATCTGGCGATCGGGCTGCCGATCATCCTGCTGTGTCTGGTGCTCCAGGCCGCCGTCACGTTCTGGAGCGTTCGCTACTACATAGGCCAATCGAACCGCGTCACTTTCGCTCGTCCGTTCGTTCAGATTCGCTCGCTTCTGGTCGCGATGATCGCGCTGATACTGGGGAACTTCCTCCAGATCATGATCTGGGGATTGCTGTTCATGGTGCTGGGCGAGTTCGGCGAGTTGTACGAGGCGGTGTACCACTCGGCAGTGAACTTCAGTTCGCTGGGCTACGGTGACGTGGTCATGACCAAGCCCTGGAAGTTGCTGGGTCCGCTCGAGGCCGGGAACGGGGTGTTGATGTTCGGCCTGACCGGCGCTGCGTTGATGGCGATGCTGCAACAGATGATCAAGGCGCAATCGGAGCAGGGAAGGACCGAATAGCCGAGCTTCATCGTGCCGAAAGAATGGAACCCTCGCCCCGCGCTCACGCACCTCAGTCTAGGCTCCAGACCTTGAGGGTGGCCGCCGGCACATTGCTGAGACCCCACCAAGCGCCGGTTCAGGGGAAAACCATCGGACGGCAATTGTCTGTTCTTGCCGATGCCTGTATTGACGTTTGTCAGTGAATGCGAGTCATGAGAGTTTTGATTCGACGCCGGTCCGTGGGCGAAACGACCGCAGCACGGGCATGGCGCCTTTTCTTTCGATGTTGCAACTGGAAGTTGCCGAACTGCTCAACGTTGCCGAAGCGCAACTTGTGCAATGCAATTGTCACGCCAATTGAAACTGCAGGTTGCTGCTCCGCTCTGACGGCGAAACACCCAGTTTCATTCGTATATTCCAGCGGACTTGATCGCACCTATTGTCGACCTCGACTGGCTCGAGTAATCGGCTGTCTCGAAGGCTCAAGCTGAGGCTCTCTCATCGACATTGACAATGTGAGGAGAAATTCATGTTCGACCGACGCACCTTCGCAGCTTGCTGCGTGCTTGCCCTCCCGTATGGCGCCTGCCTTGCGCAGACCACGTTCGCAGCGGACCAGTACTACGACAACCGCTGGTACATCACGCCCTTCGGGTCGTACATCCATCCGGACGG